>NZ_JAMOKF010000003.1 GCF_023656545.1 Micromonospora phytophila | reverse complement strand
TCTCGTGCTCGCCGCCCTCGGCGTTGGCCCCGACGTGCTCGCCCCCGGCGCCTGCGTCGCCTCGCTGGGCCGGGCTCGGATGCTGGTCCCGGTTGCCACGCCCGAAGCCGTCGCAGCTCTCGCCCCCGACCTCAACCGGCTCCGCGCGGCCTGCGACCAGCTCGGGTTACTCGGCTGCTACGTCCACTCGGCGCCGACGAGCTCCGGCCGCGTCATGGCACGTATGTTCGCCCCCTCGATCGGCGTCCCCGAGGACATCGCCAACGCCAACAGCACCGCCTGCCTCGCCGCCCACCTAGCCGACCGCGGCGTCACCGACCTCAGCGTCGACATGGGCGACGCTCTCGGCAACCCCGCCACCATCACCGCCTCCACCCGCCAGAGCCCGACCGGTCCGAGGATTCTGGTAGGCGGCGCTGCGACGATAACCCGCACCGGCACCCTCTGAGCCGGCCAGCCCGGCCGCGAGCCGCGGCTTCTCCGCCACTGCCGGCCGCTGGTCGCAACGCCCACACATCGGCTACTTGTTGACCTTTCTCCATGACCGCCGCCTGGTGAGGCTCGGTCAGACGCTCGGCCCACCGCTCTCGCATCGGCTGCCCACGCTGGTCGTTCGGCTCTCATTTGGCCCGCGCGCGCCGGGCGTCGCCTTAGGCGGCAGAGGCTCGAGAGCGCCTCTGTGTGTCATCAAGTGATGATCAAGAGGGATGTTCTAGGCTGGGGTGTGGCGGGTCCGGGAAGTGACTTTTCCGAAGTGTCGATCTCGGGGTTCAGGTCGGCCGCGCTGGATTTTAGAGTCGCCCCCGTGTGTCCTCCCGGACCCGTCCTGACCGGCTTCGCGTCGGCGAGCATCTGCCGATAGGCGATGTCGGACAGCCGCCGCTTCAGTGCCCGTAGGGCTTCCATCGGGGTTTTGCCCGCGGTTAGTCTGCGCCGGTAGTAGCGGCGGCCTTCGGTGTCATGGCGCAGTTTGACGATGGCCGTGATGTGCAGCGCGCGGTTGATGCGCCGGTTCCCGGCTCTGGAGAGGCGGTGCCGGTTCTGGTCGCCGGACGAGGCGTCGATCGGTGCGGTGCCGTTTCACGAGGCGAAGTGGGCGCGGCTGGTGAACCGGGCGATGTCGCTGATGTCGCCCGGTCAGGCGGGCGGCGCCGGACGGTCCGATGTCGGTCAGGTCCATCAGCCGGCTTCCGGTGCTGTTGACCAGGTCGGTGAGTTCCTGTTTCGCGGTTTTGATTTTCTTGTCGATGACGACGAGTTCGCCGATCAGCTCGGAGGCCAGCCGGCGGCGGGTCTTGCCGACCACGTCGCGTGGGCGCACGGTGCCCAGCAGGGCGCGGGCCTGCTGGGCGGACAGGTCCTTTTTCGCGCCGCCGGGCACCAGTTCGAGTAGCAGGTGGTGCGGCCGGGAGACCACGTCGGTGCGGGCGCGGCCGAGTTGGTCACGGCGGTCGACGAGCAGCCGTAACGCGACCGTGGTGTCGTCGGTGACGACCTGTCGCAGGCCTTCGGTGCGCAGGGCGACCACGGCGACGCTGCGGGCGTCGACCGGGTCGGTCGTGCGGCCCTGGCCGGTGGCGAACACGCGGGCGCGGGCGGACAGCTTCGCGGGCACGTCCACGACTGTCTCGCCGTCGGCGACCAGGCGTTGAGCGACGTGCCGGCCGATGCCGTTGCAGCCCTCGACCGCCCACAGGCGGTCCTTGTGCTTGCGGCCGGCGGCGAGCATGGCCTGGTAGCCGTCGCGGTCGGTGCCGAACCGGCCCTGCCCGAGCGCCTTCTCCCGCGAACCTGCGGTGGGCAGCCGCGATGAGAGCGACCCCACCGGTCACCTCGACCAAGCCTGGCCTGGCTGCGGTCGTAGCACCAGTCAATAGGTAGCCCGCGATCAGCAAGGACGCCCTGAAGAAGATCAGCGGAGAAGTCCGCTCCTGGCGGCTTCACATGCGGACGCACTTGACCTTCACTGAACTCGCGCAACGGACCAACCCGGTCGTGCGCGGCTGGCTGCAGTACTACGGGGCCTTCTACCGCTCCGCGCTGTTTCCCCTCCTGCGACGCATCAACGCCTACCTGGTGCGACGGATCCGCAAGAAGTTCAAACGGCTCCAGAAGTTTCAAGAAGGCCCACGAGCGCTGGCAACGCATCACCCGCCAGCACCCCAGGCTCTTCGCTCACTGGACATGGACACCGACGTTCTGGTGACCAGGATGACAAGAGCCGTGTAACGAGAGATCGTTACGCACGGTCCTGTGGGAGCCGGAGGGTGAGACTCCCTCCGGCCACCCGACCCTTAGCCTGATCATCACCGGGAGATGGCCGCCCGGTGCTTGGAATCTCGAATCACCCAGCTCGATCACCAGAGCCGCTCCGCGTCTATCAGGCGTGGATGGCAGCGTGAGTTGTCGTGCGCCTGAGTTGTCGCGTCAGGAGACAACAGTTATTGGCGCCGCGACCTGGGCAGGAGGCGGCCCGCCGGGCCCGTGTGGAAAGGCCATCCTGGCCGGCCCGTGGGCCGCCCCCTCACGGCATTTCGCTTCGATCGGCAATCGCGCACGCAATTCGTTGCTGCGCGAAGTAACCGACTAGCTAGTCAAGCTAATGAAATCGGCGACAACCTGGGCGAACTCAGCCGCCTGGTCCTCTTGAACGAAGTGGGCGGCGTCAGCGATGGCGGTGTGGGGCTGGCCTTGAGCGCCCGGGATACGCCCACTCAGGGACGTATGGTCACCCCGGGTGACATGGTCCTCGGCGCTGAATGCGCATAGGAACGGCGTCTGGAGACTTTCCAGCACCTTCCAGGCAGCTCTGATCGCTGGGTTCGCCTCGTCGTTTTCCGTGATGGGGATGATCGCGGCGAACCGGCGGACACCATGCAGGTACCTGTCGTCAGGGTAGGGCGCGTTGTAGGCGGCCTGCACAGCGGGATCGAGATGGGTGAGGGAGAAGCCATCGACAATCTGTCCTGGCTCGAGCTGTTTGGTCCGTTGGGTGAACTGCACCCACTTCGCGAGATGCTCCCAGCCCGGGCCGAGATCCCCGCCCCCTTCCCTCAGTCCGGTGTTCGAGGCGACAACGCGCCGGAAACGGTCCGGATGCTGCGCCAATAGAAGCAGCCCCACCATGCCGCCCCAGTCATGGCACACCATAGTTACATCACGCAGGTCAAGGCGATCGAACACGGCTTCGCGCAGCCACTCCACGTGACTCTGCCAGGTGTACGCGAAACGGTCCACGACCTTGTCGGACTTGCCGAATCCGACAAGGTCCGGGGCTACACAGCGGTGTCCCGCCGCCACCAGGGGCGGGATGACGTGCCGGTAGAGATAGCTCCAGGAAGGATTGCCGTGCAACAGCAGGACAGTCTCCCCGGACGCCTTCGCCGGATCACGCGGCCGTTCGTCGAGGTAGTGCATCCGCAGTTCGGCACCGGAACCATCGCCGAGCTTGATCCGGGCGTAATTCGGCTTGAACGGATAATCCGGCAGATGAGCGAACCGCTCATCCGGCGTGCGCAACGCCTTTGGATCATCAGCCAGTGCCGACCCGCTCGTCGGCGCAGCGCCTGCGGGAGTCGTCACATTCACGGCGGGCCCGAGCAGGGCGCCGCCCGTCAGCGCTGCGGCGCCAGCAAGAAACCTTCGCCGGTCTCGCGCATCACCTTTTCCTGAATCCGGCCCGCCGTGATCAGGAGCGCCACCGAGAGCGAACGCAGTACTGGCTGGTGTTTTGTCGATCATGGTATTCCTCGCTTTCTTGGGTGAGTCTCGTCCCATCACCGTCACGGCCGAGATGGTGCACCCTGCGGCCGCCATCACCGCCGACCGGGCGTGGGAGTCTGGCTTAATGGAGGTGATCGCGGAGGACCCGCGCTGCCGTCCGCACTAGACGGTCGCTCCGTGACGATCACCGCCGCCACCAGCGTCACCCCTGCATGCCAGTGACGTGGGTGGTCGGGAGGCTCTGGGTCGCTTACAACTCGGCGAGGACGACGTCGAGCTCAGCCAATGCGGTGACTGCCTTCGCCAGGCTCATTTCCGCGCAGAACCTGACCACATCGCGAACCTCGTCCCTGGTGGCGCCCGCGTCCAGCGCGAGTCGTGTGTGCCGCCGGAACGAATGTCCGAGGGTCTGTTGGCTCACGTCGGTGGTCAGCGCTATGAAGGCACGTTCGCGTCGGCTCAATCGCTCCTCAGACCAGGCACGGTGGGTGCGTGAGGCGAGGAACTCCACCATCCACGGATCGGTCGCGTGGAGGCTCTCGATGGGTTTCCCGTCACCGGGTTCCACCGTCAGCGTCTCGTCTGCCGTCGTGTCCATGCCGATGCTGGTCGCGACCTCTTTCAGTCGCGCCAGGGCATCGGCCGCAGCCGGGTAGCCGGCGTACGGCGCGACGAACCTGATCAAGGCGAGCAGGTCGGCGTACGGGATGCCGTGCATGTTCGCGGCCGTGACATGCAGCTCGAACGCCAGGCCCATTTGGAGTCGACAGACATCGTTAGTGAGGTTCTGCAACAGCTTTTCCCGGATGCTCGTCCCGGTCAGCTGATAGGTGAGGCCACCCGTTTCCAGCGCCATGCGCTCGAACTCGGGATCGACGTCGGCGAGCGGGCTGCTGGGCAGCTCTACCATGGTCAATCCAATCCTTCGGTAGGTGCGAGAAGGGTCGCCCTGCGTCGAGCCGCGTGACCCTGGTGGTGGCGCCAAGCGCGCTCCGACCCGGCGACCGGCCGTCAGTCGTCGGCGGACTAGGAGAATGTCTTATTTGGATGATCGTTTAGCTCCGGCATGATCTGCTTCCGTGGACCAAGCCATGATCCGTACTTGGCGCCGGATGATCTGTGGGAGATCGCGGCGCCGTTGATCCCGTCCGCGCCGGTTCGTCGGCAGGGTGGTGGTCGGCGGCGGGTGGACGACCGGGAGGCGACCCTGGACCGGCTCGGCAGTGACCGCCGGATCGACTGATCGCGGGCGGTGGTCGACTCGATCAGCGTGCGGGCGGGAAAGGGGGCGACATGACCGGGCCGAACCCGGTCAACTGCGGCAAACCGGGCAGTAAGGTCCATGTCGTCTGCGGCCGGGCCGGCTTGCCCCTGGCGTTGCTGGTCACCGCCGCGAACGTTCACGACAGCAGCCTGCTGTTGCCCGTGCTCGACAGCGTCCCGCGATCCGCACACCGGCCGGACGCCGCCGGTGGCGGCCGGACAAGCTGCACGCCGACAAGGCGTACGACACCCGCGAACTGCGCGCCGAGGCCCGCCAGCGAGGAATTACAGTCCGTATCGCCCCGCAAGGGCATCGAGTCCTCCCAGCGTCTGGGCCGTCACCGCTGGATCGTCGAGTCGTGCCTGTCCTGGCTCATGCGCCACCGGCGCCTTGTCCGCCGTTACGACCGCAAAGGCGACCACTACGAGGCCTTCGCCACCATCGCCAGCACCCTGATCTGCTACCGCCGCCTCACCAACAGCCTAAGCGGATGGCCGCACCGAGGGCAGCAGCTTTTCGCTGGCGCGGTGGATCGCGACTTCGCCCGTGAACGTCTCGATCTCCTCGACGTTGAACTCGGCGAGGCTCCTGCGGATTGCCGCAGCCCCCTGCTGAGCCCGCTCGAGATACTCCTCGGAGTCGAACACCGTGATGGTCAGCAGAGTGTCCGTGCCGGTGCGTACGGCCTGGTAGCTCACGATTCCCGCCGGCACCTCAACCGGCGCTCCGATGTCCGAGGGTGCTCCTGCGGAAAGTTGCGCCGCGAACTGCTGATCGACCTTGCGCATCAGGTCGTCCATCGAGCCGCTCATCTTGTATCGACGAATCATCACGTGCATCGCTTCCACCTCCTAGACTCGAGGCGTGGTCACGCCGTGTGGCCAACGCCTGTTTGCCAACGAGCGTATTCCAACGAGCGTTGGCAATCAAGGTGACCGCCATCTCTCCGGGGCTCCGCGCCGCCGTCGGGCGCGGCGTTGACCAGTGATGCCCCGGCACACGGGGCCCGTCACGTACCCCCGTCGCTGATCAGGCTCCGGCGAGCGGCCCTCGTGCCATTCCGGCTGGTTGTTAGAGGGCGTCCGATTCACGTATTTTGCGAGTGATTGCTGCCTTCAGTCGTCTCGCCAGGCTGGGGTGGTTTCGTTGGTGACGCGTTTGGTAAGGCTGTCGAACTTGGCGATTTGGATCATGCTGGCGGAGTTGTCGGGTAGGGCTTCGTAGTCACGGGCCAGGCGCCGGTGCAGCATGATCCAGCCGAGGGTGCGTTCGATGACCCATCGGCGTTTGACCACCGAGAACCCTTTGATGTGCGGGTCTTTTGGCGACGACCTCGACGTCGATGCCGAGGGTGGCGCCGTGTTCGATCACCCTGTTCTTGAAGCCGGCGTCGACCCAGGTCTCGGCCGGGGCGGGGTGGGCGGCTTCGGCTTGTTCCAGCAGGTTGATGCCTATGGTGTTGCCGCTGGCGCTGGCGGCGGTGACGATGACCGCGAGCAGCAGGCCGAGAGTGTCGGTGACGATGCCGCGTTTGCGTCCGACGATCTTCTTGCCGGCGTCGATGCCCTGGCTGGCCAGTGGTGGTTGGTGGAGGTCTTCACGCTCTGGGTGTCGATGACGCAGGCCGACGGCTGCGTGGCGCGTCCGGCCTTGGCGAGGGCCAGGCCGGTGAGTCGTAGTTGAGCTGGGTGAAGATGCCGTCGGCGGTCCAGGCGGTGAAGTAGCCGTAGACGGTCTGCCAGGACGGGAAGTCGTGGGGCAGGTAGCGCCAGGCGATGCCGGTGCGGTTGACGTAGAGGATGGCGTTGAAGATCTCCCGCAGGTCGTGGGTGGCGGTACGTCCGCCGATCCCGGCGTCGGTGCGGGCCTGGCGCCAGGCGGTCAGCCGTGGTGCGATCAGCGCCCAGCGGGCGTCGGACAGGTCGGAGGGGTAGGCGGGTCGCTCGGCCATACGACACGTCTGCTGTGGACTAGATTGTGGATCGCAGTTGGGTCCGACGATTGCCGAACTTTCGAACCAGACACGATCTGCGGATCAAAGCAGGGCATCTCGCATCGGCATCAATCAGGTGAGCCTGGTCCCAGTGGTAATCATTCGACCCTGCCGACGCCTCACCGGCGACAGGCCCACGAAAGCAGCAATACGTAGTGGGGGTGATCAAAACGCCCAGTTAGGGCTCGTCCGGCTGGCCCTCGACCGTGCTGGTGGTGGCGTCGGCTGGTGTCTCACCGAAGGTATCCTGCCGGCGGCGCAGTCCGGCCGCCTCGAGGCGACGCCGCTGCAATAGGACGAGGGCGGCGCCCGCCGCGGCCGCCGCGGTGGTGACGAGGAAGGCGGTCCGGAAGTTCAGGTAGTCCGGTGACGGGCCGAGCGTGAGCGTCAGGACGGCCACCGTAAGGGCCCCCGATAGGTACTGGGATGTCGTCAGCAAGGCACCTGCCGTGCTCTGCTGCGCGGATGGCACGTCGCGGGTGCCGATGACGAACATCGCGGTATAAATGGCCCCGTGCCCAAATCCACTGAGGACCAGTCCGGGGAGCAAGTCGATGACGTATGAGTCCCCGTGCAGGGTGAGTGAGAGCCAGGCAAGGCCCAGGGTTGCGGTGGCGAACCCGCCGATGAGCACGGTGGCTGGGCCGAACCGTCCAATGGCGCGACCCGCGGTCGCGCTCCCCGCGGTGACCATGAGTGCCAGCGGGAGGAACGCGAGCCCTGCCCGCAAGGGCGTGTAGTCCTTCATATTTTGCAGGAGAAGGGTGAGCAGGTAGAACTCGGAACCGACGCTCGCCATGTACAGCGCGGTCGCCGCCGCTCCGGTACGCAGCGAGCCCGTGCGCCGGAGGACGGGCTGGATCAGGACGTTGCGAGAGGTCTTTTCGTTGCGGACGAATCCCAGGAACAGAGCCAGCGCGAGGCCGAGGCAGGCGACGGGCAATATAGAGTTCCCGCCCATTCCAGGGCTGAGGGTGAGTCCAAGGAGCAACGTGAGCGCGGTGCAGGTGCCGAGCACCGACGCGAGCGTCGGGATGCGGTCACCTGCAGCGCGGTCCCGGATTGTGCCGACCCAGACGGCCGCGCCCAACGCACACAGGAGCGTCAACGGGACGTTGATGACAAAGGTCAGCCGCCACGACGCTGTGGTGAGAAGGCCACCGAGAACGGCGCCGGCGGCGAGCCCTGACGCTCCAACTGAGCCCCAGACCGCCAGCGCCCTGTTCCGCGACGGCCCTGCGGGGAACGTCGTGCCGATAAGACCGAGGACAGCGGGCTGCAGAAGGGCCGCGGCCAGCCCTTGGGCGCTGCGGGCGATCAGCAGCAAGGTTCCGTCTTGCGCCGCACCGCCGATCGCGCTGGCCGCGCCGAATGCGATGGTCGCGACGATGAAGAGGCGCTTGGGTCCGACCCGGTCCGACAGGCGGCCGCCGACGATCAGAAATCCCGCGAAGAAGGCGGCGTAGGCGCTGATGACCCACTGGGCGAGCGCGGGTTCGAGGCGCAGGTCGCTCGCGATGTTGGGCAGGGCGATATAGATGATCGAGTAGTCGAGGGCGATCAGGAACTGTGCCACCGACAGCACAGCCAGAGTGGCAGATCGGCGTTCGGTCGTCATCGCAATGGTCGACGCGACCACCGCGCGCAGCTGAGCCTTCGCCGTCGGGGCAGCGGCGGGAACCGGTGAAGGCGCGCGCGATCTGGGAACTGTCACGAAGGCTATGCTCAAACATTGACATCAGTGTGAAGGACAGCGGTCGAGAGGTGCGTCACTGTGAGGATCGGCGAGCTGGCTGAACGAACAGGCGTGTCCGCTCGCCTGCTGCGCTACTACGAGCAGCAGGGATTGCTCTTTCCGGACCGAGCGGCGAACGGCTACCGGGACTACGGCGAGCCCCTGGTCGACCGCGTCATGCAGATCCGTGGATTGCTCGACGCAGGCCTGCCAACCAAGATCATCAAGGACGTTCTTCCATGCCTCGAAAACCCGTGCACAATCCACCTCTCGAACGCGCCCCCTGACCTGATAGCGACCCTCGAGCGTGAACGCGAGCAGATGGACTCGCGGATCCGCTGCCTCACCAGGAACCGGGACGCGATCAGCGCCTACCTCGACGCCGTCCGCCGTCGCTAGCTGTCTAATACTCCAGCCGGGGATGTTGACATTGGCTGCGGGAGGCTTTGGGCCGGAGCAGGTATGAGGGCAGCCACCGTCGATCATGGACGGTTGTGTGGACTGGCCATGACGCAGCGGTGGCCGCCGGATACAGGGTAGACGCGCAGCGGTGGCGGGGGTTGTTCGACGACCTGATGTTGACGGTCGGGCACCGCTTCCGCAGGCCGGAGCCTCGCCGCCGGGTGCGTGACTTCGTGCGGGGCTTGTTGGCGCCGTTGCCGGCGAAGAACTGCTGGACCATCGCGGAGCACGCCGGTGACGCCGGCCCGGACGGGATGCAGGACCTGCTGACCCGGGTGAAGTGGGACGACACCGCGGTCCGCGCCGACGTCCGCGCGTTCCGCTTCCTGCGGCTGCTGCGCAACATGCTGCAGGCCGGATACCTGGAGGACTGGACCTGGAACGCCACGCTCAGCGGCGCGCCGCAGGGCGGGGTCGCCTCCCCGATCTTGTCCAACATCTACCTGCACCGGCTGGACCGCTTCGTTGAGACGGTTCCGATTCCGCACTACACCCGAGGGAGACGACGGGCCCGGAACCCGGCCTACCTCCAAGTGGCCAACGAGCTGGCCAAGGCCCGCAGGCGCGGCGACCGCGCCCAAGCCAGGACGCTGCGCAAAGCGATGCTGGCCCTGCCCAGCTCGGACCCGAACGACCCGGGCTACCGCCGGCTGCGATACATCCGCTATGCCGACGACCACCTGCTCGGGTTCGCCGGACCCAAGGCCGAAGCCGAGGAAATCAAACAGCGGCTGACCCAGTTCCTGCGTGACGACCTCAAGCTGGAACTGAACCACGCCAAGATGCTGATCACCCACGCCCGCACCGGCGCGGCGAGATTCCCCGGCTACGACGTCACCGTCCAGCACAACGACCGCAAGCTGACCCGTGGCCGACGCAACGTCAACGGCCAGGTGGCTCTGCGGGTGCCCCGGTCGGTGATCCAGGCCAAATGCGCCCGATACCTCCAGCGCGGCCCCCCGCGCGCCGCACCCCGATCATCAACCGTGACGACTACACCATCGTCGCGACCTACGGGGCTGAGTATCGGGGCATCGTCCAGTACTACCTGCTCGCCGGAGACGTCCAACGACTTCACCGGCTGCGGTGGGTCATGCTGTCCTCGCTGCTACGGACCTTGGCCTCCAAGCACCACTCGACGCCGACGAGGATGGCCCGCAAACACCAGGCCAAAATCGTTACGCCGAGCGGGCCACGGGTCTGCTTCGAGGCGACCCTGCACCGCGAAGGCAGGAAACCACTGGTCGCCAGGTTCGGGCATCCCTCTACAGCGGCAGAAAACAGCGGTCATCGACGACCGCCAACCGGATGGGCTGCATCACCCTCGAAAAGAGCTGATCAACCGCCTGCTGAAACGGCGGTGCGAGCTCTGCGAGCAGACCGGACACATGAACGTGCACCACGTCCGCACCCCTCGCTGAGCTCGGCCCGCCCGGACCCACCCAGCCCGCATGGGCAGCCGTCATGGCCCGACGCAAACGCAAAGCCCTTGTCGTCTGCGACACCTGCCACGACCACATCCACGCAGGCCAACCCACCACACTCACGGCATAGGTCATTGGAGAGCCGGATGCGGGGAAACTCGCACGTCCGGTTCGGCGGGAGGCCGCGCGGAAGAGGACCCCACCCACGGGCACCTCGCCGCGCGGCCCACCCAACCCAAGCCGCGAAGACCGGACTCGGCCTGGACCAGCACCAACACCGCCGCTGGACCTCCTGGCACCGCTGGACCACCCTCGCGATCCTCGCCCACGCCTTCCTCGCCGCCGCGACCGCCGACCACCGCCACCGCTACGACCCGGCCGATCTGATCCCGCTGACCGTCAACGAGCTACGCCACCTATTCAACGTCCTGAACATCGAACCCACCCGCCGCCGCACCGAACCGCTGCTCTGGTCCATCCGTCGACGCCGCCACCAAGCCCGAGCCAAGACCAGCCACTACACCCGACAAGCACTCATCGAGCCATGATCACGATCCCCGGCTGGAGTACTAGTGTCCTGCGCCGGAAATTCGCCTACAAAAGCGTGCGAGTGATTCGAGGATCTCTTCGGCGGTCTTGGTCCAGGTGAACGGCCGTGGGTCGCGGTTCCAGTCGGCGATCCAGGAGCGGATGTCGGCTTCCAGGGCTTGGATGCTTTTGTGGGCGCCGCGGCGGATCTTCTGCTCTGTGAGGTGGCCGAACCAGCGCTCGACCTGGTTGATCCAGGACGAGCCGGTCGGGGTGAAGTGCATGTGGAACCGGGGGTGTCTGGCCAGCCAGGCCCGCACGGTCGGGGTCTTGTGGGTGCCGTAGTTGTCGCAGACCAGGTGCACGTCCAACTCGGCTGGCACCGCCTTGTCGATCGTGATCAGGAACTTCTTGAACTCGACGGCTCGGTGCTGGCGATGCAACTCGCCGATGACACTGCCGTCGGCGATGTTGAACGCGGCAAACAGGCTGGTGATCCCGTTGCGGGCGTAGTCGTGGGTGCGCCGTTCGGGCATGCCGGGCATCATCGGTAGGACTGGTTGGGATCTGTCGAGCGCCTGGATCTGGCTCTTCTCGTCAACGCAGAGCACGACGGCCCGCTCGGGCGGGTTGTGGTAGAGCCCGACGACGTCGACGACCTTCTCGATGAACAGCGGGTCCGTGGACAGCTTGAAGGTGTCGCTGCGGTGTGGCTTGAGGCCGAAATCCCGCCAGATTCGCCCGATCGTGGACTTCGACAACCCCGACTTCTCGGCCATCGACGTGCGTGACCAGTGGGTGGCGTTGCGCGGGGTCCGATCCAACGTCGTCACCACCACGTCCTCGACCTGGTCGAGGCTGATCGACGGCGGGCGGCCCGGTCGCTGCTCGTCCATCAGTCCGTCCAGCCGCAGCTTCAGAAACCGCCGCCGCCACTTGCCCACGGTGGACAAATGCACTCCGAGATCCCTTGCGACGTCGGTGTTCGACGCACCTTCAGCACAAGCCAGGACGATCCGCGAACGCATCGCCAGGACCTGCGACGACTTCGCCCGACGTGCCCACCGCGTCAACGTCGCTCGCTCTCCGTCGGTCAGCGTCAGCGGCGCAGTGGGACGCCCAGTTCTCGGCATCCCATCACCCTACCCATTTATCAGGCGAATTTCCGGCGCAGGACACTAGTCGACCGCCAATTCTCCCGCACCGGCCCGAACGAGTTGTGGGTCACTGATAAGTCCCGCCCGTGTTCTTCGCGGGCAGACTCCACCCATTCGCACCGAGCAGCCGACCAGGGGAAAGGGTACCGCGGTGCGCCAGGCGTCGGAGGGGAGTACGGCCCGCGCGACCGCGCGACCGCGCGACCGCGTGGGCCGGCAGGACCGCGCTGCGCGGGACCGGCCGGCCGACATCTGACCATCCCGTCGCGGATGGCCGGTCGTGGGTCACGGTGGTGCTGTGCGGTTCATCCGACCCTGCCGTTGCTCCGGCGCCCGATTGGCGCTTTCGTGACCACCTCGCAAGCGCGAGCCCCCGTCATCCGCAATCTCTGGTCGGCTCTGTGTCCGCCGATGGGATGATCCGGCTCATTCGGTGAGCTGTTCCGCCGCTGCCGCCCGCAGCGCCGCCGACGCGTCGGACCGCACCGGGTCGCCGTGACCGAAACAGGCGATGTCCACGTCCAGATTCGCGAACCGGCGGAACGACTCCGCCGCGCGCGTCCGGTCGATGTGGAACACCCCGAAGATCACCTGTCCCTCCCAGCTGGCCACGGTGTCGCCGGTGAACAGCACGCGGGAGCTCGGCACATGCAGGCCGATGCTGCCGTCGGTGTGGCCCGGTCCCCAGACCACCTGGGCGCCGCCGCCGAAGTCGATCACGTCGCCGTCCTCCAGTTCACGGTCCACCCGGCAGGGCGGCGCCGCCGGCAGGTCGGAGGCGATCTGCGCGTGCAGCACCCGCTCCTGGTCGGTGAAGTTCGGCGGCGGCCCCGGCGCCTCCGTACGGATCACGGGGGCGTCGAGGCGGTGCGCCAGCACCGGGGCGCCGTGCCAGGCGGCGACCTCGGCGGCGGAGCCCGCGTGGTCGTCGTGGAAGTGGGTGAGGACGATCTGACGCAGCTGGTCCGGTGTGCCGAGACGCTGGATGGCGGCGGCGATGTGCTCGCCGGAACCGGCTGGCCCGGTGTCGATCAGGGTGAGCGAGTCGGTGTCCCGCCAGAGGTACGCCTGGCCGACTGGAAAGCGGAGTAAGTGCAGGTCGGGCAGTAGTTCGATCGTCTCCATGCCGCGAACGTACTGTGCGCGGCGTCGCCCGCCACGGGGTTGCGCTGTGAGCGATTCCGCGCGCCGCGTAAACCTCCGCCGACCCGCAGCCACGGCAGGAGGCTGGCCACCGCGGTGCGACCGCTGGTGACGCGACGACGGGGACCGGCTGCCCGCGTCAGCCGCAGATAGTGGCGACGAGTGCCTGATCAGATCCGGTATGCGCCTGGGCTGAACGAACGCGGAAGTCTCCCAGTTCGTTCACGTCGCAAGTCCGACGACGTCGGTGCTGGCCAGCACGACACCGGTGGTCTGGTCGGCGGCGGCGAAGACGTGCCGGGCGACCGTGTCGCTGGTGCGGGAGCCACGCAACGTCTTGCCATCCACGGCGATCACCCGGCGTGTTCCCGCTGGCGGCGCGGGCAGCTGTGTGGCGAGCCAGGCACCGATCACCGCGGCCAGCCGATCGGGGTCCAGGGCCTGCAACAACCTGCGGATCATGGCCTCTGACGGCCGCCGGTCTGCGTCGATCCCCAGCGCAGCCGCGGTATCAGCGGGTAGATCAGCGACCCACTCACCGATCGCCGCGTACGAGCGGTAACCAGCGACGACCGCCCAGACCGCCGCCGCGACCACGGTTACCAGAGCATGCCGGACCGTGGTCATACGCGTCCTGCAACGCATCCTCGCGTTGACCGCCGTGATCTGGCACAACTGGCACACCAGCCAGCCAGTCCTATGATCCCTGATCGCGTTCGACCACTGACCCCTTGGAATAGATCGTCTAGGCTCGGGACGTGACCTCCCGCGCCGTCGTGTTCCGGCGGGCCGTGCAGCGGTACGCGCCTCTCGTGCTCGCCGTGCTGGTCGCCGCCGCGGTCTGGGGGTCGGCGACGGGTGCGGTCGGGGTCCGCTCGCCGCTGCCCAGGGTGTTGGTTCTCGTCGTGGCCGTGGCTTCGGGGTGGGCCGCCGGCGCGGTCCGGGCTCGCCGTTGGCCGCTGTTCACGATGGCCGCCGTCGGGTGGCTCGTGCTGGCCGCCTGGCCGGCGGCGGTGGTCGCTTCCTGGCAGGCGGGCCTCCGGCTGCGCGACCGCCGACGGCTGCTCGGCTACCTGGTCGGCGCCGCCCTGGTCGCGGGCGTCGGAGTGCTGGTCGGGGTGGCTGTCGGCGGGGAGCGCCGGCTGACCACCGCCACCCCGGCCAACGCGGCGGCGCTCTTCGCCTGGCTGCTCCTCCTCCCGCTGATCGTCGGGCTCTGGATCCGGGCGCGGCGGGACGCCCTGGCCGCTCTGCGGGACCGGGCCGAGCGGTTGGAGCGCGAGCAGGAGGCCCGCGCCGAGCGGGCCCGGGCCGAGGAGCGGGCCCGGATCGCCCGGGAGATGCACGACGTGGTGGCACATCGGGTCTCGCTGATGGTGGTGCACGCCGGGGCGCTGGAGGTGACCGGCGCCGACCCGGCTACCGTCGAGGCGGCGGCGCTGATCCGATCCACCGGTCGGCAGGCCCTCACCGACCTGCGGGAGGTGCTCGGCGTCCTGCGCCAGACCGCGGCGCCTGCCGTCGATGGTGCCGCCGTTGGCACCGGCCCGGCTCCACGTGCCGATCAGGCCACGGCAACGGACACGGCCCCGCTGCCCGGGCTGGACGGGTTGGACGGGCTGCTCCGGGAGTCGCGCGCCGCCGGGCTCCGGGTGCACCGGCGGGACGAGGGCGATCCGCGCCCGCTGCCGGCGGCCGTCGGGCGGACGGTGCACCGGGTGGTGCAGGAGGCGCTGACCAACGTCCACAAGCACGCGGCCGATGCCGAGACCACGGTCAGCCTGCGGTACGTCACTGGCGGGATCGAGGTCGACGTGTACAACGGCCCGTCGACCGGTGGGCCGGCGCTGCCCGGCGCGGGGCTGGGCCTGGTCGGCCTGCGGGAACGGGTGGAGTTGCTGGGCGGCCGGTTGGAGGCCGGCCCACGCGACGGCGGCTTTCGAGTCCGGGCGCTGATCCCAGTCGAGGAGGTGTCGTGATCCGGGTCCTGGTCGTCGACGACGAGCACCTGGTCCGCTCCGGCCTGCGGCTGATCCTCGAGGCGGACCAGGGCATCACCGTGGTCGGCGAGGCAGCGGACGGGGCTGCGGCGCTGGTCGAGACCCGCCGGCTCCACCCCGACGTGGTCCTGCTCGACGTCCGGATGCCGGGCACCGACGGGCTGGCCGCCGCGCCGGAGATCGTCGCCGCCGGCGCGAAGGTCATCATGCTGACCACCTTCGACCGGGACGAGTACGTGCACCGGGCGCTGCGGGCCGGGGCGGTCGGTTTCCTGCTGAAGGACACCCCGCCCCGGGAACTCGCCGCCGCGGTGCGGACGGTGGCCGCCGGCAACGCGATGTTGGCGCCGACGGTGACCCGGCGGCTGATCGACTCCTTCGCTGAGCGGGGCCCGGCCCGGCAGGACGCCGCCCGGCGGCGGCTCGATCAGCTCACCGGCCGCGAGCTGGAGATCGTCCGGGAGGTCGCGCGCGGGCACGCGAACGCCGAGATCGCTCGTCACCTGACGATGAGCGAGGCCACGGTCAAGGCGCACGTCAGCCGGGCGTTGGCCAAGCTCGGGATGGCCAACCGGGTGCAGGTGGCGATCCTGGTCCACGACGCCGACCTGCTCTGACGCGGCCGCAGCGGTGGGCGACGGAGCGGTGTGCCCGGTGCCGCAGCAAGCGAACCGTCTCCAGCAGCAGCAGCGTGATCGCCACCGACACGCCGAGGCCGGCCAGCACGCCCTTGAGCGGGTCACGCTGAAAGGCCAGCCCGCCGAGACGGCAAAGTCGTGAGGGGTAGCAACCGTTCGGTGGCGGCGTCGCGGTGGCCCTTGTCCACGATCAGGATGAGCCCGTCGGGGTGGGTCAGCAGGCCGTCGTTGTCCAGGTCGAACAGGTCGACGAGTATCTCGCGTTCGTCGGTCTTGGCGGTGGTCAAGGCGAACGCGACGGGGAGCCCGTGCACGGTGGTGACCAGGTGCAGGCGTAATCCCCAGAATTGACGTGAGTGCGAGGCGCAGTAGCCGTAGCTGGCCCAGCCCGTCAGGTCGGAACGTTTGACGGTCTCACGGGGGCGTCCGCACTCCACAGGGGTGGAGTCGGCGATGCGTATCGGGTGCCGCCACAGGTCGGTGTCCAGGGTCAGGACCCGAATGACATGAGCGATCTGCGGGGTCAGGGTCCGCAGTCGTTTGTTGTATCCGGGCTGCTTGGGTAGGTCGGGGAACAGGTGGATCAGTTCCTTGGCTGCGTAGCGGATCTAGCGGGCTTCCTTGTGGTAGCCCAGCAGTGACTGCATCACCGCGAGGGTGATCAGCTCGGCATCGGTGATTTTCGGGGTGATGCCGACCGTCGGCCGCCACCGGTTGAGCTGGGGTGACGTCTTCAACTCGTCGTCGATCTTCACGTACCGCCGACGGCGGGCCGGGCGACCGGGCGCGGTCGGGGTGGGCCCTGAGCCGGGGTCGGGGGCGAAGGCTACTTAAGTAGCGGCACCGGAGTGACGCACGGCCGATGGCGTCCACGGGCGCCGGCACCAGCATCGGGCGTATGCAATCCGTGCTCGACCTGCTCCACCAGACCATGTCCTCACCCTGGGTCTACCTGGCGATCTTCGCGATCGCGGTGATCGACGGCTTCTTCCCGGCGGTGCCGAGCGAGACCGCAGTTATCACCGCCGGGGTGTTCGCCGCGACCGGGCAACCCGACCTGCTGACCGTGATCGCGGTCGCGGCGGCCGGCGCGCTGGTCGGCGACCACATCTCGTACGCCCTCGGCCGGCACGGCGGCAGCCGCCTGCTCGCGCGCCTGCCCGACCACGGCCGACGTCGCGCCGCGATCGACTGGGCCCGGCGCGGCATCACCGTCCGAGGTGGACTGATCCTCACCGTCGCCCGGTACATTCCCGGCGGCCGGACCGCGGTCACCCTCACCATGGGCGCGGCCAGCTTCCCCCGGCGGCGGTTCCTCGCCTTCGACGCGGTCGCCGCCGTCTCGTGGGGCATCTACTCCGCGCTGGTGGGCTACCTCGGCGGGCTCGCCTTCGAGCGGGACCCGGCCCGGGGGCTGCTGCTCGGGCTCGGTCTCGCCCTGACGGTGACCCTGTTGGTGGAGGTGGTGCGCTGGCTCCGGGGCCGCCGGCGGGAACACCGTTAGATCCACAGGCCCCGTGTTGGCGCGAACCGTGTTGGAAGACACTTCCGTGGCTCATCGGACGGGCGCGATGAGCCACGGATCGTTGGTGAATCAAGAGCAGAGTCGTTGCCCGCGAGAGGACTGTAAATTGCTCCTCTGGCAAGCGGCGACTTGGCGGGCGACGAGGTCGGCCCGTAGCGCTTGGTAGACGACGTCGGAGAGGCGCCGCTTGAGGACGTGGAGGGCTTTCAGGCGGCCGTCGCCGCTGGCTTGCGGCGTGCGGCGAGGTCTCGCGCGGGTGGGCGGGAGCGGGTGATGGCGACGAGTCTGACTTCGCCCCGCCGGCCACCCCTTGGCGCTCACCTCAGCAGTGACCGCTCGGTGGGCGCTAGCCGCAGCCGTTGCGACGTCCTAACCCACCGCTCTGAAAGGATGGGCAGCACCCCCTCGGACCAGCGTTCCGAGCGCTGCAGGCGATCCAGATGATCGTCGAACCGACCTTCGTCGGCGAACCGTGTGAACCACACGAAGACCTCCTCGCCGGTCCGCACTGGCAGCGCCGGGAAGGTGTTCGGGGCGTGTTCCGACTGCAGATACGCCAGTGGCTCACCGCCGGTCTCGGCGAGCACGGGCCGGACTCGCCGCTCGAAGAACTCAAGGAACGCAGTGTCGAATGGGCCGACGCCGTGCCAGATTGTGGCCAGGACGAGCGACGGCGGGAATACCGACGGCTGGCCGGGCGCTGGCCGGGCGTCCACCGGCACCGGGAACCCGCCCCGCGCCGAGGCTGGCCGCAGCAGCAGTACGTCATCGGAGTCGATCATCGTCGCGTTCGCCTCGTCGCGGTGCGCCTGCCAGACCGGCCCGCCGTAAAAGCTCCCCAGCGCCTCCGCGCGGCGCGGCATGTCTTCAAAGCCACGCAGCCAGACGAACCGGTCGGGGTCGTCCAGGTCGCGGAACTGCCCCAGGACGGTCATGCCCGTCGCCTCCTGGGTCTCGACAAACTCCAGGTCGAACAGGTCGATCAGCATGTCGCGCTGTCCCGGGTGCAGCGTGTACTGCCGTAGTTCGACGATCGGACACCGTGCGGCTTCCATCAGATCTACTCCTCATTCAATGCTGTAACAATCTTTGTTACAACAACGGACACAGTGGGGCGCGGCGAGATCCGACCGCCGCACCGTCAACTAGCTCATCAACGTCTCGCGAAGCATGTCGGCGATAGACGTATCCGCCAGCTCCCGTCGGATGACCCGCTCAACTCGACCGTAGGCCTCGCTCAGCGCGGGCCGGATGCCTCGGCCGACCGGACACTCCAGATTGGGCTCGGTGCGGTGCAGGCCGAACGGCGGCTCTGCCCCGACCGCGTCGTACACCTGGAGCAGGGTGATCTCCTCGGGCGTGCGGGCCAGACTCCAGCCTGCACCAGCGCCGTGGCGGACCTCCACCAGGCCGGCTCGCCGCAGGTCACCGAGGCTGCGCCGGATGATCACGGGGTTGGTGTTGACGCTGGCTGCGACCTGGTCCGAGGTCAGCACCTCCTGACCACGGCGCTGCGCGAGCGCCAGCCAGGTCAGCACATGCGTCGCGATGGTCAATCGACTGTTCGCCGCCATCACCCCTCCTTGTCGTAACATTTTCTGTTACAGCTGCGCCGCAGTCAAGCCAAGCCGACGGGTCGCTTCGCGGGGACGCGGGTAGCAACACCGCCGCTAGTGCTCTGACCAAACGTTGGCCGGGGTGGTTATGCGGCTCGCCTGGCGGGTTGGCACCAGCGGCGGTGTCATTCGCTGCGGATGCGGATGCGGATGCGGATGCGGGGGCGGTGGCGGCGTTGGCGGCCAGGACGTCGGGGTGGCGGGCGTTGGCGTTGCGCCAGCGCAGGTAGGCGTGCAGGCCGCGGGCCAGGACGGTGTGGTTGGGGTGATCGGAGCCGGCGATGACGAAGGTGCGCAGCGGCCCGAAGTGTGCCTCGATCGGGTTGGCCCAGGAGGCGTAGGTCGGGGTGAAACACAACTCGACCTTGTTCCGGGCCGTTATCTCACCGCCCTTCGTCTCTCTAGGATCTAGGATCCCTCGGGCATCGACGCGGCGGATCGTTTGTGTCGGTGTCCGGGGAACAGCCGCCACTAGGCAAAGAGATCCTCCAGGACCTGGGCAACGCCGTCCTCGTCGTTGCCGGCTGTGTGGTTGGCTGCCGCCGCGAGCACCGAGCCGTGTGCGTTTGCGACGGCGTATGAGGTGCCCGCCCATGCGAGCATGGGTAGGTCGTTGGGAGCGTCGCCGAAGGCGATCACCTCGGCTGGATCGACCCGCCAGTCCTGGCAGAGCGTGGCCAGGGCCGCAGCCTTGGATACGCCTGGCGCGGCGATCTCCAGCGGCGCGCGTTCAGCAGACCATGTGCATTCAACGAACTGACCGAGACTGGGACGCAGCCGCGTCCAGGCAGCATCCGGGTCCTGATCGGGTAGCCAGACCATGATCTTGACCAACTGGTCGGCAACGAGTTCCGAGAGCGCCGCTACGGGCACCCGTTCGTTGTCCAGCGTCGGGCGGTAGCGGTAGCCGGGTTCGAAGAGCACCTGGTAACCGGTCTCCACGGCAAATCCCGCCTCCGGCACCAGACGCGAGACATCCGCCATCACCCGCTGCGTCACGTCCTGTCGCAGCGGGTGAGTGATCAGAACCTTGTGGCTGCCGACCTCGTACCGCACCGCCCCGTTACCACAGATTGCCATGTCGATGAGGCTCTCGGACCCGAAGAGATCCTCGATGACGCGGGCCGGGCGGGCACTTGCCGCCACCACACGCGCGCCAGCCGCTCGCGTGATTCGCAGTGCCTTGCGGGTGCGGTCAGACAGCGTCGAGTCGCTGCGGAGGAGGGTGCCGTCGAGATCTGTGGCGATGACGCGAGGAGTGACCATGGAGCCATCTCACCACAGTTGCAAAGCACCGCATGGCTACGGCAAACCTAGCTGGGAGGACCTGCAAAAGTCCGTACCGGAAGGGACTGCAGCCACCAGTGGGCGCAAGACCAAGCAGGCAACCGAGCAGCCAAGGCTACGAACGGCGACGGACGTCGGCGGACCACGTCGCCAGGTCGGCGAAGACCAAGACCATTAACTGCCCCGGGTTCTGTGGAGACCTCAGCGGTTGGCTCCAACCACCTTGGACTGGGGTTGAGCGGAGAACACCGATTCGTATTCGGTGGGTGTGACGTGCCCGATGGCTGAGTGCAGGCGCTGGTTGTTGTACCAGTCGACCCACTCGGCGCTGGCCAGTTCGACCTGAGCGAGGCTGCGCCACGGCCCTCGGGGCTTGATCAGCTCGGTCTTGTAGAGGCCGATGGTGGACTCCATCAGCGCGTTGTCCAGGGCGTCACCGACGCTGCCGATCGAGGCGTCGATACCGGCATCGAGCAGGTGGGTGGTGAACCGGAACGACGTGTACTGGGCGCATCGCTGTGATGTACCAGGCCCGCCCCGACCGGCTGCCCGGCGCGGTCTCGGCGCCACAACCCCATGTCCCGGGCGGCCAGGACCAGCGGGGTCCGGTTGTTCGTCGCCGCGGACCAACCCCACGATCGCCCGGGAGTAGACGTAGACGACGAACGCGACGTAGACGACGCCGGACCAGGCGGCGACGTGGGTGAAGTCCGCGACCCAGCAACGGTTCGGCCGGGCGGCGGTGAAGTCCCGGTTGAGCAGGTCAGCGGCCCGGAGCGTGGCATTGGTGGTCGGCGGCGCTGTCCGGGTCGAGGAGGTCCTCATACACGCCGACCTTGAACCTGATCAGGTCCAGGCACTCGGCGAGTCTGTCGATCTGGGTGGTGACGCGGGCTTGGTGCTCGCGCAGGAGCGTGCGTCGTTCTTCCTCGTTGCCGGCTCCTTGCCTGACGAGGTCGGCGTATCGGCGTAGCGCGGTCAGGGGCATGCCGGAGGCGCGCAAGATGATGCAGACGGTGAGCCAGTCCACGTCATCCTGGCGGTAGACGCGGCGCCCGCCAGGTCCGCGCCGCACAGGGTTGACGAAGAGTCCCTCGTGCTCGTAGAAGCGCAGCGCGTGCACGCTCAAGCCGGTGCGTTCGGCGACCTGCCCGATGCTCAGACTTGTGGTGACCTCAGCCATACCGTTCACGGTAGCGGCTTGACCTAGAGCCAACTCTAGATCCTAGGGTTCCCCGTGCGATCGACGCTTCTGTCGCTCTGCAATCACGGCTGAAACAGTAAGGGAAGCATCACCATGCGCTATCGCACCCTCGGTGGAACCGGTATCGAAGTCAGTGTCTTCTGCCTCGGGACCATGATGTTCCAGGATGGCTGCAACTCCGACCACGACGATTGTGTCCGCATCATCCACGCCGCCCTGGACCAGGGGATCAACTTCGTCGACACCGCCGACATGTACGGACAGGGAGAGTCCGAGGAAATCGTGGGCAAGGCGCTGCGGGGGCGCCGTGATGACATCGTGTTGGCCACCAAGGTGCACTTTCAGATGGGCGAGGGCCGCAATCACAGTGGCAACTCGCGGCGTTGGATCCTCAAGGCGGTGGAGGACAGCCTCAGGCGCCTGAACACCGACTGGATCGACCTCTACCAGGTCCACCGCCCCGACGACTCGACCGACGTCGAGGAGACGCTCTCGGTGCTCAGCGACCTTGTGCGCGAGGGGAAGATCCGCGCTTTCGGCTGCTCGACGTTCCCGGCCGAGGAGATCGTCGAGGCGCATCACGTCTCCGAGCGTCGCGGCCTCGGACGCTTCCGCACCGAACAGCCGCCGTATTCGATCCTGGCCCGCGGGATCGAGGCCTCGGTCCTGCCCGTCTGCCAGCGCTACGGAATGGGGGTGCTGGTCTGGAGCCCACTGGCCTTCGGGTTCCTCACCGGCAAGTACCGCAAGAACCAGCCCATCGACCTGTCAACCGGCCGTCCCACAATCCGGCCGGAACGATTCGATCCCACGATCGCGGAAAACGCCGCCAAGCTCGACGTCGTCGAGCAGCTCGTCGAGCTCGCGGAAAACATCGGCTGCACCCTCCCGCAGCTCGCCATTGCGTTCACCGTGGCCCACCCCGCCGTCACCTCGGCGATCATCGGACCGCGGATCATGCCGCAACTGGAGGACCTCCTCAAGGGCGCCACGCTAACCCTGGACGATGCGACTCTCGACCGGATCGACGAGATCGTGCCGCCCGGAACCAACATGTACAACCCCAACGCCCCCCTGCCCCCGCGTTCACTGACCGACACCGCACTTCGTCGCCGCCCACTCACCGACCGCGCCGCGGCCTGAGTGAGCTGATTGTGGTGGGTCAGTTGCTGAATCGAGGGAGACGGGCGTCCCCCCGTCTCCCTCGCGCCTTCCGGGTCTTCTGGCTCGGTGAAGCCGTCAGCCTGTTCGGGACCGCGACCACGGCGACGCTGCTGTCACTGCTCGCAGCCACGCAGCTGGACGCCGGTCCGGGCTGGATGGGAATCCTAGCGGCGGCGAGCTGGTCACCGTGGCTGATCCTCGGCCTGCATACCCGCTCGGAGATTACCGCGCGGCGGGCGGGGTTGTGGTGGCGAGCGTTGCCAGGTAGCCGTCCAGGAGGCGGATCTGGCGCTCGGGGGGGAACTCCTCCGGGCCGAACAGCGCCTGGACGATGAGGCCGAGCGCGAACGATTGGACAGCCGCCGCGATATCGTCCGGATCATGCGGTGGCAGCTCCCCGAGGTGTTGCGCCGTCTCCACATGGTGGCGGATCCGCTCGCGCGAGCGCGCGTAGCGGGCCGCGTGCCCGACCGCGAGGTCCCGGTCAGCCAGCGCGGCGTCCCACGAACTGACCCAGATCCGATTGTCCGTGGCGGCCTGCGGCGTCAACGGGAGGATGTCCATCAGTATCGCCCGTAATGCGGCGAGCCCCTCGGGCTCGGGTGCGATGCGCCTCGGCCGTGCCGCACGGTGCTCGTCCAGCAACGTCAACGCATGCGCGACCAGGTCCTTTTTGTTCGGGAAGTAGTGCGTGAGCAGGCCGGTGGTCGCGCCCATCTCGGTGGCGACCGCCCGCAGCGTGAGGCCGCCGAACCCGTGCGCGGCCAGAACCCGCCACACGGCCCCGGACACGTCGCGGCGGCGGGCGTCGTGGTCTCCCTTGTGACGTGGCATGCCGACAGGCTACATTCACACAACGCCCGTTATGTAAATGGAGGTTCCTTGTTCGCCACCGCGCTGCGCGACAACGCCGAGTTGCGGGCGCTCGAGCCGCACCACGCCGAGGAGTTCCTGGCCCACCTGGACCGCGCCCGCACGCACATCGTGCCCTGGGTGGGCGCGAGCTTCGTCGCCTCCGACCTCGACTCCGCGCGAGCGGTGCTCCAGCGCTACGCCGACTGCCAGGCCGCCGACCGGCAGCGCCTCTACGGCATCTGGCTCGCCGGCACCCTGGTCGGCGGCACCATGTTCGTCAGCTTCGACACCGCCCTCGGGGTGTGCGAAATCGGCTGCTGGCTCGAGCCGGCCGCGGAGGGACAGGGGCTGATCACCCAGGTGGTCCGCATGATGATCGACTGGGCCTTCCACACACGCGGCCTGGCCCGCGCTCAGTGGTGCACCCTGCCGGACAACATCCGCAGCATCAACGTGGCCAAGAGGCTTGGTATGAGCCTTGACGGCACGCTGCGGCAATACAACCCGGGCACCGGCGGGCTTCGGCGCGACAAGCAGGTCTGGTCCGTGCTCGCCACCGAATGGCCTGAATCCACCCACCCAGGAGGGGGTGCCGACGTCAAGGCCGAGCTCGACCAGCTGATGCGCACCTTCCTCGGCGCGTTCACCAACACCGGCGGCAGCGGGCCGAACGTCGACGTCATCCGTGAGGTGTTCATTCCGCAAGGGACGATCATCATGAACGTCGGGGCCGAACCCGTGATCTACGACCTCGACGCGTTCATCGCGCCTCGGAAGAACATCCTCACCGACGGGACGTTGACTGAGTTCTCCGAATGGGAAGTCGCCGAACGCACCGAGATCTTCGGGTCGGTCGCGCATCGGTTCAGCCACTACCGCAAGTCCGGTGTCCGCGACGGCGCACGGTTCGAGGGCGCCGGCCACAAGACCACCCAGTTCGTCCGGACGCCCGACGGCTGGAGGATGAACTCGATGGCCTGGGACGACTCCCGGTAAGGACCCCCACCTTCCGTCACCGATGCGGGGACCCCCGCCAGGCGTCGCGGCACAACGCCAGGCCGGAAGAACTCCTTATACGGGCCGGACCCGCCCTACTACGCCGTCATCAGGTCGCCGCCGCCAACCGCCACCACGCCCGCGACAGCAACCGGCCACTCGCCCTACTCGGCATCACCCGACGACTCTGCCGGGGCCCTGGCCGGGCAGCGTAGATGAGAGGCCGCCGCTGGAGCAGCCATGTCGCGACCCAGGGACGCCTATGTCTCACGCCTTCGCGGCGTCCATGAGGGCGTCGATCAGCGCGCGCAGTGCGGGCTGATCGAGTGAGATCTCCCGGACTGCGGCGTAGATCGTCCTTACCGGATCGGGGCGGCGGACCGGGCGGATGGTGACGCCGGGGTGGCGGGTGCTCAGTCCGAGTCGGGGGATGAGGCTGATGCCGAGGCCGGCTGCGACGAATCCCTGAGCCGTGGCGTAGTCCTCCGATTTCGCCACGAAGTCCGGAGTGAAGCCCGCCGCGGCGCAGGCGTCGATTATGGGCTCCAGGCAGGGGCCGGGCGGTTCGCTGCCGACCCAGGGTTCGCCGGCGAGGTCGGCCAGGTCGATCACCCGTTGCACGGAGAGCGGGTGTCCGGTGGGCAGCACGGCCTGGTACGCGTCGTCGAGCAGGTGCACCACGCGGATGCCCTGGCGCCTTTCGTCGCTCGTTCGGCGGACCACGATGGCCAGGTCGGCGTTTCCTTGCTCCACGTCCGGCATTGGATCATCCGGATCGCTCAGCTTGGGGTCGATCGTCACGTCGGGGTGCTCGCGCCGAAGTCGGGCGAGGGCGGATGCCAGCAGGGTCGGGCCGACCGAGGCGAAGTAGCGGACCGTCAGCCGGCCGGTATGCCCCGCGCGCAAATCGGCCAGCGCGGTCTCGGCCTCGGCGACGTGCTGGCCGATGATGGCCGCGTGCTTGGTGAGCAGTCGGCCCGCCGCCGTGGGCTGCACACCCCGGCCGACCCGTTCGAGCAGCGCGATCCCGGCTTCCTTTTCCAACGCCGCCACCTGCTGGCTGACGGCGGAGGGGGTGTAGCCGAGGTGCGCCGCCGCCGCGGTCACCGACCCGCTGGTGACCACCGCCCGCAGCACCTGCATCCGTCTCACGTCAATCATGTAGCAGAGCTTAACGTCACTCCATAACCTTTTGCTTGTTCTACCGGATCGGGTGCGGCACCGTTCATGGCGACGGACCAAGGAGATCAAGGGTGAACAGTGTCGCGGGCAGGACATGGGCGTGGGCGCGAGTGGGCGTGCTCGCCCTGCTGTGGGGATCGACCTTCTTCTGGATCGAGCTGGCCCTCGACGCCCTGACTCCGGTCCAGGTCACCCTCAGCCGGTGCGTACTCGGATCGGCCGCTCTGCTGATCGCATGCCTCGGCTCGGGTCGACGGCTGCCTCGAGGTAAGGCGATCTGGGGTCACATCGTCGTGGCCGCCTTCTTCTGCAACGCCCTGCCGTTCGCCATGTTCAGCATCGGCCAGCAGACCATCGACTCCGGGGTGGCCGGCGTACTGAACGCGACGACCCCGCTGTGGTCCCTGCTGATCGGCGTCGTGATCGGCTCGGAGCGCGGACTCCGGCCGGTCCGGCTGGGCGGACTCCTGCTCGGGTTCGTCGGGGTCGTGCTGATCTTCGCTCCGTGGCAGACGACCGGGCCGGTCGGGTGGGGCGCTCTTGCCATCGTCGCCGCAGCGGCGAGCTATGCCGTCGGCTTCGCGTACATGGGCCGCAACCTGGTCGGCAAAGGCATCCCCACCATCTCGCTGTCCGCCGCGCAGCTCATCGCGGCAACCGGCCTGACCGCGCTGACCCTGCCCGCCGGCGGTTTGACACCGATCGAGATCGGCCCGAAGACCCTGATCTCCGTCGTGATCCTGGGCATCGTCGCCACCGGGATCACCTTCCACCTCACCTACCGGATCATCGCCGCCGAGGGCGCCACCAACGCCGCGACGGTCGGCTACCTGCTGCCGGTGGTCTCAGTAGCGCTGGGCGCTGTCGTACTCGACGAGGGTTTCAACCTCCGGATCGCCACCGGGATGGTGGTCGTGCTCGCCGGGGTCGGCCTGACCCGCCGACGCAAGCGGCCGCTGTCGGCACCGGCGTCGGCGGAAACCCCGGCAGCGCTGACCGAGCCGAGAGCCTGACCCGCAATCGCGAAAGAAAGAACAGGACGTATGACAGTGACCGCACTGACGGTAAGCACGACCCCCGCTGCATCGCTGCCCGCGGACTGCATCGTGATCGGTGTCGCCAAGGGTTCCAAGGGGCCGGTGCTGGCGCCCGGCGCGGAGGCGGTGGCCGAGGCGTTCGACGGCACGCTGGCCGGGCTACTCGGCGTGACCGGTGCCGAGGGCGAAGCGGTCAAGCTTCCCGCACCCGCCGGCATCGAGGCCAGGCTGGTCCTCGCGGTCGGCCTCGGCGACGTCGCCAACGACAACAACGGGTACGACGCGGAGGTGCTGCGCCGGGCCGCCGGGGTGGCCGCCCGGACTCTGGCCGGCGCCGCGACGGTCGCCGTGGCGCTGCCAGCCGGGACCGCCGAGGCCGTGGAGGCGGTGGCGCTGGGTGGCCTACTCGGCGCGTACAGCTTCACCGCCTACCGCACCACCCACCACGCCACGGCCCCGGTCCGCGAGCTGGCCATCATCGCGAACCGCGACGGCCGGACGGACGCCGAGGCCGCCGTGCGACGCGCCGACGTGCTCGGCCAGGAGCTGAACCGGGCCCGCGACCTGGTCAATACGCCGGCCAACGACCTGTACCCGGAGAGCTTTGCCGCCGCCGTGGTCACGGCCGGCCGGGAGTACGGGCTGGCGGTCGAGGTGCTCGACGAGGGGGCGCTCGTTGCGGGTGCCTTCGGTGGCATCCTTGGCGTCGGGCAGGGCTCGGCCCGACCGCCGCGGCTGGTGCGGATCGCCCACACCCACCCGGAGGCGAAGGCGAGTCTCGCCTTCGTCGGCAAGGGCATCACCTACGACTCGGGCGGCATCTCGCTGAAGCCGGTCGGCGCCAACGAGATCATGAAGCGCGACATGTCCGGCGCGGCGGCCGTGTTCACCGCAGTGCTGGCCGCCGCCCGGCTCGGCCTCCGGGTCAACGTCACCGGCTGGCTTGCGCTGGCCGAGAACATGCCGTCCGGCTCCGCCGTCCGTCCCGGCGACGTGCTGCGGATGTACGGCGGCCGGACAGTCGAGGTGCTCAACACCGACGCCGAGGGACGCCTGGTGCTCGCCGACGCGCTGGTGCGCGCGGGCGAGGAGCGACCCGACGCGATCGTGGACGTGGCCACCCTGACCGCGGCCATGCGGTTCGGCCTGGGTAACCATCTCTTCGGGGTGATGTCGAACGACGACGCCTTCTGTGACCGGGTCCTGGCCGCCGCCGGCCGGGCCGGCGAGCTGGCCTGGCCGATGCCGCTGCCGGCCGAGCTGCGCAGCAGCCTGAACTCCCGGGTGGCCGACATCGCCAACTACGGCGAGCGGATGGGCGGCGGCTTGGTGGCCGGCCTGTTCCTCCAGGAGTTCGTGCCGGCCGGCACCCCCTGGGCGCACCTGGACATCGCCGGACCCGCATTTCACGAGGGCGAGCCCTACGGGTACACGCCCAACGGCGGCACCGGGTGCGCGGTCCGGACCCTGGTGCGGCTCGCTGAGGACATCGCGATCGGCGGCCATGATGTTTCTTGAATCAGCCGCGACGGCGGCGGCGCCCGAGCCGTTCGGCCACTACGCACAGGCTACCGTCACGCCGGACGGCATCGTCTGGGTGTCCGCGCAGCTTCCGGTCGGCGTTTCCGCTGATTCCTCCGCCGCGGAGCAGGCGCGTCGGGTGCTGTCCAATGTGCTGTCCATCGTGGCAGCCGGTGGCGGCAGGGCTGACTCCGTCGCCAAGGTCAACCTGTACCTGACCGACATCTCCGACTGGGCATCCGTTGACGCCGTCTTTGCCGCGGCGTTCGGTGACCATCGCCCAGCGCGGGCGGTGCTGCAGGTGGCCGGGTTGCACCACGGCTTCAGGGTGGCCGCCGACGCCGTCGCCTGGCGAGTCCACGGCCGATGAGGGCCCTGTATCAGGTGGGCGCCTTCACCGTCACCCCGTTCACCGGCAACCCGGCCGGACGTGGTGCTGGCGGCCGGTGGCATGACGGACGCCGACATGCTGGCCGTGGCGCGAGAGCTGACCAACGGACGTTCTAAGCGCAGAGCTTTGCCGTAACCCGAGCCCACTCGGTTGCCTCTCGTGTGGCAGTTCGCGCCCCTGCTGCTAACTGGTACGCCATACTCCTTTTCATGGCCATATAAGTCGGCGTAGTCGCCCAAACGGGTCTGTCGGCTGTTCCGTCCCTTGCGCCAACCGGTCAGGGCGTGCCGCAGGGACCTTCTCGACTGAAGTCGATGTTCGCGTAGCAGGACGGTGAGCAGATCATGACGTCAGGACTCTCGGGTACCAAGGCTTTGGTGACCGGTGGAACCAGTGGCATCGGGAAGGCCGTGGCTACCGAGTTGGCCCGGCTTGGTGCGCACGTGGTCTTGTCCGGTCGGGACGAGAACCGGGGCAACGACGTGGTGCAGGAAATTCGTTCGGCCGGGGGTCAGGCCTGGTTCGTGGCCACCGATCTTCATGACGAGGCCGCCGCGCGCTCGCTGGCCGTTCGTGGCAAGGAGCAGCTCGGGCAGGTGGACGTACTGATCAACAGCGCTGGAATCTTCCCGTTCGGTCCTACCGAGCAGACCAGCGAGGAGACGTTCGACTCGGTGTACGCCCTCAATGTCAAGGCGCCATACTTCCTGGTCGCGGAGCTCGCACCCGACATGGCCAGGCGCGGCCGGGGCGCGATCGTCAATGTGACCACGATGCTCGCCGAGTTCGGCGCTGCGGGGCTGGCTTTGTACGGGTCGAGCAAGGCCGCGTTGGCGCTGCTGACGAAGTCCTGGGCTGCCGAGTACGGGCCCAGTGGCGTACGGGTCAACGCGGTCGGCCCCGGACCGACCCGTACTGAGGGCACCGCGTCCATGGGCGACGCACTCGACCAACTGGCCAAGGGCGGACCGGCTGGACGGCCCGGCTCTGCTGAGGAAATCGCCGCCGCGATCACCTTCCTGGCCAGCGACCGGGCGAGCTTCATCCACGGCGCGGTCCTGCCGGTCGACGGGGGACGTACCGCCGTCTGAGTGATTTCCGACCGTCCGGTCTGCTTCGCGACGCCGCATCGCGGAGCGGACCGCTGGCGGTGGAGCTCGCGGGCGATGTACCGCTTGAGACAGCGGTGGATCTCTCGTGGGGTCTTTCCCTCCGCGGCCCCTCCGCGGTGCGTCGCTGAACGTAGGCCCGGGTTCGAGGACAACTTCGTATGCGGGTCAGCGCGATGGCGTGGATGGCTACTGGTGGGACATCTCCATACGCCAGATCGAGGCCGCCAAAACCATCGTGTTCACCGCGCCCCGCCACGCCCGCGCTTCATGATCGCGCGTCGAACTGTGCGCGGGCCTGAAAGACGCGATCCATGTGTGTCTCTGCCCAGGTCTTGATCGCGACCATCACCGGGAACAGGTCGTGGCCGAGCGGGGTGAGCGCGTAGTCGACGCGGGCCGGTACCGACGCGGTTACGGTGCGGGTGAGCAGACCGTCGCGTTCCAGTGTGCGCAGGGTCTGGGTGAGCATCTTCTGGCTGACGCCGGCGATGCGGCGGGCGAGCTCGCTGTGCCGCTGCGGGCCGCTGGCGAGCGCCGCGATCACCAGCGCCGCCCATTTGTCGGTGAGCGTGCTCAGCAGTTCCCGGGTCGGGCAGCCCGCCAGGAAGGCGTCATAGTCGCGTTTGGCCTGCTCTCGTCGTTGCCCAGCGGTCGTCGTCGCCATGTTCCACCACCTCCGCCAGTGCCCTAGGCACTTCCAGGTACCTACTTTCTCACAGTGCCCATGGATACCTACCGTCATGGTGACCATGACATTCAGCGGAAAGGCACGGCGATGCGCGCAGTCAGCTATGCACAGTTCGGAGGTCCGGAGGTTTTACGCGTGGCGGCGGGCTTGCCGGTGCCGGAGCCGGGGCCGGGGCAGGTGCGAGTACGGGTCGCCGCGTCCGTCGTGCACCCGGTTGACCTCATGATTCGCGCCGGTCGATTCCCGGCACCACTGCCGGCCGGGCTGCCGTACGTACCCGGCTGGGACGTGGTAGGCACGGTCGATGCGGTGGGTCCGTCCGTCGGAGATCTCACTGCGGATGACGATGTCATCGGCTTCTCGCCCTGGCTGCGCACCACGGTCGGTGCCCACGCGGAGTATGTGGTCCTCGAGGCCGCATGGCTGACCGCCGCGCCCACCGGGATTCCCGCCAGCGAGGCCGCGACCCTGCCGACCAACGGCCTCGCCGCCGCCCAGGCCCTCGACCTGCTCGCGCTCCCGACGGGCTCGTCCGTGCTCGTCACCGGCGCCGCGGGCCAGGTCGGCGGATTCACCCTGGCACTGGCCCGAGTCGCCGGCCTGCACGCCACAGGAATAGCGGGGGCTGACGACCGCGAGTTCGTCGAGTCGCAGGGCGCGGCGTTCGTGCCACGCTCGGACGATCCGATCGCGGCAGCGCCGGGCAGCTTCGACGCGGTTGTCGACCTGGCACTGATCGGCCCGTCACTGATGGAACTGGTCAGGGACGAAGGCGGCTACGTGGCCGCCTCACCCCCGCTGCGCCCGGAGCCGGTGCGGGGAATCCGGACGTTCGCACTGGACGTACTGCCGGACAGCAGCCGGCTAGGCGAACTTGTGAAATTGGTAGAAAGCGGTGACCTCCCGCTACGGGTCGCCGGTGTTTACTCCTTCGCCGACGCGGCAACGGCCCACAACCGGCTGGCCCAAGGCGGCGTGCGGGGCGGCGTAGTGATCGTTCCCTAATCTGCCGCACTGGATCAACCGCCCCAACACGCGCTCTCCTGCCGCTGACAATGCGTGGCGTTCATGAGCGCGCTCCCCAGTCGACCGGCGGGAGCCTGCACTGGTGCCGGCCGAGGCACTGGGCCGGCAGCTCACGATCGGTCGGCAGTCGGCGGCCCGGTGCGAGCCGGTTCGGGGGAGCAGGTGGGGCGTCGCTCGTGCGGACCTCCGCCTACCGCCTCTTGCTCCCACCGGTTCGGCTGACGCCTCGGGCGCCCCGGCAGCGCCTGTTCAAGTGGCAGGGTGGATACCTATGGACAGGAAGCAGGTGACTGGCTGGCTCGCGGCCTACGAGCATGCGTGGCGGACGCCGGGGACGGAGGCGCTCGCCACGATCTTCACCGCAGAGGCGAGCTATCTGCAGGGGCCTTACCATTCACCGGTCATCGGCCTGCCGGCCATAGCCCGGATGTGGGAAGACGAGCGCGCCGGCCCCGACGAGGTATTTGAGATGATCAGCGAGATCGTTGCGATCGAGGGCGACACTGCGGTGGCGCGGGTGGAGGTCCAGTACGGCAACCCGGTCGACCATGAGTACCGCGACCTGTGGATCATGCGCTTCGCCGAGGACGGGCGCTGCAGATCGTTCGAGGAATGGCCTTTCTGGCCGGCGCAGCCGACCACCGCCCGTCTCGGTGAAGGCTGAGCGGATGATCCGGAACAGCCATCGTTTCCCGCCCTCCGGGGACTTCCGTGCCCGATCGCGCCCGTGCCAGCTCGTCAAGGCGGCCCCCAACGCTCGCAACGGTCCGCACGCGCCGCCAAACCCCTCGCCCTGCATTTCCCGCTGCCGCTCCGCTGGGCTGCTCCCGGGCCGCTGGGGCGGCCACCCGTGATGGTCAGTACTTCGGGACGAAGCGTGGGCACCGCTCACGGGTCCGGTCGCCACCGCGACTCGCACTTCAGCGCTAATCCATGTTGTCGACTTCCCCCTTGGGAGGGAGGACCTGGCTGCAGGACTGCTGTTGACTACCGGGATGGCAGCCACTGCTTTCGCAACCGATCGTCCCCAGGCCCCTGCGCGACCCGGCATCGGCATCACCGCGACAGGTCGTCTGATGGCCCTGTGCTGCATCGGGTTCGCGGTCGTCAACATCGTCTTCGAGCTGACCGACCACTTCGCCGACGGTCCCTATGCCGAGTATTCCACCGGGATCGCCGTGATGAACTGGCTTGTCGTCGGGCTCAAGGCGGTGGGCGCGGCTGTGGCACTGTTGTCGGTCGCCAGCCGCCCGAGATTTCTTCCTCCGGTGTTTCTGGGCGTGTTGTTGTGGGGAGCGTTTGCGATGCTCGCCGTGTACGCCTTGGGCAGCGTGGTGCAAGCGATCGGCATGGCCTCGGGCCTGGCGGGCAGCGCCGACCAGATCGACCTGGCCGGAGTCGCTTACGTGCTCTTTTTCCTGTTGGTTGCGGCCGGCTACGGCATTTTGGCGATCTCATACTCGCGGCGCTTCGGACTCCGGAAGGGCGTCGTCGTCCTCGGCGCGCTCGGCGCACCAGTGGCGTTGGGTGTGATCCTGCTGGCCGTGCCCATGCTGCTGGCCGCCCTCGGCGTCATGCCTGCGTCCTGAGCCTTAAAGTCCCGCATCGGCTTCTGCTCCGGCACCGGCCACATGCTGCAACTTGTCGAGGCGTACACGCGCGCCAAGCCCGGCAACGTGCTGGCCGCGTACCTGCCGGCGCTGCCCGCCGTCAACGGCAGCGACTCGCACGCCGGCCTCGATCCCAACTTCCCCCGCGACTGGCGGGCCGCGGTCACCGACACCTTGTTCCGGGCCGCCCAGGAGGCCGAGCGGGACAGCGTCTACTTCAACCCGTCGGTACGCGACGGCAAGTCCCATCAGGTCCGCGCGCTCGGTCAGTTCGCCTACTACGACGCCGCGCTGATGCACGGGTACGCGGGCATGCGGGCAATCCGCAACCGCGCTCTCGCCCGGGCGAAGCCTCCGGCTCAGGGCGGCGACGAGCGGGCCTGGCTCTACGCCTTCCTCGACGAGCGGGTCATCGAGATGAGAAAGGAGGCGGCCCACTCGGACACGTCCCGCGTGGACACGGCCCAGCGGGGTTTTCTCAACAACGGCAACTTCGACCTGATCACGCCGTTGGCGTTCGCCGTCTTAGCGACCAATAGGGTGTGGTCGTGCCGATCACGTTTCAGCTTCCTGCAGATCGGGCCGCAGCGGTGACGTTCGCGGTCTCGCCGATGGTGGAGCTGGCCTGGGCATGGCATGTGCTGGTTGGTGCCGAGCATCACCCGGAGCGTGCGGAGTGGGCGGCGCGAGTCCTCGGTGAGTTGCCAGACGACCTGGCCGCAGAGTTGGACGCATGGTCGTTCGCGGTACGGGCGGTCCGCGCGACCGTGCTCGCGGATCCGACACTGCCGCTAGCCTCCGGCTGGGAGCAGGCGGTGACGGCGCTCCGGAGGATGCCTCCCGCACAGTTCGCCGCTGCAATGCTTCGACCGCTGCTGCGGGTGGGCGGTCGATCCGGCGACTTGGCCGACCATCGCGTGTGTGCCGAATTGGTGGCTCTGACGCGGGCGCGGGGAGCGGGGGCGGTGCGGGCGGTGCGACTGTTCCTGGAGAAGCCTGGCGCGGCGCAGGCCGCCGTGGTCGGCCTTCTGGAGAACTGCTGGTCGGCCTTCTTCGCGGATGAGTGGCGCCAAATTGAGCCCGCCTTACGTGGTGAGGTGCGGTCGCGGTCGCGCACGAGTGCGCGTGGCGGCCTCCGCGCCGCATTGTCTGGCTTGTCTCCTGCGATGGCCGTCGGTGAGGACGGCCGCGTCGCCATAGACAAGGTGCAGAGCAAGTCGCTGGCGGTGTCCGAACGTGGGCTGGTGCTGGTCCCCACCGTCTTCGGCACTCCACATGTGTACGTCGCCGACGAGGCGGGCCGTCCGGTGGTGGTGCACTACCCGTTCCCGCCGCCGGAACGTGCGGCCGACCGGCGACTGACCCTGCGGCGGCTCGACGTGCTCGCTCATCCGGCGCGCCTGGAGGTGTGCCGCGCGATCGCGGTCGAGCCCAGGTCAGCGCGGGAGATCGCCCGGCTCTGGCGCCTCGACGAGACCGCAGTGACCAAGCACCTGTCCGCCCTGCGCGTCGCTGGACTGGTTCGCGCGGAACGGGTTGGGCATTTTGTCCGGTACTCCCTCGAGGCGTCTGCCATCCAGACGATCGGAGCCGACCTGCTCGACGTGCTCCGCCGGTGATTCCCTGCCGAAGACTGGCAGGCATTGGCTGCCGGCCAGCGGTACCTCCTACCGTGGCCGCCATGTTGACGCTCGACGAGACGATGCGGCGGTTGGCCGCCGACCGGGACGTGCTGATGGACCGGATCGCGGATCGGACAGAGGAGGAGCTGTCCGCAGGGTATCGGGTGCGTGGTGGTCCTCTCGGTGACTTCTGCGAATCGCTGCGTGATCTGGTCGCACACGTGCTGATGTGGGACGAGATCAACCTCGCCGTATTGGCCGAGGCGCGCCAAGGGCGTGCGCACTGGAGCCTGGACGCGCGCTGGGAGGAGCCTCAGGTCGGCACGCGGCTCAACCGTTCCGGCGTGATGGCTGGGCGGGAGTTGCCCGTGGAACTGGTCGTGCACCGGTTTCAGGTGGTGCGGGGCGCGCTGATCGACGACCTGAGCCGATACGACGAGGAGCGGTGGTCGGCGCCGGTCGATCTGCCGGGCGGCAGATCACGGTCGATGAGTGAGCTGGCGCAGTACGTCATGACCGTCCCAGGCCATGAGCCGTACTGGCATGCGGCCATTCACTTGGGTGAGCTGGCGGCAGCGGCATGACGCCGCTGTACGTGGTGGCGGACATCCATGGTCACCGGTCCGAGTTCTGGGAGTCGCTTCGCGAGGCCGGGCTCGTCGACCGTACTGGGCATTGGTCCGGGGGTGGCGCGCGGTTGTGGCTGCTCGGCGACTACGTCGATCGCGGTCCGGACGGTATCGGCGTCATCAACGACATCCAGCGGCTCGCAGTCTCCGCAACTGCCGTGGGCGGCCACGTCGGGGCGCTGTTGGGCAACCACGAGGTGCAGTTACTCGCCGCGCACCGGTTCGGGACCATGCCCGTTGCCGGGTGGGACGAGCCCGGCGGGTTTCGAGGTGGCTGGGCGCGGTTCGGCGGACGTGAGAAGGACCTGCGCCGGCTGACGCCGCAGCATATTGAGTGGATGACGCATCTGCCTGCGGTCGCGGTTGTCGACGGGTTCCTGCTCGTGCACTCCGACACCGCCCGATACCTGGAACTTGGATCCAGTGTGGCCACCGTGAACGCGGCAGTCACCATGGCCTTAACCTCCAGCGACCCCGCGGCATGGCTGGATTTCTGTGGGCGGCTGAGCGATCGGGGTGCCTTCCGTGACGCCGAGCTGGCGAAACCTGACGATCGCGTATCGATGATGCTGCGCACGCTCGGGGGCAACGTGCTCGTCCACGGCCACAGCACCCTTACCAAGCACTTCGGCGTGGCGCCGCAGGACGTCACAGCTGCGCTGCCGTACGCCGACGACAGAGTCATCGCCATCGACGGCGGCGTCTATGAGGGCGGCCGGATCCTGCTCACTCAACTCCGGTGACCCTAGTACGGCCGTCGCCGTTCGAGATCATGGCTGGAGTTCGAGGTTGAGGCGGCGTGTGTAGTGGGATCGTCGGGCTCGGGCTAGCGGCGGACCTGGTGCTGGTCCAGGCCGACCTGACCCTTTGCGCCCTGGAAGCTCTCGTCGACTGTCCAACGGATGTCGGCGACGCGGACGAGTTGGGCGAGGGTGGCCGGCTTGGGTGTCCAGCAGCGGTAGAAGGCCATTTCACGGGCGGTGGTGTTGCGGTGGATCAGGGGCTGTGTCGGCCGCCGTCGTCGGGGTCAGCGTTGGTGCATACGTCGTCCAGCCGGGCCCAGTCGTACAAGCGTGGGCCCTTGGATCCGGCACCAGCGTTGCGGCGTTGCCAGGCCGATGCCGGTAGGTCGGCGGCGATCCGATCGGCACGAACCCGGGTCTTGCCGTCAAGCGGGACCAGGTGGCTGCGGGACACCGCGAGGACGTAGCCGAGCCCGTGTTCGCGCAGGTGGGCGCGGAACGTGGCGCTGTTGCCGTAGGCCTCGTCCGCGGCGGCCCGCCCCGCCGGAACGCCAGCGTCAAGGGCGGCGGTGATCATGTCCGTGGCCAACTCGCAGCGGGTGGCGAACCCGATCTCGTCGGGCACGCCGGCTGCCTGGCACCGCTGACGGTCGTCGGCCCACGACGCCGGCAGATACACCCGTCGGTCGATCAGGGTGTGTCCGTCCCGGCCGGCGTAGCCCAGGAACACCCTGACCTGGCTGTTCTCGATCGCGGCGGTGCCGGTGTACTGGCGCTGCACCCGACAGAATGTATGCCCTTCTTCAGATCACCGGTCTCGTCGACCACCAGGACCGCGTCCGGGTCACCGAACCGGTCGGCGATCAGTTGCCGCAGGTCGTCGCGGACGGCGTCGGCGTCCCACACCGCCGGTACCAGGAGTTGTACCGCACCCAGTTCGACCAGGAAGGGCCGCCGGTCCCGAAGGAGCGGGTCGCGACCGTCTGAAGGACGTCTTCGTGCCGCCGCCCGCCACGGTCCACCCGTGGTAGGCGACGGCCAAGCCGGGGTCCGTCGTCGTCGCCGGATTTGTCGCGGTCGTCGTCATCGTCGTCCCCGGGGTGCTGGCTTCGTTCGCGGGCCGGTTCGGGCGGGTCGAGCCGCGGCGGACGGCGGCGGCGTTCGTGACCGGGCTGCTGGCCGAGATCGAGGTCAAGACGTGTCGGCAGCTGGCGGAGCAGGCTGGGCATGCCCGGCCGGATGCGATGCAGCGCCTGCTCTACCGGGCGGTGTGGGATGCCGATGTCGTCCGCGACGACCTGCGGCAGGTGGTCGCCGACCGGCTCGGTGACCCGGAGGCGGTCCTGGTCGTCGACGAGGCTGGCGGCCTGAAGAAGGGCGTGCACTCGGTCGGGGTGCAACGCCAGTACACCGGCACCGCCGGCAGGATCGAGAACGCGCGGGTCGGGGTGTTCTGCGGCTACGCCAGCCGGCATGGGCACACGCTGATCGACCGCAGGGTCCACCTGCCGGTGTCGTGGACTGATGACCGGGACCGCTGCCAGGACGCCGGTGTCCCGGACGAGCTCGAGTTTCGCCACGAAGTCCGAGCTGGCCGCCGACATGATCACCGCGGCCGTCGACGCCGGCGTGTCGGCAGGGTGGGCAGCCGCTGATGAGGTCTACGGCAACAGCAGCGTCTTCCGCGCCCACCTGCGCCAACACCGCGTGGGTTACGTCCTGGCCGCCTCCCGCAGCCACATGGTGCCCCTCGACGGCGGCAGGTCCGCCTCCGCGCCGACCGCATCGCCGCCGAACTACCCGCGTCCGCGTGGCAGCGCAGGAGCCGGGTCGAAAGGGCCACGCTTCTACGATTGCCTGGCTCGACGATGTCACCACCGACGCCGACCCCACACGACGCCTCGACCTCGAACTCCAGCCATGATCCCGAACGGCGGCTGCCGTACTAGACCCTTGTTGCGGCAGTCAGGTCGCAGCCGGTGGCGGTCGACGCGTATCCGATGATGTTCGCTTCGGCCCGGTCGCGGGTGATGGAGGTACGAGCGATCACGTGGTAGCCGTAGGCGTCCTCCAGCGCGACCAGGTTGCTCGCGATCTGGGTGGAAGGGGCGGTGAGCTGGAAGTGCCCGAGACCGGCGCCGGTGTCGAGGATCGATCGGTAAAGGCTCACCTGACGGTCGTATAGCGTGCGGCGCAGTGCGGCGTCCACGCGCCGACGACGGGCTTGCGGTGAGAACTCGTAGAGCAGGCAACACAGTTCGTCGTCCGGCCCCGTGGGCAACCCGCTACGGATGGTCACCAAAAGTCGTTCGCGTGGGTCGTTGACGCTGTCGGCGGCTGCGGTGCGACGGGCGTCGAATCGATCAATCGCCTCGGCGTACACCTCCTGGAACAGTTGCTCGACCTCACGGAAGTAGTAGGTCACCGAACCGGTGGCCATACCGGCGGCGTCGGCGATATCCCGCACCCGCACCGAGCCAAGACCGTGGGCGACGATCGCCCGCCGGGCCGCCTGCACCAGATGGTGCCGCCGCTCCTCTTGGTTCTTGGGCCGCGCCATGGTGTGCCTCTCTCATCGCCAGCGAACCTATCGTCCAGCACGTCATCCGCGCTGCCCTGACGGCCGAAGGATACCTGGCCCGCTCTTGACAGCACGCCACCGAAGTTCTTTGCTGTTCCGTACGAATAACTAAGCTCATCACTCGGGAGTGCCCGTGAATCTTGCTCAGCGCCGTCTCCTCGCGCCAGCGCTGGCCGTGCTGGTCGCGCTGCCCGTAATGGCCGCAACCGCCTGCTCTAACCGGACGGGACCCACCGGCAAGCCGCCGGCAGCCGCCGACATGGTCAGCATGACTCCGTCGGGAGATCGCGAGATCGAGTCGGTGCGGTGGCTCCTTGGGTCCGAGCCTTCCTCGATCGACTGGATCTACAGCTACGACTACCCACCCAACTCGGTGCTGTCGAACGTCTGCGAGAGTCTGCTCCGTATCGACGCGGACTTCACCGTGCAGCCGAACCTCGCCGAGAAGGTCACGAACCCCGATCCGCTGACCTACGTCTACAGCCTGCGTCAGGGCGTGACGTTCCATGACGGCACGCCGATGACCGCCGATGACGTGGTGTTCAGCCTCAAGCGGCACATGGATCCGGGCGCCGGCTCGTACTGGGCTACCGCGTTCGCCAGAGTCAAGGATGTGGCCGCGACCGGTACGGCGGAGGTCACCGTGAAGCTGTCCGCGCCTGACGCGCTGTTCAACCAGATGATGGCCGTGGTGCCCGGCATTGTGGAGAGCAAGGCCTACGTCACGGCCAAGGGCAAGAACTACGGAGGCCCGGACGGCGGCGTCGGCTGCACCGGCCCATTCCAGCTCAGCAAGTGGACCAAGGGTCAGTCGATCACGCTCACCCGGGCCGAGAACTACTGGGATCCGACGCGCAAGGCAAAGGCGAAGTCTTTCGAGCTGGTCATCGTCTCCGACCCCACTACGCAGCTCAACGCGCTCACGACCGGTGAGGTGGACGGCACCTACGGACCGCCGGTCGAGGGTCGGCAGAAGCTGCTGGACTCCGGCATCGGCAAGCTGTACTTCGGCCCGACCACCTCTACGGTCAACTTCATCGTCAACGACTTCACCGGGCCGCTGAAGGACGTCAGGATCCGCAAGGCGTTGTGGCTGGCCATCGACCGGGAAGGCCTCATCAAGGCGGCGTACAAGGGACGAGCAGAGGCGTCGCGCGCCGTCGCCGCCAAACTGACCTGGGGTGGCGCTCCGGACGTGTACCGGACCGCGTACGACGCCCTGCCCGAGCCGAAGCAGAACCTCGACCAGGCCAAGCAACTGGTCGCCGAGGTCGGTGCGCCAGCTGAGCCGATCGTGGTCGCGATCAGCTCCAGCCCGGTCTTCGCCCCATTGGCTAATGAGATGAAGGCGGCGGGGGAGCGGATCGGCCTCAAAGTGGAGCTGAAGACGATCGCGCCAGACCAGTACGGGAGTTTGTTCGGCGGCGCCGAGGCCCGCAAGGACATCGACCTCTTTTTCACCAGCTGGTACGCCGACATCGCCGACGCCCTGCAGATTTACCAGAACTGGGAGTCCAAGAGCTTCGCCAACTACGGCAAGTACAGCAACCCGCAGTACGACGAGCTGTACGCGCGGGCGCTGAGCGAGAGCGACCCCGTCAAGCGCGCCGAACTGGTGGTTCAGCTGCAGAAAATCACCGTCGACGACATGGTGTGGCTGCCGATCGTCAACGGGCCGAACTCTGTGTTCATGAACAACCGCATCAGCGGCGCGCCGGCGACGAACGCCTACCTGTACTACCCGTGGGCGGCGCAGATCGGCGGCACCAAGTAATGGGCGCGGCGGCCAGCATCCCCCGGTTCGTCGCTGGACGGGTCGGCGGGCTCCTGCTCACCGTAGGGGTCACCTCCTTCCTGATTTTCTCCGCCACGCACCTGGCACCGGGCAGGCCCGAGGAGTTCCTGCTCCGCGGTCGGCCGGTGTCGCCGGAGGCGCTGGCCGCCGTGCGCGCCCAATACCACCTGGACGACCCACTGCTGGTGCAGTACTGGCGGTGGATCACTGGAGTCTTCACCGGCGACTTCGGCCGCTCGCTGCAGTTCCGCCAGGATGTCGGCGGGCTGCTGGCGTCGCGACTACCGACCACGCTGCTGCTGGTCGGCTACGCCAGTCTGATGATCGTGCTGGTCGGGCTGCTGCTCGGGGTGGTGGCCGCGCTGCGCCCCGGCAAGCTGGATCGATCGATCATGCTGATCAGCACTGTCGCGGCGGCCACCCCAGGCTTCGTCGCGGTCATTCCACTCAGCGCGGTTTTCGCCGTCGGGCTCGGCTGGTTCCCGGTTTTCGGCAACGGCGAGGGCCTGCTCGACCGGCTCTGGCACCTGACCCTGCCTGCGGTGGCGGTCGCCGTATCCGTGGTGGGCCTGCTTGCGCGAGTCACCCGTTCGGCGATGCTCGCCGAACTGTCACGCGAGCACGTGGAGGTGGCGCGGTCGCGAGGCTTGCCGTTCGGCTCGGTGGTGCGCCGCCACGCGCTGCGCAACAGCCTCGGGCCGATCACCACCCTCAGCGGCCTGATCGTGGCCGGGCTGTTCGTGGCCACGTTCGTGATCGAGGTGGCCTTCGGCCTGTCGGGCCTCGGGTCGTTACTGGTCACCGCCGTGCAAGCCAAGGATTTCCCGGTGGTGCAGGCGATCACGATGATCGGAGTGCTGGCGTTCGTGGTGACGAATCTGCTGGTCGACCTGCTATACCCGCTGATCGACCCACGGGTCAGCCTCCGTGCCGGAGTGGCCCGATGACGGCGGCCTCCGCCACGCCCGGGCTGATCCGACGGCGTGTGGGCCGGCTGCGAACCGGCGCGCTCGGTGGCTGGCTGAACATCGTCGCGCTCGCCGTCCTGACTGTCTTCGTCCTCGCAGCGGTCTTCGCCGATGTCGTCTCACCGGTCGGGCCCAACGACGTCTCGCTGTCCGACACTCTCGCGCCCATCAGCGGTGAGCACCTGTTGGGCGCGGACCAATCCGGCCGGGACACGTTGTCGCGGCTGATCTACGGCGCGCGCGGCAGCTTGCTCGGGCCGCTGGCGGTGGTGGCCGGATCCACCCTGCTCGGCACCGCGTTCGGCGTCTGGGCAGCGTGGCGGGGCGGCGTCGTGGACTGGTTGATCTCCCGCTCGACGGAGGTCGTCTTCGCCTTCCCGGGCCTGCTGCTGGCCATCCTCGCGGTCGCGATGATCGGGCCGGGGTTGACCGCCCCCGTGGTGGCCATGGTCATCGCCTACACCCCGTACATTGCCCGGCTGAGCCGGTCGGCGGCGCTGCAGGAAGCGGCGAAACCCTACATCGCTGCCTACCGGGTGCAGGGCTTCTCCTCGCTCACCATCGTGGCTCGGCACCTCGTGCCCAATATCGTGCCGTTGCTGCTGGCCCAGTCGACGCTCAACTTCGGCTACGCCTTGCTGGACCTGGCCGCGTTGTCGTATCTCGGCTTCGGTGTTCAGCCGCCAACCCCGGACTGGGGCACCATGATCCGGGAGAATCAGCAAGCCGTCCTCGAAGGCGTCTGGCAGCCCTCCCTCGTGCCCGGCGTCTGCATCGTGCTGGTCGTCGTCGCGTTCACCACCCTCGGCGAGGCGATCGCCGATCGGGTCGCCCGACGGGACGTGCCATGACCGCCCTTGCCATCAACAACCTCACCGTCGAACTGCCCGCTGTCGCGCGCCGCCCCCTTGTCGCCGATGTGACCCTGCAGGTGGGTGCAGGCGAGGTGGTCGGGCTGGTCGGCGAATCCGGCTCTGGCAAGAGCGTCACCGCTCGCGCCGCTCTCGGATTGTTCCCGCCGTCGGCGCAGGTGACCGGGTCGGTCCGAGTCGCCGGCACCGAGGTCGTCGGATTGACCGGGCAGGCACTGCGACGGTTGCGCGCCGAGCAGGTGGCGATGGTCTTCCAGGACCCTCGCGCCTCGATCAACCCGCTACGCCGTGTCGGGGACTTTCTCACCGAGGCGCTGCGGGCCAACCGTGGATGGTCGAAGGCGAAGGCGTTGACGCGAGCCGTCGAGCTGCTCACTGAGGTCGGCATCGCCCAACCCGGGGTAGCGGTGCGCAAGTATCCCCATCAGTTCTCCGGCGGCATGCTGCAGCGGGTCATGATCGCCTCCGCGTTGGCCGTCGAGCCGGTGCTGCTGCTCGCCGACGAACCCACCACCGCGCTTGACGTGACCACGCAGGCAGAGATCCTGGCGACCCTGCTTTCCGCGCAGGCCGAGCGCGCCATGGCGATGCTCTTCGTCACTCACGACCTGGAGCTGGCGGCGACCATCTGCGACCGCATCGCCGTCATGTACGCCGGGCGCATCGTCGAAGAGCAGCCCGCGCAGCGACTGTTCGACGCACCTCAGCACCCGTACACCCGGGGCCTGCTGACCGCGACTCCGAAACTGCCGGCTGGTGGCGACGCTGCCTCGTCGGATGTTGCCCCGCTGGTGCCAGTGGCGGGCCGTCCGCTGAGCCTGGCGGAAAACCCGGCGGGCTGCGCCTTTGCGCCGCGCTGCCCGATCGTGGTCGATGACTGCGCCGCTGCCACGCCGGTCACCCGGGTGCGCGACGGCGCCTCGGTGGCCTGCCACCGGGCCGACGAGCTGATCGGGAGAGACGCGTGAGCCTGCAGGTAGCCGGACTGTCGAAACGCTACGGCCCGCTGCTGGCGGTCGACGACGTCACCTTCACCGTCGAGGACGGCGGGGCGTTGGGACTGGTCGGGGAGTCAGGTTCGGGCAAGACGACGACCGCCCGGATCATCGCCGGCCTGGAACGCGCCGATGCCGGAACCGTCATGGTCGACGGGGCGGACCGCGCTGGACCCGCGCGAGGACGGGGGCAGCGGCTCAACCGAGCCCGGCAGATACAGATGGTGTTCCAGGACCCGTACCTGTCATTGGACCCGCGGCTGACCACGACCGAGGCTCTCGGTGAGATCGTCGCGCTGCACGAGCCGGGCAGCCGGCACAGCCGCCGGCACCGGGTGGCGGAGCTGCTCGACCAGGTCGGGCTGGGACAGCGCGAGGCCGCCGCGCTGCCGCGACAACTGTCCGGCGGTCAGCGTCAGCGAGTGGCCATCGCCCGGACACTGGCCGCCCGACCTCGGCTGCTGATCCTCGACGAGGCGGTCGCCGCGTTGGATGTCTCGATCCAGGCGCAGATTCTCAACCTGCTCATCGACCTACGCCGGCAGACCGGCATCGGCTACCTCTTCGTCTCACACGACCTGGCCGTCGTCCGCTACGTCACCGAGCAGGTTGCGGTCATGCACAGCGGGCGGATCGTGGAGCAGGGGGCAACACATGAGGTGCTCGCCCGTCCGCAGCACGCGTACACCCGGTTGTTGCTCGCCTCCGTGCCCCGACGCGGTTGGGATCCCGCGGCCGTTTCCCGCGCCCGCCGCGACCTTCACGACACCACCTCTGACAAGGAGACCGTATGACTGCCGGCACCGATTCCCCGGCGCTCACCTCGGCTGGACACCTGCGCGCCAGGGCCGTCGGCATACCGTTCGCCGGCACACCCGGGCCCCATAACGCCATCACCGACGTCGCCGGCGTAGAGGTGGGCATGCAGACGCTCATCCACGGCGAGGGCCCACTGCGGGTCGGGTCCGGGCCGGTGCGTACCGGCGTGACCGCGATCCTTCCCCGAGGCCGTGCCGGAGTCGGTGACGCCTGCGCCGCCGGGGTATATGCGTTCAACGGCAACGGCGAGATGACAGGCACCGCATGGATCCAGGAGACCGGCTCCCTGAATCTGCCGATCCTGCTGACCAACTCCCACGCGATCGGCGCCTGTCATCGAGGCGTGATCGACTGGCTGGTGCGGGACCGGCCCGATCTCGCCCGAGCCTGGCTGATGCCGGTGGTCGCCGAGACCTACGACGGCTACCTGAACGATATAAACGGTGACCATGTCACGCCGGCCACCGCGGTCGCCGCTCTCGACGTCGCCGCCGGCGGAGCGGTGGCGGAGGGTTCGGTGGGTGGCGGTACCGGCATGAACTGCTACGGATACAAGGGTGGCACCGGCACAGCGTCGCGGATGATCACCTTCGGCGGCCTTGAATACACCGTCGGCGTTCTGGTGCAGGCCAACTTCGGTGCCCGGCACGAGTTGACCATCGCCGGCGTACCGCTCGGTCAGGCGCTGCGGGACGAGGATCCGCTGGGCGACCCCACTCGTTGGGCGCCACCCGCCGGCGCCGGGTCGATCATCGCCGTCGTCGCCACCGACGCGCCCCTGCTGCCCGGGCAGTGTGCCGCGCTGACCCGGCGGGTACCGCTTGGCCTGGCCCGCACCGGCACGACGGGGTCGCACTTCTCCGGCGACTTGTTCCTCGCCTTTTCCACCGCCAACCCCGGGGCCCTCGCCAGCCACTACCCCGACCCCGACCGGGAGAAGATGGCCACGCTGCATTTCGTGCCGTGGGGCTACACGGACCGCTTCTATGAGGCGACAGTGCAGGCGGTGGAAGAGGCGGTAATCAACGCAATGGTCGGTAACACCGAGATGACCGGCCGGGACGGCAACCGCATACCGGCGCTGCCGCACAATCGTGTGGCCGAACTCCTGTCCACCCGCGGCGTACTGTGAGCTGATGTCGCAGGCGGTGCTGGCAGCTGCGATCCATGCCGCCGTGACCGACGAGGAGATCATCCAGCGGACCCGCGAGCAACCCCTTGATCGTTGGTCTCCACAGCGATGCCGTCCGCTCGCAGGACGTCGAAGGCAAACCTCACCTCTTCGATAGATCCTCGACGTCCGGCAGGGGCAGTGAAGCGAACAGGCCGAAGCGGTCAGGGTGTGCCTTGACCAGATCTCGGCCCCCACGGGCAACCCAGCCTCGATCAGCTGCGCCAGGCGCTCGCAGCAGCGACGCCGCCGCGCTGGTCCCGCTCCTGGCGGCCACCCACGAGCACTGGCCGGCGGGCACGTCGCGCTCGCCGACCAGGTGGCCGCCGTCACCCGGCACACCACGCGCGTACGCCAGGAGAGCCAGCCCAGCCGCACGCGAGCGCGAGAGCCACCAGGAAGCGAGACGGGTGGCCTCAGCCTTCCGGGGGCATCGGCTCGACCCGGAACCCGCCTCTGCCGTCGATCCGAACCTCGTACAGCCGATCGAATCCGTCGGCGCCTCGGGGGCGCTGCAACCGCTTGAGCGTGGCGTACAGCCCGACGTCCGGTACCCGCGCCCGCTCCTCGCGCGCGGCGTTGCGCTCGAGCGCGCCCGGCAGGTCAGGTGGGAACCAGTAACCGACCGTAACCGCGCCATGGGCGCGGGCGGCTTCGATCAGCGGTTGCCACTCTCGGGGTGAGGGATTGGTGTTGTCCACGGCGACCGACTTGCCGGCCGCCAATGCGCCGTTGACCAGATCCATCTGGCGGCGCTGGCGATTGCGCGCATGCCGGAACGCGTCCTTGCTGACCACCACATGATCGGCCGCCAATGTACGGCGGCAGAACGTGGATTTCCCGGATCCCTGCAGCCCGATCAGGATCGCCACACCTTGCTTACCAGTCACAGCCCGCCTCCGGCACGGCACCTGGGGCCAACGGCATTCCCGACCCACTGACCTTCTCACCGGAGCCACTGTCCTTCTCGCCGGCCGAGCCAAATCCGAACCTCGCCGCCGGGGTTGGGGCGGCAGCAGTCAGGGAACCAGGACGATCTTGCCGGTGGTGGGGCCGGTCATGATCTCGTGGTGGGCGGTCGCGGCCTCGCGCAGCGGATGGGTCTTCGCAACCAGGACGCGCAGGCGCTCGGCGCCCGCCTCCGCGGTGAGCTGAAGCCGGGCTGCGTCGCGACCGCGGCGGGACCGGCGGAGGCGCGTGCTGTACGGGCTGAACGTCGCCGTCCACCCAGAGGTGCCCGCCGACCTCCTCCGGCACATGATCTACACCTATCCAACCTGCCGCCGGGCCGTCGAGCCCGATCTGGCGGCCTTCGCTCAGCTGTGCCGTGAATGGGAGGCGGTGAGCGGTGAGCAACGTTGAACAGGAGCCCGCCGAGCTGCGCTGGGCAACACCGGCCAACGGCAGGCGGGGAACGCGGCCGCCGCGGTCGACGTACTGGGCGCGTGCTGTCCCTTGGGCTGACCATGAGCGATGTACGCTGCCCCAGCACGCTCGAACGTTGATCCGGGCCTGGTGTTCCGCCGATCAATACGGGCCCCGGCGATGTCGCCGCGACGGGCGGCATGGACGTGGCCCCTTATCCGCACACCGGAGGGGCCCGCTCACTGAGCGATGCCGTCGCCCAAAGGCCGAGTCAGCGGTGCAGGCGGCGGGTGCAATTCCGCATTCTGATCTGGAACGATCGGCGCCTGCTCCAGGCCCGGCGCGAGTTCGATCAGTTCTACAACAGACACCGCGCCAGGGCATCGCGAACGCCCGCAGGTTGTACCCGTTGCCCGCGCAGGTCGCCAATCCGGCCAAGCTGGCCCGCCTCGACATCTGAAGACGCGACCGCCTCGGCGGCGTCCTCCACGAGTACGAGCCAGCTGTGTGACCTGCGCGGACGAGGTTTCGGCAAGTGCAATGCTGCTATGCCGCTTCGCGATCTTGCTCCCACTGCTTCAGCCAGGCTTTCCTGGCGAGGCCGGCGGGTGATCCGGGATTGCGGGCAGCCTCCACGATCTCGGCGATCCGGGGGCTGCGATCAGCGAGCACGTCGAGGATGGCATCCACCATCGGCGGTTCCAGCTCCAGTTGTAGCGTCCACTCGCTGCTGTCGTAGCAGCCGAAGATCGGGTTCTCCTGGTCAACCTCCATCAGCCGGCTTCCAGGAACGGCCTCGCCGTTGTGGCCGCCTGTGCTCGCTTCGACGAACAGTTGCGCCAGCAGTTCCTTCCCAAGAGGGCTGTCAAAGAATTCTGTTGATAGTGAGCCGTCCAGAAGCCAGTCGACGAACGCTGCGGCGTCGTCACCGCGTCGCGCGAGAATGACGTCCTCGCGTGGCGATTCGTCAAACCGGGTGGTGCAGGCCACGACACCGGAAGTAGCAAGCCCGATCGCCGTCCGATCGGTGCCGGAGGTTCTACTGGCCGTTTCGGTGAACCTCAACTCGCCCCACCTGGGGGCCAGAAGCGGCTCCGTTCCCCACGAGTCGGGGTCCTCGGGCAAGAACCGCTCACCGTCTGAGGTGGAGAAGACAGGCCAGCGAGCGCCGTTGACGTACAGCACACGGTGCATCCCTCTCTCCTGTGCGCTCTCGGCCTCTTCGATGTGCTTCTCCCACATGCCGTCGGACCACAGGCTCCGATCGACGGCTTCCCCGCCACCGGGGGCAGAAAGCGCCAGCGGCACGTTTCGTAGCGACTCCTGGTTTGCCTGGACCCGGGTGACCTCATTCGGGTGGACCTCACTGAGGGTTGGGTCGGCGCTGATGAGTGCGGCCACATCACTGCCAGGACAGGGGACCTCCAGCCCGTCGGCGCTGCGTCGCCACAGCATCTCCCCCCTCCGGAGCACCTGTGCCCGCTCAAGCAAGCGCTCTTCCTCGCCTCGGGGGCTGTAGCGCGCAATTTCATACATGAGCTCGCCGTCCATGCCGTTCTCCTTGCTTAGCTCCCGGCTCTCGGCCGGTTCGCAGCTGTTCTGAACCTGGTCCACTGCCACTTGTGAGAGTGCCGTGCCCGCCACCAGGTTCTAACGCATCCGGCGGATGATGGATCATGAGCGGCGGCAGTCTAAGCTCGGCCTTTTCGTACGGCCCAGCGGACCTGGAAGTGAGTGTCGTCGTTATCGCAGGTTGTAACCTCGTCGCCGGCTGCCGCAAGTCCGGTCCGGGTAGGTGCCAGGAGGCGCGGTAGCAGGCTGGCGGCCTAATCTGGAAGGGGTCTGCCGCAGCTGGCCAGTAGCGGGAAATGCTGCGCGCCGCCGGCACCTCACAAGGCGCAGCCCGCCACGCCGTGACCGCGCGGGGCGCGCGGACTGGCGCAGCGACGACATCGTGGCCATCACGGCCGTCGGTTGATAGCCGCGGTGCGCGGCCTGCTCACCCAGATCCACCCCGCCCTCGAACGATCGTAAACACCCACTCTCGCTGGCATCGACATTGGTTGCCTTCGGTGGTGAGCTCAACGCCGACGCGCGCGGCTGGCCTGCGGTCAGTTCGGCCCGCTTGATGGTGGGCGGGTTCGGCCGCGCTTGTGTGACTTGTAGGCGGCGTCCATCGAGGAGTATTTCGCCGCTCGGGCGATCATTCCCTGCTCGGTCTGGTCGACGAGGTAGGCCAGGGCGGTCGCCTCTTCGGCCATGTCGTCGTGCAGGTGGGCCGGCGCTACGGGGAGGGCGTCGGAGAGGGCGTCCTGCGCGTGACGGATCTCGGCGAGCGCTGCGTCGGAGGCACCGGCGCTGAGGTGGTCGGAGGCGCGACGTTTGGCCTGCTGTACCCGCAGGTAGACCAGTTCGGTGCGGACGGTCGAATCAGGTACCCGTCCCGCGGCCTGGTCACCGGGGACGACGTTGACATGCAGCGGCACGGTGAGCGTGTGCTGGGCCAGCGTGGGCAGCTCGACCCAGGTGAACTGGCAGGTGGCGACCTGAGCCAGCCCGAGGGCGGCGATGGCGGGGATGTCGAAGGTCAGCAGCAGTTTGCGGGTCTCGTCGGCGTAGAAGTTGCCGAGTTCGGCGAGAACGCCGTCACCGGTGGTGGTCGCGGGCATGTCGTTGACGATGTGGACCGCGCGTACGTGCGGTGAGGGCTGGATCAGCAGCGACGCTGCCTGAACGGTCTGGGACAGCAGGCCGTCGACCTCGCCGGCGATGAGCGCGCCGGCAGTGTCGGCTTCCTCGGCGAAGAGTTCGTTGCCGGAGCCGGCGCGGGCGATGGCCGACATGAGCCGTTCGTCGTAGCCGAGTCCGTAGCCCAGCGTCGAGGTGGTGATGTTGTCGGCGTGGGCCTTGGCGGCGATACCGCCCAGCGTGTCCGGGTCGGTGACGCCGGCGTTGGCGTGCCCGTCGGAGATGAGCAGTACGGTCGCTCCGGAGGGTCCGGCGATGCGGGCGGCTTCCTGCAGTCCGCGCAGGTAGCCGGCGGACAGGTCGGTGCTGCCGCGCGCGTCGAGCTTGGCGATCGCACGTTTCACCGCCTGCTTGTCCGACAGGGGGCCGGCTGCGACCGTTAGCTCGACCCGGTCGTCGAAGGCGACCAGCCCGAAGTTGTCGCCGGGATTCAGTTTGTCGATCAGGCCGAGCAGTGCAGTCTTCGCGCCGTCGAGGCGGCCACCGTGCATCGAGCCGCTGCGGTCGAGGACCACCTGCAGCGTGGATGCCGGGCGGGCGGCGTCGCGGGCCGACGCCGTGGGTGCGGTCAGTTCGACGAGCACGGACAGTTGATCGTCGGTCTCGAGTGCCAGCACGTCGACATCCAGATGTGCGGAGATGTGCATGGTGTCTCCTTGATGTGGCACGCAGGGGTGGGTACGCGAGCAGGGCCTGCCTCGGGACGGTAGTGAATCATCGCGGTGCGACACTCCGGCGGCCGCTGCTAGCCACGGCGCTGCGGGTAGCGAACGATCGGCGGCGTGAGCGTGACAACCGCCAGTGCCGATCCGGCGGGCGACAAACCCGGCCGGAGTGAGGATGCTTCCAGCCGCGCCGTCGCCGCCGTAGGAACCACCTGACACGCACCCCTCGGCCGCCTGTCAGTCACCGCAGCGCAACACGCCGAACTGTCGGCGTCGGCGGCCCGAGCGACGACGGTGCTCGGCGAGGACACCACCCAGAAACTCGGCACCTGGCCGCGTACCGCCCCAGCGATGATTGCTGCCGAGAATTACATCCGGGCTGGTCAAGCGGCATCCTGCCAGCGTTCTACGCGGCGCGGTCCTCGACGGTGCCGCTCAGCGGGCTCTCTTCGTCGCCCGCTTGCGGGGCGGCGTCAACAGGTCGGCTATCGCCGCGATCGCCGACGGCACCAGGCGGTAGTACGCCCAGACGCCGCGCTTCTCGCGCTCGAGCAGGCCGGCCTCGGTGAGGATCCGCAGGTGATGACTCACGGTCGGCTGGGAGAGACCAAGCGGCGCGGTGAGGTCACTCACGGACGCCTCGCCCTCCGGAGCGGACTGGATCAGACTGAGCAGTCGCAGTCGGGCCGGATCGGCGAATGCCTTCAGCACTCCCGCGAGCCGCTCGGCGTCGGCACGCTTGATCGGCTCGCCAGCGAGCGGCGAGATAGCAGGCAGAGCAGTTTTCGCAGGTCCCACGCCGTTCATCGTCGCACCAACACCGTCGATAGGCCGGTCGAACCAGGACCCGGTCGCCATCGGTTTGCGGGCAGGAAACCGTGTTGACCTGTCCCGGCCGTGTCAGCGGCCGGATGAGCGAGTGTCGACCCCCGGGGCCGACGGGTGACCGGCGGCCGGGCAGCTGAATGAACGGGTTCCATTCGGCGAGAGCTTGCGGTCAGAGTTGACGGTAACGGATCCGGCGGGTCTGGAGGCGGTCCGCCGGGTCGACGTCGAGCAGGGTGGCCAGCTCGTGCGCCAGTACCGCCCCCAGCCGGTCGAGGAACGCCGCGGGCTCGTCGGCGGCGTCGGGTCGCTCGGCCACGATCCGGTCCACAATGCCCCTTGCCCACAGGTCCTGCGCGCGGATGCCCTGCGCGGCGGAGACCTGCGGCGCCCGCTCGACGGTGCGATGGAGGATCGCCGACGCGCCCTCCGGCGGCAGCGGCGAGAGCCAGCCGTGCGCTGCGGCGATGACACGGTCGGCCGGCAGCAGGGCCAAGGCGGCGCCGCCGCTGCCCTGACCCAACAACACGCACAGGGTCGGCACCGGCAGGGTGACGAGATCGGCAAGGCAATGGGCGATCTCCCCGGCCAGGCCACCCTCCTCGGCCTGTGGCGACAGGGCGGCGCCCGGCGTGTCGACAACGGTGACGACGGGCAGGCCCAACTCTGCGGCGAGCTTGAACCCCCGCCGGACGGCCCGCAGGCCCGCGGGGTCAGGCGGGCTGTCGCGCCGGTCGTGTCCGACAACCACGGCGGCGGCTTCCCCGAAGCGAGCCAGCGCCACGATCACACCGGCTCCGGTTTCCCCGCTCTGCGTACCGTGCAACGGCACGACATCCCGGCCGGCGTGTCTCAGCAGTCCGCGGATTCCGGGACGGTCCGCCCGGCGGGATCGCCGGACGGCGTCCCAGGCGGTGTGCTCGCCGGGCGGGTCCTCCATCGGGCTCGGCGTACGGGGGAGGCGGCGCGGCGCGCTGAGAGTGGCCAGCGCTCGCTCGGCCAGCGGCGCCACCTGCTCCGGCGCAACGACCGCGTCGATCAGACCGTGTTTGTGGAGGTTCTCGGCGACCTGCACGCCGGCCGGGAACGGCGAGCCGGTCAGCGCCTCGTGCACCTTCGGCCCGAGGAAGCCGATCAGCGCGCCCGGCTCGGCGACTGTCAGGTGCCCGAGGGACCCCCACGACGCGTACACGCCGCCGGTTGTCGGGTGCCGCAGATATACGAGGTATGGCAGCCCCGCGACCTTGTGCGCGGTGATCGCCTGGCTGATCTTCACCATCTGCACGAACGCGATCGAGCCTTCCTGCATCCGGGTGCCGCCGCTCGCGGGCGCGGCAAGCAACGGAATCCGCTCGGCGGTCGCCCGCTCGACGGCCCGGGTGAGCCGCTCGGCCGCCGCGACGCCAATCGAGCCGCCGAGAAATGCGAACTCGCCGGCGATGACGGCGACCCGCCGCCCGCCGAGCCGGCCCGCGCCGGTGATGACCGCCTCGTCGACGCCTGTAGTCCGGCGCGCGGAGGCCAGGGCAGCCGCATAGTCGGCGTCGAGCGGGGCCGGATCGGCAACCGCCTCATCCCACGACACCCACGTGCCGGGGTCGATGACCAGTTCGATCAGGTCCCGTGCCGATCTCCTCACACCCGGTCGACCTCCGCGTACGGGCGGCCGTCGGAGAGCCGTGCATAGCCCGGACCGCGGTCGAAGAATGACTCCTCACCGGTGCGCTGGCTCCTCAGCGTCGGGCAAAGTGCTCCCGAGGCGGCCTCGTCAACCTCGTCGCCAGCCATGATCACACCATAGTCGTCGTGGGCCCGGGCAATGGAGGAAGAAGATGACCTCGGAAGATTGGTCCTCGGCGAGGGGGTCCCGCGCAGGGGAGGTGCCTTCCATCAAGGTCGACGCGTGTCGTCAGTCGACCAGCTCGGCGATCTGGCGCAGCTGCTGTGGGCCGCCCGAAACCAGCAGAGTGGTGATCACGCTCTCGCGCCACCGCTGCAGCTCGTCCTTGATCTTTGCGGTCGGCCCGATCAGCGCGATGTCCTCCACCAGTGCGGTCGGCACGGCGGCGATCGCCTCCTGCTTGTTGCCCGCCAGGTACGCCTCGGTGATGACGTCGCACTCCCGCTCGTATCCGAGGCGGGCGATGACGTCCCGGTGGAAGTTGGCCGACTTGGCACCCATGCCGCCGACGTACAGCGCGACGAACGGCCGGATCCGATCGGCCGCCCGCTCCACGTCGTCGTCGACGACGATCGGCACGGTCGCGGCGATCTCGAACTCGTCCGGGCCACGGCGGGCGCCCGGTCGGGCGAAGCCTTCGGCTAGCGCGGCGCGGTAGAAGCCGTCCGCCTTGGGGGAGAAGAACAGCGGCAGCCAGCCGTCGGCGATCTCGGCGGCCAGCGCCACGTTCTTCGGCCCTTCGGCGGCGAGGAGAATCGGGATGTCGGTGCGCAGCGGGTGGACGGTGGACTTCAGCGGCTTGCCCAGGCCGGTGCCGCCGCGCTGCGGCAGCTGGTAGAACGCGCCGTCGTACTGGACCGGGCCGGTGCGGGCGAGGACGGCGCGGACGATTTCGATGTACTCCCGGGTGCGGGCCAGCGGCCGCGGGTACGGCTGGCCGTACCATCCCTCCACGACCTGCGGGCCGGAGGCCCCGAGCCCGAGGATGAACCGACCGCCGGACAGGTGGTCGAGGGTGAGCGCCGCCATCGCGGCGGCGGTCGGCGTACGGGCCGAGATCTGCATGATGTTGGTGCCCAGCCGCACCCGGGAGGTGCTGGCGCCCCACCAGGCGAGCGGGGTCAGGCAGTCCGACCCGTACGCCTCGGCGGCCCAGACCGAGTCGAAGCCGAGGCGGTCGGCCTCCGCGATGGCCTCCGTGACGCCGGTGGGTGGGCCGGCGGACCAGTAGCCGGTGGTGTACCCGAGTTTCATCTCGCGTCCTCCAGGATCACGGGGCGATGCCGTCGGCGGCAAGGCCTGCGACGACCGACTCGCTCAACGTGGTGACGGCGGACAGGGGGCGGACCATGACCGTGAACTCCTCGATCAGACCGTCGTCGCCGAGCTGGAGCAGGTCGAGGCCGTGGATCTGCTTGCCACGCACGGTCGCGCGGAAGATGAGGATGTGCGACTCGACCGGCCGACTGGTCGAGCCGATCTCGGCCTCGCCGGTCAGCTGCCCGACGTACCGAAAATCCTCGAAGGTGCGTAGAAGTACGCGGAGGAGCCCGTTAACGGCCTGCGCCCCCTCGATCGGTGTGAACTTCACCGGGCTGTAGAAGCGCACGTCCGGGCTGAACAGCCCGTCGAACGCGGCCAGGTCCCGGGCCTCGACGGCGGCACGGAACCGCTCGACGGTCGTCACGGCTGCCTCCCCTATAGTCAACGATAGGAGTAGTCATATCACTGACTATGGGACGAGGGAAGCGGGAGGTTGCGCCGATGGCGCTGCGCCACGCGGTGCTGGCGGCACTGCTCGACGGCGAGTACAGCGGGTATCAGCTGGCAAAGGCCTTCGACGTGTCGCTGTCGAACTTCTGGTACGCGGTGCCGCAGCAGCTCTACGCCGAGCTGGCCAAGCTGGAGCGCGAGGGGCTGATCGCCGGCCGGCAGGTCATCCAGCACGACCGGCCCAACAAGCGACTGTTCACGGTCACCGACGCCGGCCTCGCGGAGCTGGCCGCGTTCACCGCGACGCCGTCGAAGCCGTCGTCCATCCGGGAGGACCTGCTCGTCATGGTCCAGGCCGTCGACCGGCTGGACCCGACCCCGGTCATCGCCCAGCTCGAGGAGCGGGCGGTCGCGGCCGCGGCGAAGGTGGAGATCTTCGACCGGATGCTCCGGCGGTTGCGTGGCGAGCTGGACGAGGAGACGTTCCTGCGCGAAGGCGACCGGATCGGGCCGTACCTGACGTGTCTGCGCGGCCGCCGGTTCGAGCAGGAGAACCGCGAGTGGTGCGAGCAGGTCACGGCGCTTCTGCGTGCCCGGGCGCCGCTGCCGGGCTGACCCCGCTATCTGGGTGGGCTGGATCGGTCGTCGTACATCCGGCCAGGGGCGATGATGCCGGAGGCGGTGGCGAGGGCGGCGACGACCCAGCTGGCCATGCGGACGCCGGCGAGGTCAGCGACGGCGCCGGCGAGCAGGGCGGTCGGCGAAGCCGCCGTCGCACCACAGTAGGTGGACGCCGACGGGCCATGAGGACTCGACTGCTGCCGTTATCGGGCCGCCAGTTGTAGTTCGCCACTAACGACGATCATGGGTTCGTGGTCAACGTCGCCCCTCGGACACGACCCATAACCCCACGGTGCGCGCTGAGGTCCACTGCAGCGTGCACCGTTGCGTTCCGGTCTGTTGGTGAGTCGGAGGCCTGGCTGCCGGTAGACCTCGGCTTTGTCGTCCGGGTCGGCGTCGCGCAGCACGATGGCGATGTCGCCGAGTGCTCGGACGAGGTCGGCGATCTGAGTACGGCTCATCCGGCGCGGCTCAGTTCGCTGTGTCGATTGCAGGTCTGCTGCGGCTCGTGCCCGTTCGGCTTGGGGCGCCGGACCGCGTCGGCGACGGCCCAGGGTGCTGCTGCGGCTGGCGACGGCGCACGGCGCCGCCCGGCATAAAGGAGGGCCCGACCGTGAGGCGGAGCGTTCACCTCCGCCTCACGGGTCGGTCCCGATTTCAGGTGTCAGCGTTTGCCGGCGTAGCGGACGACTCGCTGCGCCAGGTGATCCAGGGCAGCGAACTGCACCTCGGTCAGCGGGTCGGTGTTGTTGGCGCCCGTGCCGTGGGAGACCCCGTAGGGGTTTCCGTCGGCGAACTTCAACGGGTCGGTGTAACCGGGCGGCACGATGATGCCGCCGAAGTGATAGATGGTGTTGTAGAGCGCCAGCAACGTCGCCTCCTGGCCGCCGTGGGGCGTCTGCGCGGCCGTGAAGCCCGCGTACACCTTGTCGGCCAGCAGGCCCTGCACCCACTGCGGGCCGAGGGTGTCCAGGAATTGTTTGAGCTGGCTGGAGACGTTGCCATAGCGGACAGGGGTGCCGAACAGCACGGCATCAGCCCAGACGACGTCATCGGCGGTGGCCTTCGGCTCGTCCTTGGTCCGGTCGAAGTGTTGGCTCCATGCCGCGTTGGAGGCGATGGCCTCGTCGGGAGCGAGCTCGGGACACTGCCGAAGGCGGACTTCAGCGCCGGCCTTCTGCCCAGCTTCGGCCAGGCGCTCGGCCATCGCATGGACGGTGCCGGTAGCCGAGTAGTAGATGACGGACAGCTTGACGCTGGTCATGGCAGCTTCTCCTGGTGTGGCTGCCCTCCCGGGGCAGGTGGTCGCTCAGCAGGTCCCAGCGTATGTGCCTTTCGCGGCGCTTAGCGCCTATTTCATCGCATCCACCCTTGGCTGAAAATGACGGCGCACGACCCTCTGCCGGATGGCTGTCACCCGCTCACCGGAGCCTGCGCGCAGGCTGCGGCAACTGCGCTTTGGCAGATCAACGTTAAGGGCGGCGAGCTATGCAAACCCGGCCAGGCTGGCCAGCGTGCTGGCAACCAGCCGGTATCGAGGATGCCTCGCGAACGTATGACCACAGTGATCGAGCCAGAGCTCGTCCGTCTGGCGCCGCAGGCGATCGGGCGGCGACCTCGGCGCTGCTCACCGACCTACGCCCCGGCCTCCGCTACTGCCGGGCCGCCTGGGCCGCATCGACGGCGCGTACGCCACCGCCGGCGACGTCGCCCAAGAGGTCTGCCTGGCGGTGCTGCGGGCGCTGCCCGCCACCGCAACCTGGTCCCTCACCAACCCTGACAGGTATGGAGTTGTCCCCGGATGTCATCCGAGGCCGCACGGATCTCGTCGTCAGCGCCGATACTGGCAAAGACCGACATGAGGAGCCTCAATTACAAGTAACCCGATGGACGAGATGCTGCGCCGGTGGAAGGCCGCGTTCGACGGCCACCGCGTGGAGGCCATGGCCGATCTGTTCACCCCGGATGCCCTGTTCCAGGGCTTCGGGCCTCGGGTCCTGACCGGCCGGGACGCGGTTCGCGCCTACTACGAGGCAGTGCCCGACAACCGCAGCGCCGACGTGGCCCTGCTGCACACGTACATGATCGGCCAGGAGGCAGCCGGGGGGTTCGCGCATGTCACCTTCCGGGACCCCACCGGCTGGGAAGCCCCGGTGCACCTGTCGCTGGTTCTCCAGCTCAGCGCGGGCACCTGGCGGATCCGCCAGTATCACGTCTCGAGGATCAGCATCGAGCACTGACCGAGGGGTCGCTGCTGCGGCGCCCGTTGATGCCATAGCGACCAACCTCGACTGACTGCCAGGCGCCGGCAATGACGAGAGCGCCGGTGCCGGGAAAGCCCTTTCACGCGGTCCGGTCAGCCCTGCCCGGATCGTTGGGGTGTGGCTCCAGTGCGGTGACAACCGCGGTCATCCACGGACGAAGCGGCAAAGTGCCGAGTGCCTTCTCGTGCAATTCGCCCTCGCTGGTAGCGCGCCACAGACCGACGCTGCGCAGCTCGCCGACCGGTCGCCACAACCGCACCAAGTGCCCCGCCGCCGCAAGCTCCGCAGCACGCGCCGCTTCGGCGGCGCGGCGTCGGTCGACCTCGGCCGGTTCGGTGCCCGCAGGGACGCTGGTAGTGAGCTCTACCAGGAACTCCTTCATGGCCGTACTCCGTTCGAGGCGGGAGCGTGGTGCAGCGCTCGGTGGAGCGAGAAGACGATCAGTCAATTACAGGTTAGACGACCCATCGTGCTGCGATCCTCCGGAGAGGATGTCTGACGGCTACCCGCCGGTGTTGGTCGTGGGGCGGGAGAGGTTCCCATCGAAGCCGGGCAGGATGGCGCAGGCCGCGGACAGGTCCCGGACGGCACCGAGGACGGTGCCGTCCGGGCGGATGACTGCGGTGTGGGCGCGGCCGTCTCTCAGCCAGCGGTGAAGTTCGCTGCCGGGCCGCGCGGCGATGAAAGCTGCTCCGCGCCGTTGGATGTCTGCTTGTAGGGTGGCGGGCGGCTCGGAGGACGCGACGATCGCGAAGCGCCCCGCGGCCACGTCGTCGAGGCGGCGCTCGCCGTCGAGGATGGCGTTCGGGCACAGTCGGCCCGCGAGGGCGCGGCGCAGACGTGGCCGCAGCACCAGGGCGGACCGGCGTAGCGCGGGTGTCTCACTGTCCGTGGCCAGGTCCTTGAGACGGGGTACGAGGTGCAGGCGCGGCGCCACCGCGCGGCGGATCACGTCGCCCGCTCTACCGCCGGCCGTCATCGCGGCGCCGATGATCTTCGCCAGCTTGATCATGGCGCGAGCGTGCTGCTTGCGTTCGATCTCGTAGGTGTCGAGCACGGCCTCGGGCAGGGTCCCGTGGAGCACGCCGGCGAGTTTCCAGGCGAGGTTCATCGCGTCGCGCAGCCCGGCTCCCATGCCCTGGCCGATGAACGGTGGGGTGAGGTGCGCTGCGTCGCCGAGCAGGAACACCCGCCGGTCGCGCCACCGGTCGGCGACCTGGGCGCGGAAGGTGTACTCGGCCGCACGGACGACCTGCAACTTCCCGGCGGGGGTGTTGCCCGTCCAGGGCGCGATCAGCGGATGCAGCCGGGTCATGTCGCGGAAGTCGTCGGCGGTCTCGCCGGGCGCGAGCCGGAATTCCCAGCGGTAGCGGGTCTTTCCGACGCGCATGTAGGTGCCGGCGCGGGTCGGGTCGCAGAGCTGGTGTACGCCTTCCCACTGGTCGAGGTCGACCTCGGTGACCACGTCGATGACGAGCCAGCGTTGCGTGAACCCCAGGTCCTGCATGCTGGCGTCGATCGAGGCCCTCGTCAGGCTGTTGGCGCCGTCGCAACCCAAGACGTACGACGCGCGGACGACGTCGTGCCCGCCGGTTGCCGTGTCGGTGACGTCCAGCCGTACGCCGTCAGCGTTCTGGGTCAGCGCGGTGACCTCGGTGCTGCCGCGCAGGGTGGCGCTGCCGTAGTTCTTGAGGTTCCGGCGGAGGATCGCCTCAAGCTCCGGCTGGTCGAACATGCTCCCCTGGGGGTAGCCGTGTCTGCCCGGCGCCACGTCGCGCTGGAACTCGGCCAGCACCCGCATGGTCCGGTCGACCAGTCGCAGGCCCCGGTGCGGCCTGGAGATTGCGGCGAACTCGTCCCGGAGCCCGAGGCGCGCCAGGATGCGGTGCACCTCGTCGTCGAGGGCGACGGCGCGAGGCAGGGGATAGACCGATCCCCACTGTTCGAGGATCAGGCACTCGACGCCGTACTGGGCGAGCAGCGTCGCGGCGGTGAGCCCGGTGGGGCCCGCGCCCACGATCACTACCGGAACCACTGTCATCGTGCCGCCAGCTGAAGAACGAGGTAGGTGGCGACCAGGAGCCCGCAGACGAGCGCCGGGGCGTACTTGCGCGGGCCGTCTCCCTTGCGCAGGTGTACGACGACGGCTCCGCCGAGCAGGAGCAGCAGCCCGGCCCCGGCGAGGACGCCGATCAGCGGCTGGACCAGGCCGATGAGCAGTCCCACCACCGCGGCGACCTCGAGCAGGCCGATGCGGCGATAGGCGGCGACGGAGAAACCGGCCTCCGCGGCCAGCGCACGCATGGGGTTGAGAGCCAGGATCTTGGCCGTGCCCAGGGCGAGGAAGATCAGGGCGAGCAGCACCGCGAGGATGGCAGCAGCGAGCGTCATGACACAACAACCAATCGCCATTCAATGGCATAACGGCCCAGGACGGCCTTGATGGCCGCCTGGTCGGCGGATGGAGAAACGGTGACGGTAGCCACGATGGAGCTACCCTCGGTCGTGGTCTTGATGTGGAGGACCTCCGGGACCTTGTCGAGCGCGGCGCGGACTTCCCGCCGGATGGCGTCCGTGCGCAGTGCGGGCTTGTGGAGCTTGCCGACGGCGGTGACGGGAATCCGCTGGTAGGGCAGGCGCTGCCCGACCGAGCCCGGCCGCGACACGTCGGGGAAGCTGCGCGCGCTGGCGCAGGTGGCCTCGGTCAGCCCGTAGCCCTCGATCAGGGCTGTCCCGGTGTGGGCCCGGAAGTCGTCGCGGACCGTGGCGGGCAGCGGCGAGGCCCCCACCATCGGAAACCGCAGGCTGCTGATGTCGGCGTCGACCGGTACTGCGCCAGCGTGGCGTACACGGTGGGCACCGCGCTCATGGCGGCGATCCGGTAGTGCTCGACGATCTTCCAGAACGCGCCGTACAGCGCGGGGTCGCGGTAGCCGAGCGGTCCGGCCCACACCGCGGCCTGCCCTCTGAAGAGCGTGAGCGCGAGTCTTCCTACTGATCGTGTTGCCGGCGCACCATCTCGGTGATCCAGATGGGCGCGAACGGAGACGTGCAGTTCGGGGGAGTCGGGTAGTTTTTGAGGACCTCCAAGCGCTCGCCAATGTCGATTGCACGGGCGCGGTGCTCGGCGTGCTCGATGCCGATCTGAGCCAGGCAGTGGTTCATCGCCCACTGCAGGCGATCCGGGGCGTCTTTCATCTCCGCCTCGACGACGTCGAGCAGTCCTGCGAGGTCGAGGCCCTCGGGCTTCTTCGCCACGCGTTCGGTGGTCAACGCCCAGCCGGCACTCGCGACCACCGGATCCGGATCGGCGGACCAGGCCAGGCGCAGCTCTTCGGAGTGCGGATTCCTCTTCACCACGTAGTTCACGAGCCAGTCGTGCACCTTGGGGGTGCGCGCCTCGCGCAACATGACGTCCAATTCCTCACGCTCGAACGCCTTCGGGCGGCAGATCAGGATCGCCAGCAGTCTCGCCGCGCTGTCATCTGTCTCCCAGAGCTGGCACGCGAGTTCCTGCTGCGTCTTCAACCGCTTCGCGAGCGCGCGCAGCTTGCCGAGGTTCACACCGTGATCATCACCGTGTTTCTCGTTCACCTCGCGTGCCCTCGGGTCCTCGAGCTCGGCCAGCTCGGCCATCAACTCGGCCACCGTCGTCTCGGTCAGCGTCGTCCCGGCCACCTCAGCCTCCTGTCCATCACGTGCGAGCTGCAGCCTACGACGGAAGTCGGCCTCCGGTCGTACACGCCGCTTCCGGCGGCAGCCACCGGCACGAAACCCCCGTCCTCACACAATTGCAGCAGTTCTCCGGCACCACCTGGGAGCCAGCCTGCAGACCGGCCCGGCTGCGAGAGCAGTCAGCGGTACCGGCGGGCGTTGAGGCGGGCGGCTTGGCGTGTCAGGTGGTCGCGCTCTGCGAGGTTGGGTGCCTTCTGGGCCGCCTCGGCGTACAGCCGTGCCGCCGTGGACAGGGCGCCGTCGCGTTCGTGCAGGTACGCCGCCACGGCCGTGTGGCGGGGCAGTGCGTCGTCCAGCGCCGCGAGCGCCGCCAGCCCGGCGCGCGGTCCGTCGGCCTCGCCGACGGCCACCGCCCGGTTGAGCCGGACGACCGGGCTGTCGGTCAGGCGCGTGAGTTCGTCGTACCACTCGACGATCTGCACCCAGTCGGTCTCCTCGGCGGTGGGCGCGTCGGCGTGCAGTGCCGCGATGGCGGCCTGGGCCTGGAACTCGCCCAGCCGGTCGCGGGCCAGGGCCGCCTGCAGGATCTGCACGCCCTCGGCGATCGACGTGGTGTCCCATCGGCGGCGGTCCTGCTCGGCGAGCGGCACCAGGCTGCCGTCGGGCGCGGTCCGGGCGGCGCGCCGGGCGTGGTGCAGCAGCATGAGGGCGAGCAGCCCCGCCACCTCGGGCTGGTCGATCGCGGCCGCGAGTTGCCTGGTGAGCCGGATGGCCTCGGCAGCGAGGTCGACGTCGCCGGAATAGCCCTCGTTGAAGACCAGGTAGAGCACGCGCAGCACGGTGGCGACGTCGCCGGGCTGGTCGAAGCGCACACCGGAGACGGTGCGCTTGGCCCGGCTGATGCGCTGCGCCATGGTCGCCTCGGGCACCAGGTAGGCGTGGGCGATCTGGCGGGTGGTCAGCCCGCCGACGGCGCGCAGCGTGAGCGCGACCGCGGACGACGGTGTCAGCGACGGGTGGGCGCACAGGAAGTAGAGCTGGAGCGTGTCGTCGACCGTGGGCGCAGGCCCGGGCGCCGCCTGCTCGTCGACGAGGTTCTCACGTCGGCGGCGGGCGGCGTCGGCCCGGGTCGCGTCGAGGAACCGGCGCCAGGCCACGGTGACCAGCCAGCCCTTCGCATCCCGCGGCGGGTCGGTCGGCCAGGCGCGGACCGCCTCGACCAGCGCGTCCTGCACGGCGTCCTCGGCCGCCGCGAAGTCGGCTCCGCGGCGGACGAGGACGCCGAGCACGGTCGGCGTGAGGCTCCGGAGCAGGGCCTCGTCCATCAGGTCACTCCGTGATGGTGGGCGGCGCGGTCAGGAAGGGGCGCACCTCGAGCCACTCGTGGATCGGCTTGCCGCCCGCCCCGGGGGCGGCCGACAGCTCCCCGGCCAACTCGACGGCGCGCTCGTAGCTGTCGACGTCGATCACCATCCAGCCGGCGATGAGGTCCTTGGTCTCGGCGAACGGGCCGTCGGTGACCGGCGGGCGACCCTCACCGTCGTACCGGACGAACGTCCCCTCGGGGGCGAGCGCCTGACCGTCGACGAACTCGCCGGTCCCCTCGAGCCGGGCCGCGAAGTCGTGCATGTACTGCACGTGCGCCGAGATCTCCTCCGGCGTCCACTGGTCCATGGGCACGTCGTTCACCGCAGCCGGAGCGCCGCGGTAGTGCTTGAGCAGCAGGTACTTGGCCATCGTGCTTCTCCTCGATGCGTGTGCGACCCATTCTGGTCACGTTCACCTCGGGGACGGAGCCGGCCACGGGTTCTCGACATCACCGTCCGGATTTTGTTGGCTCTCGTAGCCGAGCCCTGGGTGAACCGTCTCGTGGCGTCCAGGTCCACGCCGTGGTGCGAGGGCGAGAAGAGGCCGGTTTTGAACCCGGTCGCGGTGCGGCGCGGCTCGACCAGCTCGAACCTGCCCGCGAGACAAGGCGAGTGCCTGGTCCGCCGCCCTGTGCCATCCGGCAGCGTCTACGCTGTTACCGAGAAAGGCGGACCATGATCGTTACTCGTTGCCGGGCACTGACTCCTTCCTTGTCCGGGGTCGGCCGATGAGCGCAATCGCATTCCTCAACATCGCCATGCACGGGCACATCAACCCGACGCTGCCGGTCGTGGCCGAGCTTGTCCGTCGTGGCCACTCCGTCACCTACCACACGATGCCCGCCTACGCAGAGGAGATCGGGGCCACCGGCGCGCGAGTGCTCCGCTACTCCGGGGATGACGTACCGCTCGCCGGCCCGCCGACGCCCGTCACGGTGATGGAGCAGCTTGCGCGCACCGCCGTACGCGTGCTGCCCGCCGTCCTCAACGATCTGCGCGGCGCCCGGCCCGATCTGGTCGTGCACGACGCCCTCTGCCTGTGGGGGCCGGTGGTCGCTCGGGAACTCGACGTGCCGGCAGCGTCGTCGTTCACCACGTTCGCGTTCAACCGGCACGTGCCCAGCCCCACCCACGGCTCCTGGGAGCTGTTCGCCGCGGCGGCGGCCCTGCCCCGCCACGCCGGCGGGTACCTGAGGTCGCGCTGGGAGCTGCGCCGCCGGTACGACACGAGTGCGGTGCCCCTGATCGACCTGGCGAACATCCGCCAGCCGCTCAACCTGGTCTACACCTCGCGGGCGTTCCACCCCCAGGCCGACAGCTTCGACGAGTCCTACCGGTTCGTCGGACCGAGCGTCGGTGCCCGCCGAGCCGACTCGTCGTTCCCGGTGGATCAGCTGCGCGACCCGGTGCTGTACGCCTCGCTGGGCACGGTGTTCGGCGCCGACCCGCGGCTGCTGTGCGACTTTGCCAACGCGCTCGCCCCGCTGGGTGGCACCGTGATCGTCTCCACCGGACCCACCGACCCCGCCGCGCTCGGTCCGCTGCCGGCCAACGTGATCGCCCGCCGCTCCGTACCACAGCCGGAGGTGCTGTCCCGTGCAGCGCTGTTCATCACCCACGGCGGGGTGAACAGCGTCAACGAGGCCCTGTACGCCGGCGTCCCGATGCTGGTGGTCCCGCAGGGTGCTGACCAGTCGTTGGTGGCTTCCCGCATCGTCGAGCTCGAAGCCGGTCTCGCGATCCGCACCGAGGACGTCAAGGTGGAGGTCCTGCGCGCCCTCGCACAGCGCCTGCTCGACGAGCCCCGATTCCGGGCCGCCGCGAGCACCCTGCAGGTCGCCCAGCGTCAGGCAGGCGGCTATTCGCGCGCCGCCGACGAACTCGAGCGCTATGTGCAGCAGACCGGCCCGTTCACTCGGCCGGTCTCCGCCGATGTGCCACCGCAGGGCTGACCGATGTCCCCTGTCGTCGCCATCATGCTGCTGTTCGCCGGGCTGTCCGAGGCCGCCGGGCGTCTCCTGCCCGTGGTGGCACGCCTGTCCGGCGTGTCGCACGTCAGGGTCGTCGGGTTGCTGCTCGCCGGCGCCGTGGTCGACGGCGCGGTATTCGCGCTCTGGCCGCTGTCCGCGTGGACCCTTGCCGAGCTGGTGCTGCCCGCCGCACCGTCCGACGGGGCCGCGTTGGTCTGGACACCAGGCCTGGCCGCTCCGCTGCTGCTTGCCGCAGTCCTCGCGTTCCCGCTGCTCGGGCCGCTGCTGCACTTCGTGCTCATGCTCGGAGTGGGGGCCGGCCTCGCCGCCTCGCTCGCCACGGTGGCCGGGCTCGGCTGGTGGGATGCCGCCGGCTGCGTAGCCGTCGCGGGAGTCGGGCTCGGCGTCGCCGTCGAGGGCGTCCGCCGCCTGGTCGTGCGACTCAACATGACAAGAGCACCGGAGCCACTCACATGACCGAGCTCGTGCTCCTGCTGCTGCTCGGCGGGATCGGACCGGTCCTGCTCGCCGAAGCTCTGCTCGCCCGCTACGAGGTGCTGGTCTATGCCGCAGGCTGGCGGACTCCCACCACCGCACGCCCCAAGGGCATGCCCCCCGCCCGGGGCGCGGACCCGGACCGCCCCCCGGACGCCTACCTGGTCTATCTGGACGGTATCGGGAAGCGCCGCTTCCACGACACCCGCGACGGCGGCCGACTGGTCAAGTCTCTGATTCACGGAGCGCCGGAGCTCAGGGTGCTGGGCCAGGTGCAGCCCTACTCCCCGCTGGCCCTTCCGCTCGCCGACCGGCCGGTGTGGATATGGCTGCGCCGCCACATCGGCCTGGTGCTGTTCCTGCACAACGTGATGCAGACCTTCGTCGCCGCCGACCGCCGGTACCGTCCCCTGTACAACCGCGCCGTCGGCTCGCAGATCGCCACTCAGCTCCGGCTCGCCGGTTATCGGCGTGACAGTGGCATCCCCGTGGTGATGCTCAGTTACAGCGGCGGCGCCCAGGTCGCCACCGGCGCGGTGGACGAACTGTGGTCCCAGCTGCGCTCCCCGCTCTGGCTGATCACTCTCGGCGGGTTCCACAACGGTGCCAACGACATCAGCCACGCCCAGCACCTCGACCGGCTCACCAGTGCCGGCGACCGAATTGAGCGAGTCGGCACCTGGATGTTCCCGCAGCGGTGGCGGCTGTTTCGATGGAGCGGTTGGAACCGGGCTGACCGCGAAGGGAAGATCACGGTGCACTGGCTCGACCCGGCCACCCACGTCGGTCCGCGCAGCTACATCAGCCCAGAGGCCCGGTTACCCGATGGCCGCAGTCACCTCGACCGGACGGCCGACACCGTGATCGCGCTGATCCGGGATCGCCTCAGTGCGACTGCGAAAACCGACGGCCCGCTGCCCTGAACGGACGAGGCCGGTGACCTGAGGAAGGGCTTTCATCCGGTCGGGGTACAAGGGCAGTACGCCGGCACCGTGGGCCGGATAGGGAACACCCAGGTCGCCGGGGTCTCGGTCGTCATCTGGCGTCGCTCCCATGATCGGTTGATCAGCCGTTATTTGTACAGTCGCGGTTATTCCGCTCGCAGATCGCCATTGGTCGTGTAACGCGGGCATTCACGGGGTAGAGCGCAGCATGCATCAACAGGTGCCACGGCGCCGAGACCTGAAGGGGAGTCCCGGCTCGCGCTGGAAACGGTTTGTGCGGGCGGGTGGACGGGGTGCCGCCGAGGACCGGCTCGTCCAACGGCTCAAGGTGCGAGAGCGGGCGGTCCGGGTGTACGGCGGAGGCATCGTGGCCCTACAGGCGGGCATCGCTGCGGCAACCGCTTGGCTGCTGTCGTACGAACTGACCGGCAATCCCAGCCCCGTGTTCGCTCCGCTTGCCGCGGTCGGGACCTTGGCCGTGTCCGTAGGGCAGCGGGTACGGCGGATCGTCGAGCTGGTCGTGGGTGTGGCGCTGGGGGTGCTTGTTGGTGATGCGCTGCTGTCGTTCATAGGCACTGGGCCCTGGCAGCTCGGTCTGGTCGTCGTCATGTCGATCCTCGTAGCCTTCGCACTCAGCAGTCGGGTGGCGGTGGTGATCCAGACGGCGAGCACCGCAGTGCTGATCACCACATTGAGCCCGCAGGTCCCGGACGTGGTGCTTTCCCGGTTCGTCGACGCGCTGCTCGGCGGTGGTGTCGCACTGGCCACGGCGATCCTCTTGCCGGTCAACCCGCTCAGAGTGGTCAGGCGTGCTGCCGGACCGGCGCTGCGAACGCTGGTCGAACAACTGACGGAAACGGCAGAGGCGTTGTGCGAGCGCGATATCGAACGGGCGATCCGCGCCCGGGACCGACTGCGCGGTAACCAGGAGGAACTTCGGGTACTGCGGGAGGCGGTGGCGGGCGCACGGGAGGTCACGCGGCTGTCTCCGTTGTCATGGCGGCACCGGCACGGTGTGCTCAGTCACTACGCCCGAACCGCCGAGCCGTTGGAGAGAGCGATGGGCAGCAGCGAGACACTGATTCGTCGAGCTGTCACTGTCATTGAGGACAAGGAGCCAGTCTCGGCAGCGATGATCAACGCAGTTCTCGCCCTTGCTGGGGCGGTGCGGATACTTCGGGACGAGTTTTCGGCTCGGCGGGAGCCGCACAACGCGCGGGCGAAAGCCCTGCAAGCCGTTCAACATGCCGGCGCAGCCTACGGGGATGACATTGGTTTCTCCGGGACCGTCGTCCTGGCCCAGATTCGCACCACGGCCAGCGACCTGCTCGTCGTGTCCGGCCTCTCCCAGGCTGAAGCCAACAGGCAGGTCCGCCGCGCCTTCGGCAGGCTGCCGGATCCGTCGCCACACGCCCGGCAGAGCGAGACTACCGGCACAAGCGTCGATCATCCGCGCCTGGCGCCGGATGCGTCGGCCCGGCGGCTTTGATCGCCGTCGTTGCGAGTTCCGGGCACGGCTGGGCGTCTTGCGGCGGCGCCCTGGCTTCCTGCCGACCGGCCACCTACCGGGGCAGGGCGGGCGGGCCAGCGGGACCAACGGCGTCAGGGAGCCGGGCCTGATCGGGAAGGCCGGGGCGTCGAATTCATTGTCCGGCCAGCGGGTCGGCCGGATGAGGCCCTGGGGCCACCGGCTTGCGGAGGCGCTCGACCAGATCGCGCGCCGCCTCGATGTACGACTCGTCGGACTCACGGGGCCTGTGTCCCTTAATCGGTGGTGGGACGCTGTCGCTGGGTGGGACGACCACGTCGCTTGGGTCTCGGAGGCGGCGGTCCACCGTTGCCGCCGGGCCGGTGACGGTGAGCGGCTCGTCTGGCCGGTGCGCGGAGAAGATCCATCCGCCGATCGCGTCGGTGTCGCGCCACAGGTTCAACCATCGCCAGCCGACTCGACCACCCAGATCGTGCAGCATGTCGTCGTCGATGTAGGCGGGGTAGAGCCGAGCGTAGAGACGGCGCAGTGGTGAGCCATAGGTGAGTAGGGCGACCCGGCTGCTGACCTGGGGCGGCAGTTGAAGGACCGCTGCGGTGACCAGTACGGAGCCGTGGCTGAACCCGGCGATCAGGACGGCGTTGCCGCTCTCGACCAGATACGTGATGCGTCGTACCAGCTCCGGCACGGCCCGTTCGGCGTAGCAGGGCGGCGCGAAGGGGTGGGCGGCGCGAGGCCAGAAGGTGGCCAGGTCCCAGAGCACGCCCACGTGGCGCCGGAAGCCGGCGGTCCGGTAGGCGAAGATTCCGCCGATGACCAGACTGAGCATGGTCGCCGCGATCAGGTAGCCGCCCATCCCGATGCCGAAGTTGACCAGGTCGGCCGGCACCCCCGCATACCGCTCGATTGCGTCGCCTGGATACAGCCCGAGTAGTTCCAGTGCTGTGGTTGCCGCGCTGAGTCCGGCGAGGCCGGCGTAGACCACGGCCAGCGGTAGCAGCCATTCGGTGAACCGGGCCCGGACGATCGCCTGCTGCACCTGCCGCAACCGGGGCGCGGCCTCCGTCGGCGGGTCCGGGAAGTCGCGTGCGACGATCGCGGCCGCCGCGCGGGAGCGGTCGCGTCGGGAGATCAGGGTCACCAGGCCGACGAAAACCAGCGTGATCAGCGCCGCCCGGAAAAAGCCGTAGATCGCCCAGGTATACGCAGCTGCCGGGCGGGGGAGCAGGTCTTGTGGGGTCGACGCGGTGCGGTCCAGGTAGTCGGCCAGCCGGTGCACGAGTTCGGCGGAGAACGCCACCGCGAGACCTGCGGCCGCGCTCGCGGTCGCCAGCGCGCCCAGCCCGAGTAGCGGCGGGTGACCCGGCTGTCGCTCCGGGCGCCATAGCAGCGCGGCGGCCAGGGCGGCCAGCAGCCCGGCATGAGCGACGAACAGCCAGGTGAGGGTCGAGCCGTAGCCGGGCAGGCCACCCCCCTCCTGCCAGCGCGCGGGGCTGGCCAGGACGTGGGCGCAGACCGCGATGGTGAGACCGACGGCGATCGTCCGCAGCAGGCGGGCGGCACCGTCGAGCCGCCGGTTCGCGGGGGCCCGGTCGATCAGCGGGGGGGTGCAGAGCAGGGCCACACAGGTGGCCAGGACGCCTCCCGTTGCCGCCGCCAACACGATGGTGATGGCTGAGGCGCCCTGTGCGGCCCGGGCGGCGAGCAGGCTGCCGCCCAGTGTCGCGAACGCCGCAGCGACGTGGATCGAGCGCAGCCGTCCCACCAGTGGCTCGGCGCCCCACTGGCCGACGGTGGTGAGCGGATGCCCGGAAACCGTACTGTCCGGCGGGCGGAACGCCTTGAACGAGCGTCCCGGGCGCGTGCTGGCCCACCAGATCAGGCCGATGGCGGCGGCCGGCACCAGCGCGAGCACCGCCAGCCGCAACCCGGTGGGGCGTTCACCCAGCCAGGACAGCCAGCTACGACCAGACAGACAGGCCGAGGAGGACATGCACTGCCAGGCGACGAGGTCCAGCGCGACGCCGACGGCGGCAAGCACGTAGAGCGCGGTCAGGGTGAGGCCCAGCACCCGGCACAGAGATCTGACCACCGCGTCGGAGGCCGGGTTTCCCGGGCGCATCCAGATCGCCACGTTGAGCAGCATGAACGGCAGCAGGAACAGCAGAGAGAGGGTCCGAACCGCGGTGCCGGAGGGCAGGTCACTCCATCGGTACGCCTCCAGGGTCGTCCCGCCCGGGCCGTTGACCTTCGAGCAGCCGGGTCGTGGCCGGTGGAAGCCCGCGCTGCGATCCCCGGCGACCTGCTGCACATTTGGTCGGTCCAACACCTCGGCGGCATCTGCGGCGGCGATTCCGTGCACCCGCAACTCCACCACGTCGTTCGGCGTCGCCGGCCCGCTCACTCCCGCTGGTTCATCTGACATCGACCCTCCGAGACATCTCGGCAGCCCCACCGCAGGTGGCGGGCTGAGGATGGTCCCGCCAGCCGAGTGGAAGGCGGGTCTACCCCACCCCGGCCGGCTCTAACCCTCCGGACGCGGGACCAGTGCCGCCGGCACGACCACCATGCCCGCCGAACCCGCGCGATCAGCGACGGGCAACCCCGGCGCCTGCCTCGCCCGCGCCGCGCAGCCACCACGCCAGAGGCACCCGGGCGACCGGCGACAGGGAGATGATCACCTCGTACGGCAGCCTGGGTTGACCGGATCATGTCCCCGGAGCCGGCGGTAGCAGTCCGTGCAGGACCAAGGCCGACAGCGCGTCCGCTGTGTGGTCCCGGTCGCGCGAGGCGGTCGGTGCGGCGGTGGGGTCGAGCCGGTCGGCGACCGGGTTCTGCGTCAGGGCCAGCGCCGGGCCGACGATCGCGAAGTAGAGGATGTGTGGGGCCACGCGCGGGATGCGCCCGATCTCGACGAGAGCCGTGACCGTCGGTGTGATGCTGTCCCAGAACGGCCGGATGAACCGCTGGTACAGGTAGTCCAGGCGGTCGGAATCGCGAGTGGATTCGTCGGCGATCAACCGGCTCAGCTGCGACTCGTTGGCCGCCATGCGGTAGAGGTGGCCGACGGCTTCTCTCAGCCGTTCGTCGTCGTCGCGGTACCGGGACAGCAGCGCGTCGCGCTCGGCTTGAACGTCGGAGAGCGCGAAATCCACCACGGCGCGCCAGAAGCTCGCCTTCGACCCGTAGCGGTCATTGATGAAGTTGTGGCTGACGCCGAGCCGGCGTGCCAGCTCCCGCACGGTGGTGGCGTCGTAGCCGAGTTCGGCGAATGTGTCGAGTCCTCGGTGAAGGATCTCGTGCTCGTCGAGCTGCACGGGAGCGTTCTTCCGTCGCGGTTCCATTTGACTCCTTTCACCCGTTTAGTTGGGGTCTGCGGACATCGCGGTGTGGCCCATCACGTCTGCTTGACGCTTGTCAGACCCGAGCTAGTCTGACAACTGTCAGAACCTACTCCGAAAAGATCCCGGTTGCACGAGGGAAGGTCTTTCAGATGACACTGCAAGGCAGGGTCGCGCTGGTAACGGGAGCGTCGCAGGGTATCGGCAGGGCGATCGCCGAACGCCTCGCCGGCGACGGGGCCAGCGTGGTCGTCAACTACTACCCGTCGTCTCGACAGGACGCCGAGGACGTCGTACGCGGCATCCAGGCGGTCGGCGGCATCGCGGTCGCCGCGCCGGCCGACATCGCCGACGCCGCGCAGCTGCGCGGGTTGTTCGACGTCGCGGAGAGGGAGTTCGGCCACCTCGACACCGTGGTGCTCAACGCCTCCAACACGACCCACGGCACGATCGCCGACACGTCCGACGAGCAGTTCGACGCGATCTTCGCCACGAACGTGCGGTCGGGGTTCATCGCGCTGCGCGAGGCCGCGATCCGGCTACCCGACGGCGGGCGGATTGTCGCGATCTCCGCCGGGCTGACCCTGATGCCGCGCCCCGGAACGGGCGTCTACGCGGCGAGCAAGGCCGCCGTCGACCACCTGGTGCGGGTGCTGGCCAACGAGGTGGGCGCCCGTGGCATCACGGTCAACAGTGTGCTGCCCGGCGCGGTGCTGACCCCGGCGCTAATCAAGGCAGGGCAGGCCGTCATCGACGCCGAGGTCGCGAAGACGCCGCTCGGCCGGGTCGGCCAGCCGGAGGACATCGCCGACATCGTCCGCTTCCTGGTCTCCGAGCAGGGCGGTTGGATCACCGGCCAGACGATCGGAGCTGGCGGCGGCATGTTCTGACCCGCCACGCACTCCCCGTCCGCGGCTCAGCGCGGGGGCCGATTCAGGCAGGACGTGAACGGTGCCGTCGACGGGGAGACGGGCGGACGTTGGCCCGGGTGGTCGGGTCTGCGTGGAAAGTGTGCGGGTTGAGACGACGAAAAACTTGATTCATTCCAGAAAATCGGACTATGTTCATTACATGTCGTCCGACTTCGAGACCCAGCTGCGGGCGGTCTCGTTGCGCGTGACCCGGCCCCGGTTGGCGGTGCTCGCAGCTCTGCGCGACCATCCGCACGTCGACACCGACACGGTGATCGCGCTGGTGCGGGCGGATCAGCCCACGGTCTCCCACCAGGCGGTGTACGACGTGCTTCGTGCGCTCACCGACGCCGGTCTGGTGCGGCGCATCCAGCCTGCCGGTGCGACCGCCCGCTACGAGTCGCGGGTGGGGGACAACCACCACCATGTCGTGTGCCGCTCCTGCGGCGCGATCGCCGACGTCGATTGCGCTGTCGGCCACGCTCCCTGTCTCACCGCCTCGGACGACCACGGTTTCGTGGTCGACGAGGCGGAGGTCGTCTATTGGGGCACCTGCCCCGACTGTGCGACCGAACGCACCTCCCAGTGATCCACCAGTTCGGAAGGAAGTAAATGAGCGACACCCAGGACAACACTCCCTCCAGCGCGCAGGGCGTGGACAAGAAGGCGGCGGCCGGCTGCCCGGTCGCGCACGACTCCGTGACCGCGCACGGCAGCGAGAGCGAGAACCCGGCGATCGACTCGCCGACGCCGAAGACCGGAGGTCGTCCGCGCACCAACCGGGACTGGTGGCCCAACCAGCTCGACCTCTCGGTGCTGCATGCCCATTCGTCCAAGGGCAACCCGCTGGGGGAGAGCTTCAGCTACGCCAGGGAGTTCGCCAAGCTCGACGTCGAGGCCCTCAAGCAGGACATCATCAAGGTCCTCACCACCTCGCAGGACTGGTGGCCGGCCGACTTCGGCCACTACGGCGGCCTGATGATCCGGATGAGCTGGCACGCCGCGGGCACCTACCGCATCCACGACGGTCGCGGCGGCGCCGGCGACGGTGGTCAGCGGTTCGCCCCGCTCAACAGCTGGCCGGACAACGCCAACCTTGACAAGGCCCGCCGGCTGCTGTGGCCGGTCAAGCAGAAGTACGGCCAGAAGATCTCGTGGGCCGACCTGCTCGTGCTCGCCGGCAACGTCTCCCTGGAGTCGATGGGCTTCAAGACCTTCGGCTTCGGCTTCGGCCGCGAGGACGTCTGGGAGCCCGAGGAGATCTTCTGGGGTCCGGAGGACGCCTGGCTCGGCGACGAGCGCTACGTCTCCGAGAAGCAGATGGCGGCCGACGTCGGGGCGACCGAGATGGGTCTCATCTACGTCAACCCGGAGGGCCCTCGCGGAAACGCGGACCCGGCCGCGGCGGCGCACTTCATCCGCGAGACCTTCGCCCGGATGGCGATGAACGACGAGGAGACCGTCGCCCTCATCGCCGGTGGCCACACCTTCGGCAAGACCCACGGCGCCGGCGTCGCCGACGACCACGTGGGCCCCGAGCCCGAGGCCGCCCCGCTGGAGGCGCAGGGCCTGGGCTGGCTGAGCACCTACGGCAGCGGCAAGGGCGGGGACACGATCACCAGCGGTCTCGAGGTGACGTGGACCGACCGGCCGACGCAGTGGAGCAACCGCTTCTTCGAGATCCTCTTCGCCCACGAGTGGGAACTCACCACGAGCCCCGGCGGTGCGAAGCAGTGGGTCGCCAAGGACGCCGAGGCGATCATCCCGGACGCCCACGACCCGTCGAAGAAGCACAAGCCGACGATGCTCACGACCGACCTGGCGCTGCGCGTCGACCCGGCGTACGAGAAGATCTCGCGCCGCTTCCTGGAGAACCCCGACGAGTTCGCGCTGGCGTTCGCCAAGGCGTGGTACAAGCTGCTGCACCGCGACATGGGTCCGGTCAGCCGCTTCCTCGGCCCGTGGGTCCCGCAGCCCCAGCTGTGGCAGGACCCGGTGCCGGCCGTCGACCACGAGCTCGTGGGTGACGCCGACGTCGCCGCCCTCAAGGCGAAGGTCCTGGAATCCGGCCTCACGACCGCCCAGCTGGTCTCCACCGCCTGGGCCTCCGCCGCCAGCTTCCGGTCCACCGACAAGCGCGGCGGCGCCAACGGCGCCCGGATCCGCCTCGAGCCGCAGCGCAGCTGGGAGGTCAACCAGCCCGAGCAGCTCGCGACGGTCCTGGAGACCCTCGAGGGCATCCAGCGGGAGTTCAACTCCGCCGGCGGCGCGAAGATCTCGCTCGCGGACCTGATCGTGCTGGCCGGCTCGGCCGCCGTCGAGAAGGCGGCGAACGACGCCGGCGTCGCGGTGACCGTGCCGTTCCGCCCGGGCCGCACCGACGCCACTGCGGAGCAGACCGACGTCGAGTCCTTCCGGGTCCTCGAGCCGCGCGCCGACGGGTTCCGCAACTACCTGCGCCCCGGCGAGAAGACCCAGCCGGAGGTGCTGCTTCTCGACCGTGCCTACATGCTCAACCTGACCGCGCCCGAGATGACCGTCCTCATCGGCGGCCTGCGCTCCCTCGGGGCCAACGTCGGCGGCACGCAGCACGGCGTCCTCACCGACCGGCCCGGCGTGCTCACCAACGACTTCTTCGCCAACCTGCTCTCCCCGGGCACCCGGTGGAAGGCGTCGGAGTCAGACGAGCACGTGTACGAGATCCGGGACCTGGCCACCGATGAGGTGAGGTGGACCGCCACTGCCGTCGACCTCATCTTCGGCTCCAACTCCCAGCTACGGGCCCTCGCGGAGGTCTACGCCAGCCAGGATGCCCGCGACAAGTTCGTCTCCGACTTCGTCGCAGCCTGGACCAAGGTCATGGAACTCGACCGGTTCGACCTGGTCTGACCCGGCTCCAACCGGCGAGCCCCGGTCGATCCACCAGCGATCGACCGGGGCTCGTCCGCCATCGGATTCGCCCATCCGGGCCGGGCACAGCTAGCCGGGTGCCAGTCGTAGTTGGCCTGAATGGCGATCATGGATGTGTGGCCGACGTCAGTCCTCGGGCACCAAGACCAGCCATTACACCCGGCAAGCCCTCACGGAACCCTGAAACGGATCTCCTAGAGAAGTACTTGGGCGGCTGGTCTCTGGGACGCCTGGCGGGTGGGCATGTCGGCCAGCCAGACGTTGGCCAGGTCGCTGAGGGGGACGTCGAGGGCCTGGCTGAGGCAGACCACGGTGCCGAACGCCGGTGCGGGAAGGCGGCCCGCCTCGATCTTGCGCAGCGTCTCGGGGGAGATGCCGGCTGCCAGGGCCACCTCGACGAGGCTGCGGCCGGCCCGCGCGGCCCGCAGGGCGGCTCCGAGGCGCTGGCCCGCTGCGATCTGTTCGGCGGTGAGTGGTTGGCGAACCATGCCAGCAGGATATCCCTCCGGAGCATCCCCGACCTGGCGTGGTATAAAAATACCGCATCCGGAGAGGGAGGCTGTCGTGATCGAGCTCAAGTCCGCCGAGGAGATCGGCCGGATGGCGGTGACCGGCCAGTTCGTCGGCGAGCTGCTCGCCGAGCTGAGCGGTGTCGCCGCAGTCGGCGTCAACCTGATGGACCTCGAACACCACGCCCGCCGCCGGATCACCGAACGCGGCGCCGATTCCTGCTACTGGGACTACGCCCCTTCGTTCGGCCGCGGCCCGTTCCGCAACGTGCTGTGCCTGTCGGTCAACGACGCGGTGCTGCACGGCCTGCCGCACGACTATGTTTTGCGCGACGGTGACCTGCTCAGCATCGACATGGCGGCCGGCATCGACGGCTGGGTCGCCGACTCCGCGCTCTCCGTCATCGTCGGCACCCCCGACCCGGCCGACCTGAGGCTGATCGAGGCCACCGAGGTCGCCCTGGAGGCCGGCATCACCGCCGCCCAGCCCGGCGGCCGCCTCGGCGACATCTCCGCCGCGATCGGCGAGGTCGCCCACTCCTACGGCTACGGCGTCAACGCCGAGTTCGGCGGCCACGGCATCGGCCGCACCATGCACGAGGCCCCGCACGTCCCCAACAACGGCCGTGCCCGCCGCGGCATGAAACTCGACCCCGGCCTCACCATCGCCATCGAGCCCTGGTTCTGCCGCTCCACCGACAAAATCACGTTCGACAACGACGGCTGGACGATCCGCTCCGCCGACGGCTCCCGCACCGCCCACTCCGAACACACAGTCGCCATCACGGCTTCCGGCCCCCAGGTCCTGACCCGCCGCCCCACTCACGGCGCCACCTCGACCGACCCCACCAAGAAGCCCGCCACAGCCTCCTGACCCACTGCCCGCCTTGGGGCGTGACGCAGGCATTCCGCTGACCATTCGATCTTTCGCATCTGGGGCGAGCAGCGTGCCTCGATCGGGCTCGTGTTCTCTGCTCGGCTCATCCCGGCGAGGGCTGTTGCCCGCTGGTGGGGGAGGTCGGCCTCGGCGCGGGCGCGTTCTGTCCGGGCGATGCAGCCGGTGACCACCGCCGGGTCCGCTCCGGCGTCATGGGCGCGGTTGCGCTGCGGCTTGATGTCGCATCGGGTGATGATCGTTCGGGCTGCCGTGGCCGCTGCGGGTGGCTGCTCCAAGGGCTGGGCGTCGACCATCGCGGTGATCACCGGTTCGATGCGGTGGGGTGCGAAGGCGGAGGCCAGCCAGGTGTCGAGCGGATCGGTGAGGGCGTCCTCGCGCAGACAGACGTTGCCCGGGTGTTCGACCTGGTTGGCGAGGGCGTACTTCTGAAGGAAGCGGCAGCGTGAGTAGGCGTCACCGGCGCAGTGGATCAGGCCGCGGAAGACGTACGGCTTGCGGTTGCCCTGCCGGACGTGCTTCGCCGGTTCCCCGCCCGGGCCGTTTCCGCCGGCATCGCCGTGCGTGGCGCGCCACCGCTTCGAGACGACCTTGACCGTCCACAGCGGACGCAAAGGGCAAGGAGAGTGCGCACTCCCTGCCACTCTCAACGTATAACGCACCGGGGGCCTTGCGGCAAGACCCGCCTCGTGCCGCAGAATCTCCAACCGAAGCCAGAAACCTGCGGAAATCAGGGATTCACGAAGTACGTGTGCTTTCGTCGACGTGTGGGTCCCCGGGGACGTTGAACCGCCGGTGGGACTCGCGGTGCGGTTGCGGGCACTCGGCGCGGAGGTTGCGGGTGTGCGCTCCGCCGGGCTGCGCGGAGCCGCTGGCCGAAATGCAATGGGGGGTTCTCATGATTGACGTGATCGTTGCCGGCGGCGGACCGACCGGCTTGATGCTGGCCAGCGAGTTGCGACTGCACGGCGTGCACGCGCTCGTGCTGGAGAAGGAGACGGAGCCGACCAGGTATGTCCGCGCGCTCGGCCTGCACGCGCGCAGCATCGAGGTGATGGACCAGCGCGGTCTGCTGGAGCGGTTCCTCGCGCTCGGCCAGCAGTACCCGGTCGGTGGTTTCTTCGCCGGCATCAGCAAGCCCTCGCCCGACCGGCTGGACACCGCGCATCCCTACGTCCTGGGCATCCCGCAGACCACCACCGACCGCCTGCTGGCCGAGCGCGCCATCGAGGTCGGCGTCGAGATCCGGCGCGGCAGCGAGCTGGTCGGGCTAAGTCAGGACGACCACGGGGTGACCGTCGAGCTTGCCGACGGCACGAAGCTGCGCACGCGCTACCTCGTCGGCTGCGACGGCGGCCGCAGCACGGTGCGCAAGCTGCTCGGCGTCGGCTTCCTCGGCGAGCCCACCACCGTCGAGACGCTGCTGGGCGAGATGGAGGTGGCCGTGCCGCCGGAGACGGTGGGCGCCGTGGTGGCCGAAGTCCGCAGGACCCAACTTCGGTTCGGCGTCGGCCCCCTCGCCGACGGGGTGTACCGCGTCGTCGTGCCCGCCGAGGGAGTGGCCGAGGACCGCTCGGTCCCGCCGACCCTCGAGGAGTTCAAACAGCAGCTGCGGGTGTACGCCGGCACCGACTTCGGCGTGCACTCACCGCGCTGGCTCTCCCGCTTCGGCGACGCCACCCGACTGGCCGAGCGGTACCGGACCGGCCGGGTACTGCTGGCCGGCGACGCGGCGCACATCCACTCGCCCACCGGCGGGCAGGGACTCAACCTCGGCATCCAGGACGCGTTCAACCTCGGCTGGAAGCTGGCCGCCGAGGTCAACGGCTGGGCACCGGAGGGACTGCTGGACAGCTACCACACCGAACGGCACCCGGTGGCCGCCGACGTGCTGGACAACACCCGCGCGCAGATGCAGCTGCTGTCCCCCGAGCCGGGTCCCCAGTCAGTGCGCCGGCTGGTGGCGGAACTGATGGACTTCGAGGACGTGAACCGGTACCTCATCGAGAAGATCACCGCGATCGGGGTCCGCTACGACTTCGGCGAGGGCCACGAACTGCTCGGCCGGCACATGCGCGACGTGGGGCTGAAACGGGGGCGCCTCTACGAGCTGATGCGCGGCGGCCGCGGACTGCTGCTCGACCAGACCGGCCGCCTCTCGGTGGCGGGCTGGGCTGATCGGGTCGACCACGTCGTCGACGTCAGCGAGGAACTGGACGTGCCCGCCCTGCTGCTGCGGCCGGACGGTCACGTGGCGTGGGTCGGTGACGATCAGCAGGATCTGCTCAACCAGCTGCCCCGGTGGTTCGGCGCCGCCGACGGCTGAGTTCGCAAATGTGGCTGGAAGGGGTGTGACTCGGCCGGTGCGTACCGCACCGGCCGAGTCCCCGGACCCGTCGTTGTCAGCCGTCGTCAGCCGTTGTCGATCAGGCTGGCGATCTGGTTGTAGATCAGGTGTGCCTTTGCGCCCTGGTTCGACGGGCAACCGCCGAGGTGGTGCAGGGCGATCACCCGGTGGCTGGCGTTCAGCACCGGCGAGCCCGAGTTGCCGCCGGAGGTGTCACAGCTGTAGCTGATGTTCCAGGTGTTGTAGTTCGCGTTCCGTACGGTGCACGTCGCACCGTTCTGGGTGTCCTCGTAGATCGACAGTCGCTTCGGCCTGCCGTCGCCGTGCCCCGGGATGTACATCCGCGTGCCGGTGCTGGTGGCGGTCGTCGCCAGGTACAGCGTGCCGAAGCTCTGGATGCTGGTGAAGTTGTTCACCGAATACAGGGTGTAGTCCAGTTCGCCGGACCCACCGCTGCTCACCTTGTAGAGGGTGGCGCCGCTCACCTTGGTGCCGGGGCCGGGGTTCGCGCCGCCGCAGGTGGCGCACTGGTAGTTGAACTGCATCTCGCTGCCGCTGACGGCGGACTGCGTCGAGAAGCAGTGCTTGTTGGTCAGCATGCGGTTGGTGTTGCCGACCCGCCAGGTGGTGCACATCCCACCGCCGCTGATCAGCAGCCGCGCCACCGCCCTGCCGCGGGCGTACTCGCTGGGGTGACTGTTCTGGTAGCAGACCACGTCGCGGCGAGCGTCGGTGCTGCAGACCGACTGCGTGGAGAGGTTGTACTGCGTGATCTCCGTGCGGTCGTAGCCGCGCCAAAACCGGTCGATGGTTGCGGCGCCGCCACGGGAGGAGCGGCTGCTGTGCAGCGTCACCACCGCGGTGTCGCCCTCCACCGACATCGCCCAGAAGCCCGGCTGCCCGTCGGTGGTGTAGTCCGAGCCGGTCGCCCGGTTCAGGTAGCGGTCGTACCGGTAGCTCTCCCGGCCGTCGGGGCTCGACACCGTCACGTAGTCGCCGTGGGCCAGTCGCAGTGAGCTGAAGTGCACCTTGACGTACGACGCGCCGGGATGCCGAATGACCTGTGTCCGGCCCTCCCGAGCGTAGGACAGCGAACCCTCCACGGTGCGCAGTTCACCGACCGTGGTGACGCCCTCGGCCGAGAACTGATCCGATTCAGGTGCCCGCTCGGAGTGTGGTGCGAGAGGTCGCACCGAGTACGCCTCGGCGGCGGGTACCGACAGCAGGCTCAGCCCAAGTGTGCAGGCGCCGAGCGCGACCGCCGCCGTTCGTAGGCGGCGTAGGGCATGTTTCATCGTCGCTCCTCCCCAGGAACCAGCACCAGGCGTGCCTTCAGCCTTCATACACGAAAGCAATCGAAACATGCAAGCTTATCAATGTATGGCGACCTGGTTGTCCAGGCGCCCGGCAGCTACCCGGAGCAGTCAAGTTGTGGCGACGGCCGTGCTGACCAACAGCCTCCGAACCCCGGCTGATCTCTGCCCATTGCTCCGCTTCCAGCTCGTAACCGGCTAGCCCGGAAGCCGTGACGACGGCAGGATGCAGTCATGGACCAGGATGTTCCGGCCGAGAGCCTGAGAGTCGGTGACGTTGTCCGGCACACCTGGCCGAACGGAAGCAGCTTGCAAGTTAGATTGACCGCCGTGCAACACCGGGTACACGGCATGAAGCTCGTCGGTCTCAACGACCACGGCCAGCAGCACTCGTTCGGGCTGAGGTACGGACAGACAGTGACCAAGCCCAAGGACTACCGCAGCTAGCCGACGCTGCTTCCCTTCAACCGGTGCAGCCATCCGTACCGCCAACCGGGCGAGCCCACCCGGCCGTCGGCGACAGTCGGCACCGGTGCCCGTCTCGCCTCCGCCTTGACCCAGGCCATGTCCATGTCCGGGTCGCGGCCGATCGCCCTCTCAGGCGTCGCCCTTCCAGTTCAGCGACTCGTACTGCCTCACAGCCATGCGGATTTCCCTCAGGTACGCCTGGTCGTGGTACTCGCCGGTGGGCGCCCCGTGCAACTCTTCAATGCGGCGGAACAGGAACTCGTTCAGCTGCACGCGATTGAGGCGAATCAGCATGAGGTGCTCGCCGATCCGATTCAGGCTGGCATCGCCATCCCCGGAGCCAGCGCCAAGCACGACCTGACGTAGCCGTTTGGTCGCGAGTAGCAGGAAGTTGATGGTCAAACGGTGGGAGCCCTCGTTGGAATCAACCGGCTTCCAGTACTTGGCCAACTCGTCACGCAGACCGAGGCAGTCGCTCTTCAAGGACACCGAGCGGTTGTCAAAATCCTCCACCGTGAGGCGTCTGCCGCTCTGCAGTTCCTCGTGGATCCTCTCAAGTTCGTCCAGCCACCGTCGGGTGGTCGAACGGAGCGCGATGAAGCACTCCACCGCCTCGTCGCGCCGCACTAGCCGCGCCCGCTCGGTTTCAGCCACGTTGAGGCGCCGCATGCTCTTGAGCGGCCCGTAGATCGTGGCGAATGCGGTGATCGCCGCTCCGACCACGGCCGCCACCATCGCGAGTACGGCCTGTGCCATACCGCACAGGGTAGGTCTGACGCGCCACCGGCCGTGGTCAGCACAGGCTGATCCGCGCCGGCTGGTCGTCGGGCATGCCGGGGCAGCCGCACGGGCACTCGGCCGCCCCCACCATGACCGCGCCCCGGCTCGCGATGACCGGCCGGTCGGTGGCCAGCACCACCACGTCGTCGCTCTGGTTGGGGCGCAGCAGCACCGTGTCGCCGGCGCGGCGGTTGTGGGCGGTGCTGCGGTGCTTGAGATCGGCGAGTCCGGGGTACCGGAAGCTCATGCCGAGTGTGGGGCAGCTCGTCGGAGACCGTTACCGCCTGGTCGAAAGGATCGCCAGCGGCGGTATGGGCGAGGTGTGGCGGGCCGTTGACGAGACCCTGGACCGCTGCGTGGCGGTCAAGATGCTGCATCCCGGCCTGGTCACCGACGCCGGCTTCGGCGAACGGTTCCGCCGCGAGGCACGCGCGATGGCGGCCCTGCGTCACCCGGGTGTCGCCCAGGTCTACGACTACGGCGAAATGTCCCGGCCCGGAGCGCCGGTCCTCGCCTACATCGTGATGGAGTGTGTGCAGGGACAGCCCTTGGCGGAGCGGATCGCCGAGGCCGGCCGGCTGGACACGGCCGAGACGATGTCGGTCGCCGCGCAGACCGCCCGCGCCCTGCAGGCCGCGCACGACGCCGGCCTCGTCCACCGTGACGTCAAGCCCAGCAATCTGATCATCGAGCCCGACGGGCACGTCGTACTCGTTGACTTCGGCGTTGCCGTCACGCAGGAAGCGGCGAGCCTGACCGGAGCGAACCAGGTCGTTGGCACCGCCCGGTACATGGCGCCCGAGCAGGTGTCCAAGAACGAGACCACACCTGCGATCGACATCTACGCGCTGGGTGCCGTCGTCTACCACTGCCTCGCCGGTAAGCCCCCGTACCAGGGTGACAACGCCGTCGCGGTGGCGCTGCGGCACCTGGAAGAGGAACCGCCGCCGCTGCCCGAGGACGTCCCGGCGGAGGTTCGGCAGCTGGTGGCCACCGCGATGGCCAAGGAGCCGACTCACCGGTTCCCGACGGCGGCGGCCATGGCCACCGGGGCGCAGGCCCTCGCGGATTCGGCCGACCGGCAGGTGAGGGCAGCTACCGGGGCGGCCTCGACCGAGCCGCAAACCGTGCACCTGGCCGCCCTGCAGCCGGCCCTCGGCGGCGCGTCGAGCCGGGCCGTCAGTCGTGGAAACACCACGCTCGCGGTGCTTCTCGGATCGCTGGCCGCCGTGGCTGCCGTCCTGGTGCTCGCTGACCCCACCGGGATGATGCCGGGCCCGACCGGGCGACCGTCGGTGCCCCCCGCGGTGCCGACATCGGTGCCGCCACCGCAGGGGGGACCCAGCCCTGGCGCCGGGGGCGGCGAACCGGCCACCCGCAGTTCTGCCGGTATGCCGGTTCGAGCGCCCGGATCCCCTGGCCAGACGGCGACCCGTCCAGCAGGCGACAGGACGGCGGGCGGATCTACGCCTTCAGGCGGGAGCAGTGTGGGTGCACCCCGCCCCACCACGTCCGACAGCGCCACCCAGGGACCGACGGCAGCGCCGACGGGCGGAACGACGGCAGCGCCGAGCGTGGAGCCGACGGAGGAACCAACGGCGGACCCAACCGACGAACCAGCAGCGGACCCAACGGAGGAACCAACGGCGGAGGAATCGGCGGCCGGAGGGAGCGCAGTGCCGCGGGTCTAGTGCGGTGTCCATTAACGTTCACCGGGTGCGGTGGGTGTTGTGGATCCTCGCCTTGTGGCGAGCGACTCCCCACCGGTTGGTGGGGCGGGCCTGCGCGGGCCAACTGATCCTCGCGCCGCCCGGGTGGGCGGCGGGGGTCACGCCGGGACCGTCCGGCACCGGGGAGGTGCCGGCCGGCTCGACGGTGCGTGATCACCTCCGGCAGCACAACAGCTGCCGGGGTGGTGGATCCGCCACCGGGGGTGCGGGTGGCGATGCTGGCCGCCGCGACCAGGTCACGGTGGCCGGAGAATGCGCAGTGCGGGCAGGACAGGGTCCGCCCCCGAGGTTTCGGCACCCGCTTTGCGCAGGCGGGGCAGGTGGACGAGGTGCCGCGTT
>NZ_JAMOKF010000039.1 GCF_023656545.1 Micromonospora phytophila | reverse complement strand
GGGACCGGCAGGCCGCCGGGGAGCCGGTCGAGGATCGCCGCCTCCCGGGCGTACCAGTCGGCCAGGTGCGGTTGCTCGGCGGTGGCCGCGGCCTTGACGAAGGCGCGACCGCCGTCGGCGGTGCTGAGCACCGCGGCGAAGCCCCGGGTGAACCCGGCGCCGGCGACCCGGGCCGTGACCACCGGCGCGCCGAGCCGGTCGGCGACCGCGGCCCGCAGCGTCGCCGGCAGGGTCGCCCACTCCGGTCGGAGCGCGCTTGCGTGGTACGGCACCGGGGGCAGCGACGTCGGGGGCACGCCACCATGCTGCCGGGGTACGTGTCGTACCGCACCGCGATACTGCGCCCCATGATCGGGACCGACGAGTTCTGGGCGCTGATCGAGGCGTCCGCGACCGCCACCGCCGACCCGGACGAGCGGCTGGCCTGGCTGACCGACCGGCTCGCCGAGCGGCCGGCCGACGACGCGGTCGACTTCGCGTTGCGGCTGGACGAGGCCCGGGCGCGGGCCGACACCTGGCACCTGTGGGGGGCGGCGCTGCACCTCTGCGGCGGCCTCTGCTCCGACGACGGCTTCCACTACTTCCAGGCCTGGCTGGTCGGGCTGGGGCGCGAGACCTTCGAGCGGGTGGTCGCCGACCTGGACGCGCTCGCCGACGTCCCCGAGGTCCGCCGGCTCGCCGAGCGGCCGACCGACGACTGGGACGACGCCGAGTGGCCCGACTGGGAGTCGCTGGACTACGTCGCGGGCCGGGCGTACGAGCGGATCACCGGGCTGCCGGAGGGGCTGGACGACGCGGTGGAGGCGCGCGGGCGGGCACGCAGCGAGTTGCCGGACCCGGTCGACGAGGCGTGGGACCTGGACGAGCCGGAGGAGGTGGCCCGGCGTTACCCGAAACTCGTCGCGCTCCTCCTGTTGGGCGACGGGAGCGGCCGCCCGGTCTGCCAGACTGCCAAGCCATGAGGACCGACGACTTCTGGCAGTTGATCGACCGGGCCCGGGCCGGTGGCGGGGGAGAGCCGGGCGCGGTCGCCGCGCGGGCCGTCGCCCTGCTCGCCGAGTGCGACCCGGACGACATCGTCGGATACGCCCGCCACCAGGCCCGGGTGCTGGCCGCCTCGCACAAGGTGGATCTCTGGGGAGCGGCGTACCTGATCAACGGCGGCGCCTCGGCCGACGGCTTCGAGCACTTCCGGGGCTGGCTGATGACCCAGGGGCGCGAGGTCTTCGCCCGCGCGGTCGCCGACCCGGATTCGCTGGCGGAGCTGCCGCGAGTGCGGGCGGCGTCGCTGAGCGGGGAGGAGTTCTCCGCCGAGGCGATGCTGGCGGTGCCCTGGGACGCGTACCGGAAGGCGACCGCGGCCGATCTGCCGGCGGACCGGGAGCCGGTGCGCGCGCCGGACCTCAACGACTTCTGGGACTTCGACGACGAGGAGGAGGCCCGTCGGCGGCTGCCCCGGCTCGCCGCGCTCTTCGTCGAGCCGCCCGCCGAGTGACGCCGCCGCAAGGGTGACGCCGGAGTGCCGCGGGCGCCGGGGATCGCCCGCGCAGTGGGCGCGCGCCGGCGACGTGGGAACATAGAGGGGGCCGGCGTCGCGCCGGCCCGCTCACGTCAGCCGACCAGAACGGACCGCTGTGCCACCGAAGCTCGATCCCGGCGCGAATGCTCCTGGTTCCACCGACCCCGGTCGCATCCGGAACTTCGGCATCATCGCCCACATCGATCACGGGAAGTCGACCCTGGCCGACCGGATGTTGCAGCTCACCGGCGTGGTCGACCCCCGGCAGATGCGTGCGCAGTACCTCGACCGGATGGACATCGAGCGCGAGCGCGGCATCACCATCAAGAGCCAGGCCGTCCGGATGCCGTGGACCATCCGCGAGGGCGAGCGGGCCGGTGAGCAAGCGGTGCTCAACATGATCGACACTCCGGGGCACGTCGACTTCACGTACGAGGTGTCCCGGTCGCTGGCCGCCTGCGAGGGGGCCGTGCTGCTGGTCGACGCCGCGCAGGGCATCGAGGCGCAGACCCTGGCCAACCTCTACCTGGCGCTCGAGAACGACCTGCGCATCATCCCGGTGCTCAACAAGATCGACCTGCCGGCCGCCCAGCCGGAGAAGTACGCCGAGGAGCTGGCCCACCTGATCGGCGGCGACCCCGCCGACTGCATCCGGGTCTCCGGCAAGACCGGCGAGGGCGTGCCGTACCTGCTCGACGAGATCGTCCGGCAGTTCATCCCCCCGGTCGGCGAGGCGGACGAGCCCGCCCGGGCGATGATCTTCGACTCGGTGTACGACGTGTACCGGGGCGTGGTCACCTACGTCCGGGTGATCGACGGGCGGATCAGCGCCCGGGACCGGATCAAGATGATGTCCACCGGCGCGGTGCACGAGCTGCTGGAGATCGGCGTCATCTCACCGGAGATGGTGAAGGCCGACGCGCTCGGCGTCGGCGAGGTGGGTTACCTCATCACCGGCGTGAAGGACGTCCGGCAGTCCCGGGTCGGTGACACGGTCACCATCAACAGCCGGCCGGCCAAAGAGGCGCTGGGTGGCTACAAGGACCCGAAGCCGATGGTCTACTCCGGCCTCTACCCGATCGACGGGTCCGACTACCCCAACCTGCGCGAGGCGTTGGACAAGCTCAAGCTCAACGACGCCGCGCTGGACTACGAGCCGGAGACCTCCGGGGCGCTCGGGTTCGGCTTCCGCTGCGGCTTCCTCGGTCTGCTCCACCTGGAGATCATTCGGGAGCGGCTGGAGCGCGAGTACAACCTCGACCTGATCTCCACCGCGCCCAACGTGGTCTACCGGGCGATCCAGGAGGACGGCGTCGAGATCGTCGTCACCAACCCGAGCGAGTACCCGACCGGCAAGATCGCCGAGGTGTACGAGCCGGTGGTCCGGGCCACCGTGCTGACGCCGAACGACTACGTCGGCGCGGTGATGGAACTCTGCCAGGGCCGCCGCGGCACCCTGCTCGGCATGGACTACCTCTCCGCCGACCGGGTGGAGCTGCGCTACACCCTGCCGCTGGCCGAGATCATCTATGACTTCTTCGACCAGTTGAAGAGCCGGACCAAGGGCTACGCCTCGCTGGACTACGAGCCCTCCGGCGAGCAGGCGTCGGACCTGGTGAAGGTGGACATCCTGCTGCACGGCGAGCCGGTGGACGCGTTCAGCGCCATCGTGCACAAGGACAAGGCGTACAACTACGGCGTCACCATCGCCGCCAAGCTGCGCACCTTGATTCCGCGCCAGCAGTTCGAGGTGCCGATCCAGGCCGCCATCGGCAGCCGGGTGATCGCCCGGGAGACCATCCGGGCGATCCGCAAGGACGTGCTCGCCAAGTGCTACGGCGGTGACATCAGCCGTAAGCGCAAGCTGCTGGAGAAGCAGAAGGAGGGCAAGAAGCGGATGAAGATGGTGGGCCGGGTGGAGGTCCCCCAGGAGGCCTTCATCGCCGCGCTCTCCTCCGACTCCGACGCCAAGGCTCCCGGAAAGAAGTGAGCCGCCGTTCACCGGCGGATGACGACGTACGACGGCCGGTGCCCCGGCCGGGCGACGGGCCCCGTGGTCCCGCCCGGCCGGGGCGCCGGCCGTTCGCGTAGGAAATTTTCTCCGCTCCTCCGGCCGCCCGGGTCGTCGGCCGGACGGCGCACCACCTGCGGGGACGAGTCTGCGGCGGCAATCGACGCGGCGTCCGCCATTGACGGCCGACGTCGTCTTTCCGCGATTGAGTCGGTTTGGTTTTTCGGCGGGTCGGGAACTTAGCGGTCACGACAGGAACGCCACAGACCGTGGATCTCATTTCTTAGAAGGAGGGCGACCGTGGAGCTCACCGTGTGGGGCATCATCACTGCGCTCATTGTTGGTCTCATCGTCGGCGCTCTGGGCCGCCTGATCGTTCCGGGCCGCCAGAACATGCCGATGTGGCTGCACATGCTGATCGGTGTCGGCGCCGCGTTGCTCGGTACCGTCCTGGCTCGCGCCATGGGCATCGCGACCGCGACCGAGGGCATCGACTGGGGTGAGCTGGCCGTGCAGGTCGTACTGGCCGCCATCGCGGTGGCCCTGGTCGCCGGCGTGGGTCGTCGCCGCAGCGTCACCCACCGGTAATCACCTCAGCAACCTCGACGGGCGTCCGACCGGCAGGTCGGGCGCCCGTCGGCGTGCGCGTCGCCGCAGGCCGGGTTCGCGGGGGTGGTGCCGGGCCGGCCCGGGCCGGCCCGGGGCCGGACGACGTGCGGGTGTGGGCGCCGGGGCGTCCGGTCTGGGTGTCCGCGGGGTCCGCTGTGCCGTGAAGTCGGTTTGGGATTTCGACGGGTCGGGAACTTAGCGGTCACGACAGCAACACCACAAACCGTGGAACTTCATTTCTTAGAAGGAGGGCGACCGTGGAGCTCACCGTGTGGGGCATCATCACTGCGCTCATCGTTGGTCTGATCATCGGCGCGCTGGGCCGCCTGGCCGTTCCGGGCCGCCAGAACATGCCGATCTGGCTGCACATGCTGATCGGTGTCGGTGCCGCGCTGCTCGGCACGGTCATCGCGCGGGCGTCGGGCTTCGCCGACACCGCCGGTCTCGACTGGCGTGAGCTGCTGCTGCAGATCGTGCTTGCCGCCGTCGCCGTGGCCCTGGTGGCCGGTGTCGGCCGTCGGCGCGGTGTCACGCACCGGTAATTCCGCACAGCCTGAACCCGACGGGCGCCCGACCATCAGGTCGGGCGCCCGTCGCGTGTGGGTACGACCGGTTTCGCCCCGGTGCCAGCGGCCCCGTGGACCACCCGGCCTGCGGTACGGTCGCCTCGCTTTCGCTGACCGCCCACTGTCGTAAAGGAATTTTTCCTACTAAGGTGCGGCGGAGAAGGTTAGTGCCAAGCGGCGCGAGGGAGATATGGCGTGAACAGGTGGAAGCGGCTGGCCCCGGTCACCGCCGTCGTGGCCTCGGCCGCGATGGTAATGGCCGGTTGCGGTGGCTCTGACGACGACAAGGCCGCAGACAACAGCAAGCTGACGGTCTGGATGATGGGCGAGGGGAGCGAGGCGCAGACCACGTTCCTCGACGGCGTCGAGACCGAGTTTCGGCAGAAGCACCCGGACACCGACGTGGTGGTCCAGTACATCCCGTGGCTCGAGGCGCCGAAGAAGTTCCAGGCCGCGCTCGCCGGCGGCGAGGGACCGGACATCACCGAGCTGGGCAACACCGAGACCCAGGGCTGGGCGGCGCAGGAGGCGCTGGCCGACGTCAGCGGCCGGATGGGCGGCTGGGCCGAGGGCAAGGACATCCTCCCCGACCTGGTGCGCAACGCCCAGCTCGACGGCAAGCAGTACGGCGTGCCGTGGTACGCCGGGGTGCGGGCCATCTACTACCGCACCGACTGGTTCGCCGAGGCGGGGGTGAAGCCCCCGACGACCTGGGACGAGCTGGTCACCGTCGCGAAGGCCGTGCAGGCCAAGAAGCCGAAGACGTACGGCATCGCCCTGCCGGGCAACTCCGAGCTGCCCTTCTACTCGTTCCTCTGGGGCGCCGGCGCGGAGATCGCCACCAACCAGGGCGGCACCTGGAAGTCCGGCTACAACACGCCGGAGGCGCAGAAGGCGGTCAAGTTCTGGACCGACATGGTGACCGTGCACAAGGTCGCCCCGCCCGCCGCCGCAGGCTGGAACGAGGTCGACGCCCGGACCCAGTTCGCCACCGGCAAGGCGGCGATGGCCTTCGCGGGCAGCTGGCAGCAGGGGGCCATGAAGAAGGACAACCCCGAGATCGAGAAGGTCTGGGGCACGTTCCCGATCCCCGGCCCGGACGGCAAGGCCGCGCCCGGCTTCGCCGGTGGCTCCGACCTCGCCCTCTGGAAGGACAGTGAGCGGCAGGACCTGGCCTGGGACTACCTCACCGTGCTGCTGAGCAAGAAGAACGGCCAGGCCTTCGCCGACAGCCTCGGCTTCTTCCCGGTCTACCAGGACCTGGTCAGCGGCGGTAAGTACGCCGACGACAAGATCATGGCCGCGTTCGCGACCACGCTGCAGAACACCAAGCTCACGCCGCTCACCCCGAAGTGGGTGGAGGTCAGCCGGACCAAGACGGTGACCCAGGCGATGAACAGCTCGGTCATGAAGGGTCAGAAGACGGTCGAGAAGGCCACCGCCGACGCGGCCGCGGAGATGGAAAGCATCCTCAACGCCAAGTGACCACGCTGACCGAGGCGCCGGAGACGGCCGCCGCGCGGGAGACCCCCGCGCGGCGGCGTCGCCGGGTGGACCGCCTGCCCTACCTGCTGCTCCTGCCCTGCCTGGTGATCATCGGCGTGCTGCTGCTCTGGCCGCTCGGCCAGGTGGTGGTGATGTCCTTCTACCGGCTCAACAGCGTCCGACAGCTGCGCGGCGACCGCGAGTGGCCGTGGATCGGGCTGGCCAACTACACCGAGATCCTCAGCGACCCGTTCTTCCTCACCGTGCTGCGCAACACGGTGCTCTTCGCCGTGGCCAACGTGGTGCTCACCATGATCCTCGGCACCCTGGTCGGGTTGCTGCTGAACCGGCTCGGCAGGCGGATGGCCGCCTTCGTGGCCAGTTGCGTGATGCTCGCCTGGGCCACCCCGGCGCTGACCGGCACGATCGTCTGGAAATGGATCTTCGACGACACCAGCGGCCTGGTCACCTGGCTGTTCAACGCGCTGCCCGACGGGCTCTCGCAGAGCCTCTTCGGGCGCAGTGACTGGACCGGCTACGGCTGGTTCAACTCGCCGCTGCTGTTCTTCACGATCCTGACCCTGGTGGTGGTCTGGCACTCGTTCCCGTTCATCGCGGTCAGCGTGCTGGCCGGGCTGAAGAGCGTGCCGAGTGAGCTGCACGAGGCGGCCCGGGTCGACGGGGCCGGGCCGTGGAAGGTGTTCTGGAAGATCACGTTCCCGCTGCTGCGGCCGGTCTTCGGGATCCTGGTCGTGCTCTCCACCATCTGGGACTTCAAGGTCTTCACCCAGCAGTTCGTGCTGGCCGGCGGCACCCAGGACCGGCCGACGTTCATGCTGTCGATCTACTCGTACGCGGAGGCGTTCTCGCCCCCGCCGAAGTACGGCCTCGGCGCGGCGATCGCGGTGATCCTGACCCTGATCCTGCTGGTGGTGACCGGCCTCTACGTCCGCATGGTGCTCAAGCAGGAGGAGGACGCGTGACTCGGCGCGCAGGAGCCGCGGGCGTGAAGCGGGTCGCCCTCAACGGCGCGGGTCTGCTGGTGGCGCTCTTCGCCGCGTTCCCGGTCTACTGGATGATCTCGACCTCGCTGAAGCCGAGCTCGGAGATCTTCTCGACCACGCCCCGCCCGGTGCCGGCCGAGCCGACCCTGGAGCACTACCGGCAGATCCTCACGGGCAACCTCATCCCGGGCGTGACCTTCGCCGACTTCTTCCTCAACAGCGCGCTGGTCGCCGTCTCCACGGTGCTGCTCAGCGGCCTGGTGGCGCTGCTGGCGGCGACCGCGGTGGCCCGGTTCCGGTTCAAGCTGCGGACCACATTCCTGATCATGCTGCTGGTGGTGCAGATGATCCCGCTGGAGGCCCTGGTCATCCCGCTGTTCCTGATGATCCAGCGGCTCGGGCTCTACAACACCCTGCCCAGCCTGATCCTGACCTATCTCGGCTTCTCGCTGCCGTTCGCGGTCTGGATGCTGCGCGGCTTCGTCGCCGCGGTGCCCAAGGAGCTGGAGGAGGCGGCCGCGATCGACGGGGCGAGCCGGGCGCAGATCTTCCGGCGGATCCTCTTCCCGCTGGTGGCGCCCGGCCTGGTGGCGACCAGCATCTTCTCCTTCATCACCGCGTGGAACGAGCTGATCTTCGCGTTGACCTTCATCAACGACCAGGACAGCTACACCCTGCCGGTGGCGATGACCTTCTTCTTCGGTCGCGACGACACCGCCTGGGGGCCGGTGATGGCCGCGTCCACGCTGTTCACCCTGCCGGTGATCGTCTTCTTCCTGCTGGTGCAGCGGCGGATGGTCTCCGGCCTGGTGGCCGGCGCCGTCAAGGGCTGACCGTCCGGCGGGGGCCGCGTCGGCCCCCGCCGGCCTCACGGCAGGACGCTCGCGCCGGCCTGCGCCACGATCTGCTGCAACGCGGCGACGTGGCCGTCGAAGGCGCGACGCCCGTCCCGGCTCAGCTGGACCGACGTGCGCGGGCGCTTGCCGACGAAGCTCTTGCGCACCTCGACGTAGCCGGCCTGCTCCAGCGTGGCGAGCTGCTTCGACAGCGCCGAGTCGGACAGGCCCAACTGCTCGCGCAGGTAGCGGAACTCTGCCCACTCGGTGGCGGCCAGGAGGCTGACCAGGGAGAGCCGGGTCGGGGCGTGGATCAGCTCGTCGAACCGGGCCGTGCTCACCGGCCGCCGCCGACCGGTCGGGCGGTCATCACCGCGCGAAGGTACCGCATCAGTGGCTGACCGGTGGCGGTCATCGCCCCGGCCGTGGTCGCCGCGCCGACGGTGGCCGGCCAGCCCAGCCCCGCCGACTCGGCCGTGAACCCGGTGACGAGGCCGAGGGCCACCAGGCAGAGCACGTAGCCGGCGATGGCCGCCACGCCGCGTACGCCGAGCAGGCGGTTGCGGACCTGGGCCCGGTGCCGCAGCGCGACCCGGAGCACGACGGCGGTCAGGCCCAGCGCGTACGCGATCGAGCCGACGGTGACCAGCCACGGCCGCTCGCTCTCGACGGCGGCGGTGAAGGCCACCATCAGGGCGCCGACGGCGGGCCAGTACCAGGCGGGGACGAGGGTCGCGGTGACCGCCTGGTCGCGGCGCGTCTGGATCTCGGCGAGCGCGTGGGCTGCCGCGGCGGGGGAGATGGTCGGCTCCATGGCTTCTCCTTGACGAGGAGGCTACTACTTGCCTGCCAGGAAAGTGAACCACTCGCTTTCCTGGTAGGCAAGTACTTTCCAATGCCGGAAAAGCCGCTGCCACGGTCGCCCGGCGCCGGACTAGGCTGACGACCATGACGGGCAGGCTGGCATCGGTGAACCTCGGCATCGTGACCGAGGCGGAGTGGGCGGGCGACGCGAGCGGTCGCAGCGGCATCGACAAGCGGCCGGCGGAGGGTTCCGTGCTGCTGCGCGCCGAGGGGGTCGCCGGGGACTTTATCGCCGAGCGGGCCCACCACGGCGGCCCGGACCAGGCGGTCTACGCGTACGCCGAGGAGGACGCCGGCTGGTGGGGCGCCGAGCTGGGCCGCACGATCCGGCCGGGTGGGTTCGGCGAGAACCTGACCACGTACGCGATCGACGTGACCGGCGCCGTGATCGGTGAGCAGTGGGCGATCGGCTCGGCGCTGCTCCAGGTCACCAAGCCCCGTACGCCGTGCACCACGTTCGCCGGTTTCTGGGGGATGCCCGACCTGATCAAGCGGTTCACCGTCCGGGCGCTGCCCGGGGCGTACCTGCGGGTGCTGCGGGAGGGCGAGGTCGGGGCGGGCGACCCGGTCGAGGTGGTGGACCGCCCCGGGCACGGGGTGACCATCGGCGAGGTGTTCCGGGCGCTGCACCTGGAACCGGAGCTGCTGCCCGGGCTGCTCGACGTGGCGGACCTGCCGGAACCGGTCCGGGAGAAGATCCGCCGCCGGGTCGCCGGCCGGAGCTGAACCCCCTCCCGCCGGTGGCCGCCCGTGCGGCGGCGGGCAGCGAGCGCGGGTATCGCGTGCCGGATCGCTGGGACGCGACCAGCCGGGCGGAACATCGGGCGGAAACGACGGACGGGCCCGTCCCGCAGGGGGAGGGGCCCGTCCGTCGTCGGCTCAGCGCAGCCAGGGGATGCTGCGGTCCAGCAGGCCGCGCTCCTTGAGCTCCTTGCGCAGCGGGATCTCGTCGTCGACGTACCCGTCCCAGTTGATGCCCCAGTAGTTGGCGGTGTGGGTGCCCTCACCGAGCAGCTGGCGCTGCACCGGCGTGCGGTTGCGGTACCACTCGCCGTTCTTGTCGGGGTGCAGCTCGTCCAGCGGGCGGATCCACCGGTAGGTGTAGCCGACGAAGAGCATCTTGCGGGTGATGGTCGACAGGTTGGTCGACCGGGAGTGCCACTGGCGGCGGTCGAAGATGAACGCGTCGCCCGGGTTGGCGGTGATCTCCAGCGTGCCCTCCGGGTCGGGGTTGTGCACGCTCAGGTCCGCCGGCCGGGGCAGCGAGTTCTTCACGTGGCTGCCCGGGATGACCTTGGTGGCGCCGCGACCGGTCTCCGAGAGGTCGGAGAGCACGTACGCCACCTTCAGCGAGAACATCGGCCGGGGCAGGTTCGGGTCCATCGTCTCCGGGTCGGAGTTCTGCCGGTACCCGTCCTGGTGCCAGCCCCAGTACGGCTTCTCCGGCTCCAGCGCCGGCGGGGTGACGTCCAGGTGGTTGTGGTGGGTGTAGATGTTCCAGCCGGCCAGACCCCACATGTACGGGAACGTGATCGGGTGGGTCAGCAACTGGCCGAAGAGCTCGTCGCGCTCCAGGAAACCCAGCAGGTGCAGGGTGCCGTCCTTGGTGGTGTTGCCCTTGGCCTTCTCCTCGGCGTAGACGCGGTCCACCGCCGCCTCCAGCGCCGCCCGGTGGTCCTCCGTCAGGACGTTGCGCAGCAGGAGGAAGCCCTGCTCGTGGAACTCCTTGCGGTCGATGTCGCTGATCGGTTCGTAGCCGGTCCGGTCGCCGTAGTCGAACACCGCGTCGTACCCCTCCCCATGAGGTGAAACCACTTCTGGCACAGGCCGCCGATCGTAACGCGCCCACCCCGCCGCGCGGCACCGCCCGAACGGGGTGAAGAGCGCCCACCGGACGGTGCGAAGCGGCGTGGCTACCCAGTGTCAGGGCGTGGGTGCAGGACGCGGCTTATCGCGGGGAATGCCGGATTGTGCGGTGACCGTCGGTAGGGAGATCGGGATCGTTCACGCGTCGGCGAAGACCTCGGCGAGCACGCGGTCGCCGGTGGCCGGAGCATCGGTCACCCGGTTCCAGGTGCCGTCCTGGGCCGTCCACTCCAGGTCGCCGAAGCGGACCCGCTTCACCCCGTTGTCCTGGGCGTGGGACACCAGCCAGTGCGCGTACCGCCAGCCCCGGCGCTGGTCGGCGGCGGGGACCGTCAGGCCGGTCAGGCCGGTCAGGCCCGCCGCGGTGGCCGTGGCCATGCCCCAGTCCAGCGTCAGGCCGCGGGTCAGGGCGCTCGCCGCCGCCTCGCCGCGCAGGACCGGGTTCCGGCCGACCGCGCAGGCGACCGCGCCGGTGGCGTGCCCGAGCAGGGCCCGGGTGAGCACCTCGGACTCGTCGGCCCACTTCTGGTACGCCTCCGGGAAGGCGGAGCGCTGCACCTTCTGGGCCGCGTCGGTGACCCGCATCCCCTCCCAGCCGCGGACCTTCTTCAACGCCGCGTAGAACCGGTTGGCCGCGTACCGAGGGTCCCGGATCTGGGTCGGGGTGCCCCAACCCTGGCTGGGCCGCTGCTGGAACAGCCCCACCGAGTCGCGGTCGCCGCCGGCCAGGTTGCGCAGGCCCGACTCCTGGTACGCGGTGGCGAGTGCCACCACGACGGCCCGCTCGGGCATCTCACGCTGGATGCCGATCGCCGCGATGGTGGCCGCGTTGGCCATCTGGTCGGGGTCCAGGGCCACCCGGCCGTCCGCCTGGACCGTGCACGTCCGACTCGCCGAGGGCAGGCGCAACCGCTCCCCGAACTGCCGGACGACGATCCAGATGCCGACCACGGCGACGAGGACGAGAACGATGCCGCCTGCCACGACTGCCCGAGTTCGCACCCACACCCCCTGATCGACAGTCCGACAAGCGTACGTCCCCCGTGACACCGTCCGGGTCGTCCGACCGGTTCTCCCGGTCCACCGGGCGTGGCACCGGCCGCCGGACGGACGCGTCCGGTGCCCGGACGGTCAGGGATGTTCCCGTTCCGCGCGGCCCCTCACCCGGTCCGGGTGACCGACCCGTGCCCCCGACGCCCGCCGGCACGACCGCCCCGACCACCGGCACCCGGCTGCGGTGACCGCCCCGATCATCCCGGCTGTGGGTTGACCGACCCGACTACCCGGCACTCTCAGCGGAACCACCGCCCAGAGCGGCCACCCATCGAGTCGATCGTTTTTCCCGGAACGCCAGGACGCCCTCGCGCCCCTCCTCAGAGAGGAAGTAGCCGGTGGAGATGGTTGCCAGCCCGGAGATCTCGGTCCGCAGGTCGGTCGCGGTCGGCCGGCGCAGCAGCTGCTTCGCCCCGGCCAGCGCGCCCGGCGCGCCCCGGACCAGCGAGTCGCAGTACCTCGCCACGGCGGCGTCCAGCCCGTCGGCCGGCACCGCCGCGGTGACCAGCCCGACCTCGGCGGCCCGCCGGCCGTCGAAGGTGTCCCCGGTCAGGTAGAGCTCGGCCGCCGCCCGCGGGTGCAGCCGGGGCAGCACGGTCGCGGAGATCACCGCCGGGATCACCCCGATCCGCACCTCGGTGAACGCGAACGTCGCCTCCTCGGCGCAGACCGCCAGGTCCGCCGCCGCGATCAGGCCCAGCCCGCCGGCGCGGGCCGGCCCGGCGACCCGGGCCACCACCGGCTTCGGGCACTCCCAGACCGCCGCGAGCACGTCACCGAGCATCCCGGCCGGCACGGTCCCGCTGGCGTACGCGGCGGCGGTCTCCTTCAGGTCCGCCCCGGCGCAGAAGACCGGGCCGGTGTGGTCCAGCACGACCACCCGTACGGCGTCGTCGGCGACCGCCGCGGCCAGGCCGGCCAGCAGCTCGGTCATCAGCGGGGTGGAGAGCGCGTTGCGGTTGTGCGGGCTGTTCAGGGTGAGCGTGGTCACCCCACGGGCCGTGGAGACCCGCACGAGCGCGTCGGGAGAGGTCATGCCGGGCACACTAGTGGCCATGCCCGGCGTCCTTCCAGAAGGCGAATCCGTCCCCGTCGACGGGTCGCTCCCCAGCACCGCCACCGCCGCGGTCGGCGCGCGCGGGTTCGGGGTGTACGTGCACGTGCCGTTCTGCGCCAGCCGCTGCGGCTACTGCGACTTCAACACGTACACCGCGGCCGAGCTCGGCGGCGGGGCGAGCCGGGAGGGCTACGCCGACACCGTGCTGGCCGAGCTGGCGCTCGCCGGCCGGGTGCTCGGCGACACCCCGCCGCCGCGGGTGGACACGGTCTTCGTCGGCGGCGGCACCCCGACCCTGCTCCCCGCCGACGACCTGGCCCGGATCCTGGACGGGATCGACCGCACCTGGGGGCTGGCCGCCGACGCGGAGGTGACCACCGAGGCCAACCCGGAGTCCGTCACACCGGAGTCTCTGAAGACGCTGCGCGCGGCCGGCTACACCCGGATCTCGCTGGGCATGCAGTCCGCCGCGCCCGGGGTGCTGGCGATCCTCGACCGCCGGCACAGCGCCGGCCGCGCCGTCGCCGCCGCCCTGGAGGCCCGCGACGCCGGGTTCGACCACGTCAACCTGGACCTGATCTACGGCACCCCGGGGGAGAGCGCGGAGGACTTCGCCGCCTCGCTCGACCAGGTGGTGGCCGCCGGCGTCGACCACGTCAGCGCGTACGCCCTGATCGTGGAGGACGGCACCCGGCTGGCGGCGCGGATGCGGCGCGGCGAGCTGCCGTACCCCTCCGACGACGTCGCGGCGGACCGCTACCTGGCCGCGGAGGCCGCCCTCGGCGCGGCCGGTTTCTCCTGGTACGAGGTCTCCAACTGGGCCCGGACGCCGGCCGCCCGGTGCCGGCACAACCTGCTCTACTGGGCCGGCGCCGACTGGTGGGGCCTCGGTCCGGGGGCGCACAGCCACGTCGGCGGGGTGCGCTGGTGGAACGTCAAGCACCCCACGACATACGCGAAGCGCCTCGCCGCCGGTGAGTCGCCCGGTCTGGCCCGGGAGGTGCTCACCGTCGACGAGGCGCACATGGAGGACGTGATGCTCCGGCTGCGGCTCGCCTCCGGGCTGCCGCTGGCGGCGCTGGACGACGCGGGCCGGGCCGGCGCCGAGCGGGCCCTGGCCGACGGGCTGCTGGCCGGCCCCGAGTACGCGGCCGGCCGCGCCGTGCTCACCCTGCGCGGCCGGCTCCTCGCCGACGCCGTCGTGCGTGACCTGCTGCCCTGAGCGGGATGACCCGGCCGGCCGGGGGAGCGGCCGGTCGGGTCAGCGCTTCACGAACGCGTAGGTCATCGGGTAGCGGTACAGCACACCCTCGTTGGCCTTGACGCCGCCGATGATGCCGAAGATCAGCGGCACGATCCAGACGAGCATCGGGACGAAGAACAGCAGGCCGCAGGTGACCAGGGTGAGCACCCAGCTCAGCACGCCGACGATCGCCCAGGTGAGCTGGAAGTTCAGCGCCGCGACCGCGTGCGCCCGGACGGTCGGCGACTGCTGCCCCCGGACCATCATCGCGACCAGCGGTGCGACCCAACCGAACAGGCCACCGCCGACGATCACCCCGAGCGGGCCGCCGAAGTGCGCGATCAGCGCCCAGGTGCGGTCGTCGTTGTTGGCGTAGCCGCCGGCCGGCGGGCCGTAGGCGCCACCGGTCGGGTAGCCGGCGCCCGCCGGGGGGTAGCCGGGGCCCGGCGGGGGATAGCCGGCGCCGGGCGCGGCGTAGCCACCCGGCGGGGGGTAGCCGCCCGACGGCGGCTGGGCGCCGGCGGGCGGGGGATAGCCGCCGGGCGGGGGGTAGCCGCCCGGGGCCGGTGCCCCGGACAGTGGGGCGGTGGGTTCGTCCGAGCCGGGCGGGCCGGGAACTGCCGACGTGGCGTCCGGGTCCGGCGACCACGCGCCGGGGTCCCCCGCTCCGGGAGGACGAGGTGGTTCAGTCATGGACGTCACGGTAGGGGCAGCCGGCAAGGGCGCACCAGAGCGACACCGACCGGGATGTCCGGATGATCGGCCCTGCCGGAGGGGATCCGGACCGGCCAGGGACGTGGGCGTCACCGCTGACCGGTCTTTGATCATCGCGTCGGTGGGTCCGCCGACGTAGACTGGCACTCGCTACAGTCGAGTGCCAGGACGCCCCCGGGCCATCGTGCGCCGGGGGCCGACGTGCGACAGGAGGTGGGCAGGATGGGTCTCGACGACCGCAAGCTCGCCGTGCTCCGCGCGATCGTCGAGGACTACGTCGCCACCCAGGAGCCCGTCGGCAGCAAGGCGCTCGTCGAGCGGCACCAGCTCGGGGTCTCCCCGGCGACCGTCCGCAACGACATGGCCGTGCTGGAGGAGGAGGGCTACATCCGGCAGCCGCACACCAGTGCCGGCCGGGTGCCCACCGACCGCGGCTACCGGCTCTTCGTCGACCGGCTCTCCCGGGTCAAGCCGCTCAGCCCGGCCGAGCGCCGGGCCATCGAGCGCTTCCTGGTCGGCGCGGTCGACCTGGACGATGTGGTGCACCGCACCGTCCGGCTGCTGGCGCAGCTGACCCGGCAGGTCGCCGTGGTGCAGTACCCGAGCCTGGCCCGCTCCTCGGTGCGCCACCTGGAGCTGGTGCCGATCTCCACCACCCGGCTGATGCTGGTCATGATCGCCGACACCGGCCGGGTCGAGCAGCGGCTGGTGGAACTGCCCAAGCCGGTCCCCGCGGCGGACGTCACCGACCTGCGCCGGCTGGTCAACGAGAAGCTCGTCGGAAGCCGGCTGTCGGAGACCCCGCCGCTGGTGCAGGCGCTGGTCGAGGAGTCCGCGCCGCACCTGCGCGGCGCCATGACCACGCTCTCCACCGTGCTGCTGGAGACGCTGGTCGAGCGGCACGAGGAGCGGATCGCGCTGGCCGGCACGGCCAACCTCACGCGGGGCGGGCTGCTCGACTTCCAGGGCTCGCTGCGTCCCATCCTTGAGGCGCTCGAGGAGGAGGTCGTGCTGCTCAAGCTCATCGGCGAGACGGAGCCGAGCACGACGCGGGTGCTGATCGGCGACGAGAACGAGATCGACAACCTCCGCGCCGCCTCGGTGGTCAGCACCGGCTACGGCCCGGGCGCCACCATCGTCGGCGGCCTGGGCGTGCTGGGCCCCACCCGGATGGACTACCCCGGCACCATCGCCACGGTGAGGGCCGTGGCACGCTACGTGGGCGAGCTGCTGGCCCAGAACTGACCAGTCAGGGCCGACGGCCGGCTCCGGCCGACGACCGGCGCAACGCGAGACGAACATGAGGACACGGAACGCAGTGGCCAGGGACTACTACGGCATTCTCGGTGTGAGTCGGGAAGCCTCCGATGACGAGATCAAGCGTGCCTACCGCAAGCTGGCGCGGCAGTTCCACCCGGACGTGAATCCGGACCCGGAGGCTCAGGAGAAGTTCAAGGACATCAACGCCGCGTACGAGGTCCTCTCGGACGACCGGAAGCGGCAGATCGTCGACCTGGGCGGCGACCCGCTCGCCCCGGGTGGCGGCGGTGCCGGCGGTCCGGGAGGGCCCGGTGGGGCCGGGCCGTTCGTCGGCTTCCAGGACATCATGGACGCGTTCTTCGGCGGCGCCGCCGGTGGCGCCCGCGGTCCGCGTCCGCGCACCCGGCCCGGGGCCGACGCGATCCTCCGCCTGGAACTGGACCTGCACGAGACGGCGTTCGGCGTCGAGGCGCCGATCACGGTCGACACCGCCGTGCTCTGCACCACCTGCTCCGGCGCCGGCACGGCGGCCGGCACCCACCTGGCCACCTGCGAGGCGTGCGGCGGCCGGGGCGAGGTGCAGTCGGTGCAGCGCACCTTCCTCGGCCAGGTGGTCTCCGCCCGGCCCTGCACCGTCTGCCAGGGCTACGGCACCACCATCCCGCACCCTTGCCCCACCTGCGCTGGCGACGGCCGGGTGCGCACCCGCCGGTCGCTGACCGTCAAGATCCCCGCAGGCGTCGAGGACGGCATGCGGATCCGGCTGGCCCAGCAGGGCGAGGTGGGACCCGGTGGCGGCACTGCCGGCGACCTCTACGTGGAGATCCACGAGCGGCCGCACGACGTGTACTCCCGCAAGGGCGACGACCTGCACTGCCGGGTCACCGTGCCGATGACCGCCGCCGCGCTCGGCACCCGGCTGACCATCAAGACGCTGGACAGCGAGGAAGCGGTCGACGTCAAGGCCGGCACCCAGCCGGGCAGCACGCTGCGGCTGCGCGCCCGGGGCGTGCCGCACCTGCGCGGCACCGGCCGGGGTGACCTCTACGTCCACCTCGACGTGCGTACGCCCACCAAGCTCGACGCCGACCAGGAGCGGATGCTCCGCGACTTCGCCAAGACCCGGGGCGAGGAGGTCGCCGAGCTGTCCAAGCAGGGCGGCTTCTTCTCCCGGATGCGCGACGCCTTCAACGGTCACGCCTGACCCGCCCGACCGGCGGCCCGCACCCGACCTCCCGCCTGACGGCCCCGGCGACCGTCGGGGCCGTTAGCCTGTTGATCGTGTCCGCGCCACTGTTCCTCGTCGAGTCCCTGCCCACCGGCGACTCGCTGACCCTCGACGGTCCCGAGGGGCACCACGCCGCCACCGTGCAACGGCTGCGCGTCGGCGAGGAGCTGCTGCTCGCCGACGGGCGGGGCGGCACGGCCGCCGCGGTGGTCACCGCCGTCGGCCGGGGCACCCTCGACCTCGCGGTCACCTCCCGGGGGTACGTCGACGCGCCCGTCCCCCGGCTGGTGGTGGTGCAGGGCATCGCGAAGGGTGATCGCGGTGAGCTGGCCGTGCAGTCGATGACCGAGGTCGGCGTGGACGAGATCGTGCCCTGGGCGGCCGCCCGCTCGGTGACCCAGTGGCGCGGCGACCGGGGCGCACGGGCGCGGGAGAAGTGGGTGGCGACCGCGCGGGAGGCGGCCAAGCAGGCCCGCCGGGCCTGGCTGCCGGTGGTGGCCGGGGCGCCGGACGAGTCGACCACCCGGGTGGCCCGCCGGATCGCCGGGGCCGCCGCCGCGTTCGTGCTGCACGAGGAGGCGCAGGAGCGGCTGAGCGCCGCCGAGCTGCCCGGCGCGGGCGAGATCGTGCTGGTCGTCGGCCCGGAGGGCGGCATCGCCGAGAGCGAGCTGGACGCCTTCGCCGAGGCCGGCGCCCAACCGGTTCGCCTCGGCCCGTCCGTGCTGCGTACCTCCACCGCGGGCGTGGCCGCGCTGTCGTTGCTCTCCGCCCGCCTCCACCGCTGGTAGCCCCCCACCCCCACACCCCAGCTCTCGTCGATCATGGAGTTGTGGCGGGCAAGCTATACCTTTTGCCCCTTTTGTCAGGCCCCACAACTGCATGATCGACCCGACCGAGGGGCGGGGAAGGGAGAGCCTCGTTGGCTGTTCGGGCGGTCAGGTGCGTAGGTAGGAGGCGCCGTTGAGGTCGACGATGGTGCCGGAGGCCCACTCCGCCTGCGGGCTGGCCAGCCAGTGGACGGCGGCGGCGATCTCCTCGGGGCGGGCCACCCGGCCGAACGGGCTCTGCGCCCGCACCGCCTCCCCGCGCGGCGACTTCAGGTGCTCGTTGGTCATGTCGGTCTCCACGAACCCCGGCGCCACCGTGGCCACGGCGATCCCGTACGGCGCCAGCGCCACCGCCAGCGACTGCCCCAGCGCGTTGAGCCCCGCCTTGCTCGCCCCGTACGCCGGGTTGGCCGGCTCGCCCCGGAAGGCGCCCCGGGAGGAGACGTTGACGATCCGCCCACCGCGCCCGCGCATGTGCTGCGCGGCGCACCACGACGCGTTCGCCGCGCCGAACAGGTTGGTGTCGAGGACCTCCCGCCAACGCTGCCGCCACTGCTCGTAGGAGCTCTCGAAGACCGGGTGCGGCGGGTCGGCCGGTCCGAACACCCCGGCGTTGTTGACCAGCACGTCCAGCCCGCCGAGCAGGGCGGCTGCCTCGTCCACCATGGTGCGCACGGCGTCCGGGTCGGCCAGGTCGGCGCGGACCACCACGTGGCTCTCGCCGGGCAGTTCGGCGCGGAGCCGCTCGGCCAGCTCCGCCGAGTCGCGGTGGTGGATCGCCACCCGGTCGCCGCCCGCCGCGAACGCCGTCGCCACCGCCCGTCCGATGCCGCGTGAGGCCCCGGTCACCAGTACCGCCCGTGAAGTCACGTCGGCCATCATGCCCGAGTCGCCCGGCCTGCCGGCGGGTGCCCGGCTCTGGCGCTTAGCATGCCCCGATGGGAACCGACTGCCTGTTCTGCCGCGTTGTCGCCGGGGAGATCCCGGCCACCGTCGTTCGCGAGACCGCGAGCACCCTCGCCTTCCGCGACATCGACCCGAAGGCACCCGTGCACGTGCTGGTGATCACGAAGGAGCACTACGCCGACGTGGCGACCCTCGCCCAGGACGACCCGGCGCTGGCTGGCGAGCTGCTCGCCACGGCCGCCGCCGTGGCCGAGGACGAGGGGCTGCTCGGCGACGGCTTCCGGCTGATGTTCAACACCGGGGTGTACGGCGGTCAGGAGGTCTTCCACGTGCATGCGCACCTGCTCGGCGGGGCGCCGCTCGGCCCGATGCTGGCCCGGAACCTCGCGTGACGGCGGTGCACGACCGGCTGGCCCGGATGGTGCGCCAGGTCCAGGCGCAGGCCCGCGTGCCGGCCGTCTCGGCGGCCCTGCACCGGGCCGACCGTCCGCTGTTCAGCTGCACCGTCGGCGGCACCGGCAACGACACCGAGCTGGGCGCGGGGACCCGGTTCCGGATCGGGTCGGTCACCAAAACCTTCACCGCCGTGCTGACCCTCCAGTGCCGCGACGACGGCCTGCTCGACCTGGACGACCCGCTGGGCCGCCACCTCGACCTGCCCGCCCACGGCGAGCTGACCGTGCGCCGGCTGCTGTCGCACACCGCCGGCCTGCAACGGGAACCGCACGGCGACGTCTGGGACACGCTGCGCGCGCCGGACGCCGACGAGCTGGTCGCGGAGCTGGCGCGGGCCGAGCGGGTGCTGCCCCCGGGGCGCCGCTACCACTACTCCAATCTGGGCATGGCGCTGCTCGGCCGGCTGGTCGGCGAGCTGCGCGGCGGCACCTGGGCGGAGGTGCTCGCCGAGCGGGTGCTCGCCCCGCTGGGACTGGCCGACACCTCCGTCGTCGGGGGGCCGCACGCCGCGACCGGCTTCCTGGTCGACGCGTACTCGGACGAGGCGCACCCCGAGCAGCCCACCGACTTCGGCGCGGTCGGGCCCGCCGCGCAGCTGTGGAGCACCGCCACGGACATGGCCCGCTGGGCGGCCTTCCTCGCCGACCCGGCGGCGCTCGACCCGACCGCCGCGGTGCTCGCGCCCGCCACGCTGGACGAGATGCGCTGGCCGGCGACGGTGACCGACGAGACCCTCTGGGCCGGCGGTTTCGGGCTCGGGCTGATCCTGGTCCCGCAGGGCGGGCGGGTCGTGCACGTCGGGCACGACGGCGCGATGCCCGGTTTCCTGGCCGCCGTCTACGGCCGGCGCGGTGGTGACGGCACCCCCGGGGCGATGGGCGCCGCGGTGCTCGGCTCCTCCGGCACGGCCGCCGAGCTCTTCGACCTGCCGCACCGGCTGCTGGCCGCCGCGGTCGAGCACGACCCCGCCGACGTCACGCCGTGGCGGCCGGGCCCGCCCGCCCCCGAGGACGTACGCGGGCTGCTCGGCCGCTGGTGGGGCGAGGGCTTCGAGTACGTCTTCTCCTGGCACGACGGGGCGCTGCGGGCGCGGGGCGCCGACGACCCGGCGGGGAAGCCGCCGGCGGTCTTCGCGCCGCTGCCGGAGCGGCCCGACGTGTTCCGCACGGTCTCCGGTCGGGAGGTGGGGGAGCTGCTCCGACTGACCCGGGACGAGCGGGGCACGGTGGTGCGCATGCACTGGGCCACCTACCGGTTCACCCGGGCCCAGCAGACCTTCGACCGGTACGACTTCCGCGCGGGCTCCTGACCCGGGTGGAACCGCCGCGCGACCGGTGACCGGGCCCGACGTCCCGCCCCGTGGCGCCGCGAACCCGTCGTGGCGGCCGGTCCGCCTGGGCGGAGCCGCTCCGGGCGCCCGGGCCGATCCGCCGGGGCGGAGGCGCTCCGGGCGCCCGGCACCCGGGAGCCCACCGGCGCCGGTCGATGCGGTCCGGTTCCGGGGCGGTTTGGCCTGCTGCGCGGAGCGGGCGGTCCGTCCCGATGTGCGACCTGTCGCCCGGGCCGCGTGCGCCGTCCCTCGGCCGGGGAAATGGGCGAGGTGCCGGCGCTGTTGAGCGGATACGATGGAGGCAACGTCCGCACGCCGCGCCAGCAGGCCCGGCGCCGAGATCGAGAGCAGGTGCGCAGGGCCCTTCGGCCCGACCTATGACCAGCACCCCACCTCCCGGCCCGCCCCGGGTGCAGACCAGGATCACCGTTCCCGATTCCAAGATCATGGTCAACCTGCTCGGCGCGGGTGACGAGATCCTGCGACTGGTCGAGCGCTCGGTCGACAGCGACGTGCACGTCCGGGGCAACGAGATCACGATCACCGGCGCCCCGGCCGACAACGCCCTCGCCGAGCGACTCTTCAGCGAGCTTCTCGAACTCATCGAGAAAGGCGAGACCCTGACCACTGACGCCGTCCGGCGTACCGTCGGCATGCTCGAGCAGGGCGGCGCCGAGCGGCCCGCCGAGGTCCTGACGCTCAACATCCTCTCCCGGCGCGGCCGCACCATCCGTCCCAAGACGCTGGGGCAGAAGCGCTACGTCGACGCGATCGACTCGCACACCATCGTCTTCGGCATCGGCCCCGCCGGCACCGGCAAGACCTACCTCGCCATGGCGAAGGCGGTCCAGGCCCTGCAGGCCAAGCAGGTCAACCGGATCATCCTCACCCGGCCGGCGGTCGAGGCGGGGGAGCGGCTGGGCTTCCTGCCGGGCACCCTCAACGAGAAGATCGACCCCTACCTGCGCCCGCTCTACGACGCGCTGCACGACATGCTCGACCCGGACTCCATCCCCAAGCTGATGGCGGCGGGCACGATCGAGGTCGCGCCGCTGGCGTACATGCGGGGGCGTACGCTCAACGACGCGTTCATCATCCTCGACGAGGCGCAGAACACGACGCCCGAGCAGATGAAGATGTTCCTCACCCGGCTCGGCTTCAGTTCCAAGATCGTCGTCACGGGTGACGTCACCCAGGTGGACCTTCCCGGCGGGACCACCAGCGGTCTGCGGGTGGTCCGGGAGATCCTGGAGAACGTCGAGGACGTGCACTTCGCGCAGCTCTCCAGCTCCGACGTGGTCCGCCACCGGCTGGTCGGGGAGATCGTCGACGCGTACGCCCGCTGGGACGCCGAGCGGGAGAGCCAGCAGGCGCAGGGCGTGCACGCCGTGCCGGGGCGACCCGCCCAGGGCGGCCGGGCCGGCCGGCGCCGCTAAGACAGAGGAAGACAGTTGTCCATCGAGATCGCCAACGAGTCCGGTGTCGACGTCGACACCGACGCCGTGCTCGCCGTCGCCCGGCACGCCCTCGACGAGATGGGGGTCAACCCCCTCGCCGAGCTCTCCGTGCTGCTGGTCGACATCGACTACATGACCGAGCTCAACCACCGGTGGATGGGCGGCGACGGCCCGACCGACGTGCTCGCCTTCCCCATGGACGAGGGCAGCGTCGACCACGGCCCGGGCGAGACGACCGCCGCCGGGGGCGAGCCGGCGCTGCTCGGCGACATCGTGCTCTGCCCGGAGGTCGCGGCCAAGCAGGCGGCCACCGCCGGTCACGCCCCCGCCGACGAGCTGCACCTGCTCACCGTGCACGGCGTGCTGCACCTGCTCGGCTACGACCACGCCGAGCCGGAGGAGGAGCGGGAGATGTTCGCGCTCCAGGCCCGACTGCTGGCAAGCTGGCGGTCGACCCGGTCGCGGTGATGACCACCCCGCTCCTGGCGGCCGCCGCCACCGGCCTGCCCGATCTGCAACTGCTGGTCTCCGCGGCCGGCCTGGTGGTGCTCGCCGGCCTGATCGCGATGACCGAGGCGGCGCTCGCCGCGGTCTCGCCCGCCCGGGCCGCCGAACTCGCCCGGGACGGGGCGCGTGGCGCGCGTACCCTTCAGGCCGTCGCCGGCGACGTGGTCCGCCACCTCAACCTGCTGCTCCTGCTCCGGCTGCTCGCCGAGCTGACCGCGACCACCCTGGTGGCGCTGGTCGCGGTGGACACCTTCGGCGCGGGCTGGCGCGCGGCGCTGGTCACCGCCGGCGCGATGACCGTGATCAGTTTCGTGGTGGTCGGGGTCGGTCCACGCACGATCGGCCGCCAGCACGCGTACGCGGTCGGCCGGGCGGTCGCGCCGCTGGTCCGTTGGCTGGGCCGGGCGCTCAACCCCCTGGCGTCGCTGCTGATCCTGATCGGCAACGCGGTCACCCCGGGGCGTGGCTTCCGGGAGGGGCCGTTCGCCACCCAGGTGGAGCTGCGCGAGCTGGTCGACCTGGCCGAGCAGCGCGGTGTGGTGGAGCACGGCGAACGGCAGATGATCCACTCGGTCTTCGCGCTCGGCGACACCATCGCCCGCGAGGTGATGGTGCCGCGTACCGAGATGGTGTGGATCGAGGAGCGCAAGACGCTCGCGCAGGCGCTGGTGCTCTTCCTGCGCTCCGGCTTCTCCCGCATCCCGGTGATCGGCGAGAGCGTCGACGACGTGCTCGGCGTGCTCTACCTCAAGGACCTCATCCGGCGCACCCAGGGCGGCGCCCCGGAGGACAGCCAGCTCCCGGTCGCCGAGCTGATGCGCCCGGCCACCTTCGTGCCGGAGTCCAAGCCGGTCGACGACCTGCTCTCCGAGATGCAGGCCGCCCGCAACCACCTGGTCATCGTCGTCGACGAGTACGGCGGCACCGGCGGGCTGGTCACCATCGAGGACATCCTGGAGGAGATCGTCGGTGAGATCACCGACGAGTACGATGTCGAGCGCCCGCCGGTCGAGCACCTCGACGACGGGGCCGTACGGGTCACCGCGCGGCTTCCGGTGGAGGACCTGGGCGAGCTGTTCGACACCGAACTTCCCACCGACGAGGTGGAGACGGTCGGCGGGCTGCTCGCGCAGTCCCTGGGCCGGGTCCCGATCCCGGGGGCGGCGGTCGAGGTCTCCGGCCTCCAGTTGATCGCCGAGGGCACCACCGGCCGACGTAACCGCATCGACACCGTCCTGGTGCACCGGGCCGAGTCGACCGACACGCACGACGGCCCGGGCCGCGGCGACCACGCCGAGCCCCGGGGCGACACCAACCGATCCGAGGAGAGGCAACCCGCCGATGCCTGAGTCACCCGCCGTGCCGGCCGCCCGGCCCACCCCGTCCGACCCGGTCGAGTTGAGCGCCGAGGACGGCAAGCTGGTCGTGCTGGCCCGGGGTGCCCGCGGCCGGGTGGGTGCCGTGGAGGGCGCGGCGGTCCGTGACTCCGACGGCCGGACGTACGCGGCGGCCAGCGTCTCGCTGCCCTCGTTGACGATCACCGCGCTCCAGCTGGCGGTCGCCTCGGCCGTGGCGGCCGGCGCGACCCGGCTGGAGGCCGCCGTGGTGGTGACCGAGGCGTCGACGCTGGACGGCGCCGGGCACGCCGCCGTGCGGGACCTCGCCGCCGACGCGCCGATCCACGTGGCCGCGCCGAACGGCACGGTCCTGGGCACGGTGACCGCGTGAGCGGGCGGCTCGTCGGAGACTGCGGCGTGGCGCCTCGCGCCGCTGCCGCTCAGAGCGGGGCGGCGGCGTGAGCGACGTGGAGAAGCGCCCCTACCGGGCCGGTTTCGCCTGTTTCGTCGGCCGGCCGAACGCCGGCAAGTCGACGCTGACCAACGCGATCGTCGGGCAGAAGATCGCGATCACCTCGAACAAGCCGCAGACCACCCGGCACGTCATCCGGGCCGTCCTGCACCGCCCCGACTCGCAGCTGGTCCTGGTCGACACTCCGGGCCTGCACCGCCCCCGCACGCTGCTCGGCGAACGCCTCAACGACCTGGTCCGGTCCACCTGGAGCGAGGTCGACGTGATCGGCCTCTGCATCCCGGCGAACGAGCCGGTCGGGCGCGGCGACCGGTTCATCACCGGCGAACTGGCCGAGCTGAAGGCGACCGTCCTGGCGGTGGTGACCAAGACCGACCTGGTCGACAAGAGGCGGCTGGCCGAGCAGCTGCTCGCGGTCAGCCAGATGGGCGAGTTCGCCGACGTGGTGCCGGTCAGCGCGGTCTCCGGTCACCAGCTGGACACGCTGGTCGACGTGATGACCGGCTACCTGCCGCCGTCGCCGCAGCTCTATCCCGACGACATGCTCACCGACGACCCGGAGCAGGTGATGGTCGCCGAGCTGATCCGGGAGGCCGCCCTGGAGGGGGTCCGCGACGAGCTGCCGCACTCGATCGCGGTGGTCGTCGAGGAGATGATTCCCGAGGGCCAGCTCATGAAGATCTACGCCGACGTGTACGTCGAGCGGCCCAGCCAGAAGGCGATCGTGATCGGGCACCGGGCCGGCCGGCTCAAGGAGGTCGGCACCAACGCCCGCCGGCAGATCGAGGAGCTGCTCGGCACCCGGGTCTACCTGGACCTGCACGTCCGGGTGGCCAAGGACTGGCAGCGCGACCCGAAGCAGCTCCGCAAGCTCGGCTTCTGACCGACGCCCGGGCCGGGGCCAGCCGCCCCGGCCCGTAGGGCGCCTGCCGCCCGCGGCCTGCCGCTCGCAGCCCGGCCTGGGGCCCGCAGTGCGGCCAGGGCGGTCCGGCCGTCCCAGCCCTGTCCCGCCGCGCCCGGCCCCGTCAGGGCCTGGTGCCGGGAGCATGATCGGTATCGGTCGGGCATATGGGAATTTTCACGTTCGGGCGGGGTGCCGGTTGTTTGGGGCGGCCGGGCCGGAGGGTAGGGGAAGCTCGTCCCCGCGCCCCCGGAGATAGATGCAGGCTGATGCGAAACCGATACCTTGACCTGCTCCGCTTTCTGGCCATCGTTCGAGTCGTCGTCTACCACGTCACCGGATGGGCCACCCTGACGCTCGTCTTTCCGGCGATGTCGGTGATGTTCGCGCTCGCCGGATCGTTGATGGCCGCCTCGCTCCAGCGGTGGGGGCCCCGGGCGGTCGTCCGCCGGCTGCGTCGCCTGCTTCCCTCGCTCTGGGTGCTCGCCGCGGTCTTCGTACCCGCGATGCTGCTCAGCGGGATGTCGCTCAGCCCCCGGGTGCTGCTGTGGCTCTTCCCGATCGCCGACCCGCCGGCGAACGACTGGGGTGCGCTCGCGCTGAGCGTGATCTGGTACCTGCGCGACTACCTGTGGTTCGTGCTCGCCTCACCGATCGCCCTCTGGCTGTTCCGGCGCGCCCCGGTGCCCACGCTGCTCACCCCGTACGCCCTGCTGGCGGCGGTGGAACTGGGCCTGTGGCCGACGGCGCCGGTGGTGCTGTGGGAGTTCGGGCTCTACTTCGGGGCCTGGCTGCTCGGCTTCGCCCACCAGGCCGGCATGCTCCGCCGGCTCGCCGGCCGGGTGCTGGTGCCGACCGCGCTCGTGCTGGCCACGGTGGGCGGCGCCTGGATCGTCACGCACCCCGGCCCCCGCGGCTGGGACCTCAACGACAATCACCTCGGCAACGCGCTCTGGTCGGCCGCGTTCGTCCTCGTCCTGCTCGGCCGGGGGCCGGCCGCCGCCGCGTGGGTCGACCGTAACGCCCTGTTCAGCCGGGTGGTCACCGGGTTCAACCGGCGGGCGCTCACCGTCTACCTGTGGCACATGCCGTTCGTGGTGGCGCTGACCCCGCTGGTCGACGTGGTGGGCTGGTCGCACCAGGACCCGCTCGGCCTGGCTATCCGGGTGGCGCTGGTCTTCGCGCTCGTCGGGGTGGTGACCGTGCTGGTCGGCTGGGTGGAGGACGTGGCGGCCGGGCGACCGCCGGAGCTGATCCCCGGCGGCTCGCGCACCCGACCCGCCCGTGCCCGCGCGGTGGCCGACATCGCGCCCACCAGCCCGGCGCCCGCCGGCCCGGCCATCCCTGGAACGCTCTCCTGGGCGCGGGGAGCGGACCCGGTCCGGACCGCCGCCGACGGCTCGACGCGGGCCCGCCCGTTCGACTGGGCTCCGCCGGCCACCGGTCGGGCCGCCGTGCCGGCCGCCCGCACCGCCCGGGAGCCGGCGACCGTGGAGATCAGCGCTGGGTGACCGTCAGGTCGCCGCTGTCGGCGGCGACGTCGATCACCAGCGAGGCGGTGGGGTCGTCGGCGATGCCCAGTTTGGTGTCACCCGCGCCCGTGCTGGAACGGACCCGGTAGCGGCCGGCCGGCACGACCAGCTGGACGTTGCCGCTGGAGGCGTGCGCCCGGGCCGAGGCCGGCTTCGTCAGCTCGACGGTGACGTTGCCGGAGCTCGCCTCGGCGTCCACCTCGCCGCCGAGGCGGCGGGCGGTGATGTCGCCGGAGGAGGCCCGCAGGGTGACCGGGGCGGCGACGTCGTCCACCTCGATGTTGCCGGAGCCGGTCTCGGCGCGGACCGGACCGCTGGCGCCGACCACCCGGATGTTGCCGGAGCCGAGCCGCAGCTCCACCGGGCCGACCTTGCCCAGCTCCACGTCCCCCGAGCCGGTCTCGCCCTGGACGCCGACCCCCGCCGGGGCGGTGACCTCGTAGGAGACGCTGCACCGGTCACCGCACTCGGTGTCGAGCACCAGCTCGGTGCCCTTGATCTCGTACTTCGCGTCGGGCTGGCCGTCCTGGTAGCGCACCACCCGCTTGATCCGTACCTCGTTCGGGGTGCCGGTGGCACGCACGACGACGTCCCCGGCCCCGGGAAGCACCCGGATGGTGGTGATCTTCACCGCCTCGGTGTTGTCGTAGTCGAGCCGCCGGAAGGAGAGGTTGTCGCACCCGGCGAGGACGATCAGCGTGGCGGTCGCGGCGAGCGCGGCGGTGGTCCGGTGCAGAGCCATGGGAGCACGCTATGGCGCGGGGCGGGTGCTGCACATCGGGGTTCGTGCGTCTGCGGACCCCGAACCGACCCTGATTTCGCACCCCGAGGGAGAATGGCCGGATGGCCGGGTACCGCCGACAGCTCTACCGCGACGACGCGGTGGTCCTGCGCGTGCAGAAGCTCGGCGAGTCCGACCGGATCATCACCCTGCTGACCCGGCGGCACGGCCGGCTCCGGGCGGTGGCCCGGGGGATTCGCCGCACCACCAGCAAGTTCGGCGCCCGGCTGGAGCCGTTCGGCCACGTCGACCTCCAGCTCGCCGGTGACCCGAAGGGCAACCACGGCAGCTCGCTGCACACCGTCAGCCAGGTCGAGGGGATCGACCTGTACGGCAAGCGGTTCCTCGGCGACTATCCGCGCTACACGGCGGCCAGCGCGATCGCCGAGACCGCCGAGCGGCTCACCCCGGTGGAGCGGGAGCCCTCGCTGCGGCTGTTCCAGCTCACCCTCGGCGCGCTCCGGGCCCTGGCGCAGGGCGAGCACGCCACCACGCTGGTGCTCGACGCGTACCTGCTGCGGGGGATGGCGCAGGCCGGCTGGGCGCCGGCGCTGACCGCCTGCGCCGTCTGCGGCACGCCGGGGCGGCACCGGGCGTTCTCCGTGCCGGCCGGGGGCGCGGTCTGCCCGGACTGCCGGCCTCCCG
>NZ_JAMOKF010000382.1 GCF_023656545.1 Micromonospora phytophila | reverse complement strand
CGCCGCCCGCCGTGACCGCCGTGACCTGCCCGTCTTCCGGCTGCCGCACGTCGGGCTGGCCGGCCTGCTGCACCTGCTGCGCGACGAGCCGCGGTTGCAGACCTTCGTCGAGCGGGAACTCGGCGCGCTGCTCGCGTACGACGCGCGGCACCCCCGGGAGCAGTTGCTGGGCACCCTGCGCGCGTACCTGGAGCAGGGGCGGAACAAGTCGGCGGCGGCCACCGCGGCGCACCTGTCCCGGCCGGCGTTCTACGAGCGGCTGGCCCGCATTGCCCGCATCCTCGACGTCGACCTGGACTCGGTCGAAGCCTGCCTCTCCCTCCACGTCGCCCTGCTCGCCCTGGACGCCGTCCGCACCCCCTGACCAACCCCGCTGCCCGTCCCCGGCCGCCCGGGCGGTTAATCATGAGGTTGGCGGGGCCGAACCGGGCGGTCCGCCCCGCCAACCTCATGATCAAGCGGCGGGAGGCGGGGCGGGAGGCGGGCGGGGAGGGCGGGGAGGGCGGGTCAGGTCAGGGTGGTGAGGACCTTGGCGTAGGGCGGCGGGATGTGGTTGGGGCCGCCGGGGGTGAAGACGTCGGAGTTGGCCGCGGCCGACCAGGCGGTCTCGGGAACCGCGTCGACCAGGGCCCGGACCGCGGGGGCGTCGCGCCATTGGTCCTGCTCGGCGAGCAGGCTCAACGCCACCACCGACTCCTCCACCTCGCCGACGCACTCGAACGGCTTGTGCCCGTCCACCCCGAGCAGTTCCCGGTAGCCGGGCACCTGGGCGGGGTCGGCGAGCAGGTCGCCGCCGAAGATGTGCACCAGCCGCTCCCGGGGCATGAACGGCGCCATGGCGAGGAAGACGAACCGGCACTTCGGGCAGTCGCGGCACCAGCGCTCGCTGGCGTCACGCAGCTTGAACGCGGCGTTGCAACTGGTCACCACGTCGTCGTATCGGTCGATCTCGGCGAAGAGCCGGGCGATGTGCAGCTCCGACAGCGACCGCAGCAGCGAGAAGTACGGCTCGGTGAGCCCAGCGTGCTCGGCCAGGGCCGCCCGTAGCAGCCCCTCCGCCTCCACGCCCTTGGACCACTGGTGGTTGATCTCGTGACCGTCCCAGACCAGGTTCGGGTCGGACGCCGAACGCTCGTTGGACATCACCACCGGGCCCAGCCCGTGCAGCACGGCGGTGGCGACCGCGATCAGCGAGTTGATCGCGGTGACCGGGATGTGACCGTTGAGCGCCCCGGCCGCGTTCAGCTCGAACAGCACCGGGTCAATGCGGCGGCGCGCGGCGAGCGGAGCGAGCCCGGACGCCTCGTTGACCGAGACGATCACGTGGTTGGGGTTGACCGAGAACGGCACCGGGTCGAAGCCGGCCCGGCGCAGCGCCTCCAGGCTCACGATCGAGTCCTTCCCGCCGCCGACGGCGGAGAGCGGACGCCGGTCCGAGTCGTCGTACACGCGGGCGGGGGAGACCTCACCGGCCGGAACCTCGGGGCGCAGTTCCAGCACGTGCGGCAGCTGATTGCGGTAGGCGTACTCCGCCAGGCCCTTGGTGTAGACGGCGGTGACCAGCTCGGCGGCGGCCGACCCCAGCGGCGCCGGCAGCACCAGCCGGCGCGGCGCGGCGGCCTTGTAGTAGCTGACCCCGGCGACCACGTGCAGCAGCTCCAGCACCCGGCCGAGGGTCGCCACCGTGGAGTCCGACGGCGGCGCGTCGGGCAGCGGAAGCGTGATCACCTCGGTGAACCGCTGCTCCCCGTCGGGGCCGGTGAGCGCGTAGTCGAACAACGCCTCCCCGGTGGAGAGGTCGATCGAGTAGGACGGGAAGGTGAAGGCGTCCATCCGCCGGAGCTGCTCGTTGGGCACACGCCATACTAGGCCCTGGTTCGTCCGGCCGTGCCCGGCTGCGCCGGACCGTGCCCGTGCCACGCCGTCGACACCCCCTGAGGAGAGCCCGTGCGCCTGTCTGACCTGCGCGGACGTACCGTCGCCGTCTGGGGGGCCGGCCGCGAGGGCCGGGCCGCGGTGACCGCGATCGCCGCGCACGGCCCGGCCGGGATGGTCGCCGTCGACGACAGCGCCAACTTCCTCACCCTGCCCTGGGACGGCCCGCTGGCCGAGGCTGCCCCGCTGGTCACCGGCGAGGAGGGCTTCGACCGGTTGGCCGCCGCCGACGTGGTGGTCCGCTCGCCCGGGGTGCCGCAGACCCATCCCTGGCTGGTCGAGCTGCGCCGGCGCGGGGCCACCGTGACCCAGGGCACCGCGCTCTGGATGGCCGACCACGCCGCCCGCACCATCGGGGTCACCGGCAGCAAGGGCAAGAGCACCACCTCCAGCCTCATCAGCCACCTGCTCGCCGCCGTGGACCGCCCGAATGTGTTCGGCGGCAACATCGGCGTGCCGACGCTGGACCTGCCGGAGGCCGAGCTGTACGTGCTGGAACTGTCGAGCTACCAGTGCAGCGACCTGACCGACTCGCCCCGGGTCGCGGTGGTCACCGCGCTCTTCCCCGAGCACCTCGACGCGCACGGCGGCGAGGCCGAGTACTACCGGGACAAGCTCAACCTGATCGCGTACGGCCCGCGGACCGTGGTGGTCAACGGCGCCGACCCCCGGCTGGCCCTGGAACTGGGCGACCGGGCCGCGGTGCGCGCCGGCTCGCCCGACAACACCCACGTCGCGTCCGGACCCGACGGCGCGCCCTGGTTCCACCTCCGCGACCAGCCGCTCTTCCCGCGCGCGGTGCTGCCGCTGGTCGGCCGGCACAACGAGGGCAACCTCTGCGTCGCGCTCGCGGTGCTGGACGCCCTCGGCGTCGACGTGGCCGCCCGCAAGGACACCCTGGCCGTCGCCGTCGCCGAGTTCCAGGGCCTCGCGCACCGGCTGACCGAGATCGCCGACCCGTCCGGCCTGACCTTCGTCGACGACACCCTCGCCACCAGCCCGTACGCGGCCATGCACGCCATCGACGCGTACGAGGGGCGGCCGTTGACGGTGATCGTCGGCGGCACCGACCGGGGCCTGGACTACACCCCGCTGCGCGAGCACCTCGCGGAACGCGAGATCACCGTGATCGGCATCCCGGACAGCGGCCCCCGGATCGTGGAGACGCTCGCCGGGCTGCCCTCGGTCCGCACCGAGGTCGCCGAGGACCTCCTCGCGGCGGTGGCGTTGTCCCGGAAGCTGACCCCGGCCGGGGGAGTGGTGCTGCTCTCCCCGGCGGCGCCCAGCTACGGGCGGTTCCGCAACTTCGAACACCGCTCCGAGGTCTTCGCCGAGGCCGTGCGGAACACCGCCCCGGCGTAGCCGCCGGACAGCTCCCGTCGGTCTCCCGTCGGTTTCCCGTCGGGCACCCGTCGGCCGGCCGGCGGACGACGCGCGGCAGCCCGCCCACGCCGTCGCGCAGCGGCGGGGCTGCGCAGCGCGGGGGTGCGCAGCTGCCGCGGAACGCCACGATCCGGCCCCGCCGACCTCCTTTCCCTGCCCGGCCCTCCGGCCCGGCTCCTCGGCCGTCTAATCCGGCGCTCGGCCGTGGTCCGCGGGCTACGCAAGTCGCACTTCACCCATTGCCTGACTCTGACCGCAGTCACTCTTTGTCACAGGGCGTCACACGCGCCGCCATTACGAAGGGTGAAGTCGATGCGCGCCGTCAGGTCGTCGTAGCGGCCCCTTTGCTCTGCTTACCCATACGCGCCACCCTCGCTAACAGGGGATCTGCGGACCGATAGGGACAGCAGCCCTACCGTGCTGATCACCCAACGTGACTGTCGCGTATAGGTAAGCAGAGCAAAGGCGATGAACCGGTGTGGGGGCTCGGGCGTACGGTGCTGACGCTCCGTGAAGGCTGAATGCTGGGAGGGTGAGGGCGTCCAGGGTCATCGACGCCGAGGCATGCCCGAGCATCCCCTGCACCGCCTTGACGTTGGGGTCCGCCGCCACTGCCAGAGCTGGTGTCCGCCGCCACCGGCAGATTCGCCGCCGCATGCCGCATGCCGCACGCCGCATGCCGCACGTCGTGCGGGGTGACCCCGGCCAACCGACTGACGCCGCCGCCCGGGCGAAGACCCGCGACCGGGCGTGGCGGCGGCCGACAGGTCCGGCAGGTCAGCGCCAGTCGCCGAGAATGGCCGAGAATGGCCGACAGGAGCCTTGATCTTTGGCAAGGCGATGTCGGGCCCGGGGTCCACCGTGGTGCGGAACGCGATGACCGGGCCACGCTCGCCGCAGCGCGGAACGCGATGACAGGGCCACGCTCGCCGCAGCGCGGAACGCGACGATCGGGCGCCGCTCACCGCAGCGCGGCGTGCAGGGCGCGCATGGACCGGATCGCCGAGCGGATCTCCTGGAGGTAACGGCCCGGGGTGAGCGTGGGTTCCGGCAGCGCGGCGAGGTCCGGCAGCTCCGGGTCGACCCCGACGGTGTCGATCCCGCAGCCGTACGGCACGGCGAGGGTGCGCAGCGCGTCGCAGTGCTGGAACGGCACGTAGATCGGCGCGGTCACCATCAGCACCGCGTCGCCGGGGGAGAGCCGGACGTGCCCGGCCCAGAACCGTTGGGTGTCCGCGGTGTGCGCCCGCCGCCGCTCGGGCTCGCCGGACGGGGCGGCGAGCACCCGTACCGGCGGGGCGTCGGGCGGCCGGTAGGTCCGGGCGGACCAC
>NZ_JAMOKF010000381.1 GCF_023656545.1 Micromonospora phytophila | reverse complement strand
GACGCCGCCGCCTACCTGGGGGCGGCCGTGCACCGGCTCCGCGAGGCCCGGGTGGAGGTGGTCGTCGGCACCTGTCCCGACCTCGGCGCGGTCCGCGCGATCGCCCCGCCGCTGCGGCAACTGGTCGGCTGGTCGGGGCGTCGGGTCGCCCGCGCCCAGACGGTCGCCGCGCTGGAAGCCGGTGGCGCGGTCGTCGACCTGGCCGCCGAGACCGGCCCGGTGTTCCGGGCCGACGCCGGGACGCTCTGCCACGACGGCTACCACCCCTCCGCCGACGGCTACCGGGTCTGGGCGCACGCCCTGCTGCCCGCGGTCGCGGCGGCCGCCGCCGTCGCCTCCCGCCACTGACCCGGGCGGTCGCACCGCACGCGGTCGCCCCGCACGCCGCCCCGCGCCGGGGCGCGCGGAGGGTGACATTTCCCGGCGGGCGGGCTGCTTCCGGATTAAGTTACCGACGGGTTAACGTTGGTTCATGCCGACTGAGTCGTCCCGCGACGCCGTCATCGTCGCCACCGCCCGCTCCCCCATCGGCCGGGCGCACAAGGGGTCCCTGCGCGACGTCCGCCCGGACGACCTCGCCGCGACCATCGTGCAGGCCGCCCTGGACAAGATCCCCCAGCTCGACCCGACCGAGATCGACGACCTCTACCTGGGTTGCGGTCTGCCCGGCGGCGAGCAGGGCTTCAACATGGCCCGGGTGGTCACCACCCTGATGGGCCTGGACACCGTGCCCGGCGCCACGCTGACCCGTTACTGCGCCTCCTCGTTGCAGACCACCCGGATGGCGTTGCACGCGATCCGGGCCGGCGAGGGTGACGTCTTCATCTCCGCCGGCGTGGAGATGGTCTCCCGGTACGCCCGGGGCAACTCCGACGGCCTGCCCCCGGAGGCGCAGGCGCTGGTCGGCGGCGGCTGGGAGAACCCGCGCTTCGCCGAGGCGACCGCGCGTTCCAAGGCCCGCGCCCAGGGCGGCGCGCCGGTCTGGACCGACCCGCGCGAGGCCGGCGAACTGCCGGACATCTACCTGACCATGGGGCAGACCGCGGAGAACCTGGCCCAGGTCCACGACGTGACCCGCGCCGACATGGACGAGTTCGGCGTACGCAGCCAGAACCTCGCCGAGAAGGCCATCGCGGACGGCTTCTGGGCCCGGGAGATCACCCCGGTCACCACGCCGGACGGCACGGTGGTCAGCACCGACGACGGTCCCCGCGCGGGCGTCACGCTGGAGGCGGTATCCGGCCTGAAGCCGGTTTTCCGTCCGGACGGCCGGATCACCGCCGGCAACTGCTGCCCGCTCAACGACGGCGCCGCCGCCGTGGTGATCATGAGCGCCCAGCGGGCACGGGACCTCGGGCTCACCCCGCTGGCCCGGATCGTCTCCACCGGCGTGACCGCACTCTCCCCCGAGATCATGGGCCTCGGGCCGGTGGAGGCCTCGAAGCAGGCGCTGAAGCGGGCCGGCATGACCATCGACGACGTCGACCTGGTGGAGATCAACGAGGCGTTCGCCGCCCAGGTGATCCCCTCCTACCGGCAGCTGGGCATCCCGGAGGAGAAGCTGAACGTCATGGGTGGCGCGATCGCCGTCGGGCACCCGTTCGGCATGACCGGCGCCCGGATCACCGGAACCCTGCTCAACGCGCTGGAGTGGCACGACAAGTCCATCGGCCTGGAGACCATGTGCGTCGGTGGCGGCCAGGGCATGGCCCTGGTCCTCGAACGCCTCAGCTGAGCCGCGCTACAGCGCGCTCCGGGTCGCCGTCACCTCGGCGGCGGCCCGGGCCAGCGCCTCGGCCGACGGGGCGGCGGCGACCAGGTCGGCGGTGACCACCCGAAGCTGGTCGGGCAGGGCGAGGTCGTTGTCGAGCCGGGGGACCGTCCGGCGCGGCTGACCCTCCGCGTCGGCGGCCAGGTTCGCGATCTCCTGCACCAGCCGGTGCATCACGTCGGCGCGGGGCGCGTTGCCCGCCGCGGCACTCGCCGCCCAGCGCGGCTGCTGCCAGTGCCCCACCTGACGGACCAGCAGCTCCACCGCCCGGTCCAGTTCCGCTGCGCTCATCGCCACCGAGTCTACGGCCGCCCCCGCCGAGCGGGGACAGGGCGGGAAGGCCGCCGACACGACGGCGCCCGTCCCCGCGGTGCGGGAACGGGCGCCGGTCAGTCGCGGGCGAGAGGTCAGTCGTCGCCCTGGAAGTAGCTCAGCAGGCGCAGGATCTCGATGTAGAGCCAGACCAGGCTGACCAGGATGCCGAACGCGGCGACCCAGGAGTAGCGCTGGGGCAGGCCCATCCGCACGCCGTCCTCGACCTCCTTGAAGCTGAGCACGAAGCTCAGCGAGGCCACGACGATGCAGACCAGGCTGAAGCCGATGGCCAGCGGGCTGCCGTCGCGCAGGCCGGTGTTGACGCCGAAGAGCGCCAGCACCAGGTTGATCAGCATGACGGCGAAGAGACCGGCCATCACGGCGATCATGCCCTTGACGAACACCGGGGTGGCCCGGATCACCTTCGCCTTGTAGAGCACGCCCATCAGCAGGAAGACACCGAAGGTGGCGGTCACCGCCTGGAGCACGATGCCGTCGTAGAGCGACTCGAAGAACTTGCTGACCATGCCGACGAAGACGCCCTCGACGACGGCGTACGTGACGACCAGCGCCGGGTTCGCCATCCGGGAGAACGAGATGATCAGACCGAGCACCAGACCGACGACGGCAGCGCCGATCCACGCGGCGCCGACCAGCGCGTCGGGCACCAGCACCCAGGCGGCCGCGGCGGAGATGCCGAGGATGCCGAGGAGCGTGACGGTCTTCACCACCACGTCGTCGATCGACATGGTGTTGACGGTCGGCGGAGCGGCCGGGTAGCCGGCCTCCGTCGGGTACTGCTGGGGATAGCCGGGCTGTCCGTACGGCCCGGTCGGGGCGTACCCGGCGGAGCGCTCACGCTCGGCCGCCTGGCCGAGCCGCGCGAGCACCGGGTTCGAAGTCTTCACTGTCAGGCCTCCCTCAGGGGGTCGTTGCACGTGAACGTGCACCCTCAAGAGTAGACGCCCCGCACAGTCCCTGTGGAGATCACCAAGCTGAGTGGCAGCTGAAAGTGTGGTGCCCGGGGCGGGGGTCGAACCCGCACGCCTTGCGGCAGCCGCTTTTAAGGCGGCCGTGTCTGCCGTTCCACCACCCGGGCGGGTGAACACCGGCGCGCCGACACGCGTGGTGCAGTGTCACCGTAACCGGTCGGCGGTGACCCGACGTACCCCGCCGCCCGGCCCGCACTAGGGTCGAGACCGTGAGCAGCGCAGCCCCCACGGCCCCCGACGCCGCCCCTGAAGAGGCCGTCCGTGCCGCCGACCGGCTGCTGCGCCGGCGCTGGCCGGCCCGCCTGCTGACCGCGATCACCCGGCGCCGCGCGGACCTGTCCGTCGCGCTGCTCTTCGTGGTGCTGGCCGGATGGCTGACCCAGGGCCTCTGGCCCGACCCGGGCGGCCGGGTGCTGGCGCTCAACCCGGAGGACCAGGCCCTCTACGAGTGGTTCCTCGCCGTCGACGCACGGGCGCTGCTGGGCGACTTCGGCCTGCTCACCGACCGGCTCAACGCGCCGGACGGAGTCAACCTGATGACCAACACCACGGTCATCGCGCTCGGGGTGCTCCTCGGCCCGGTCACCCTGCTGCTCGGCGCGCCGGTCACCTTCGCCCTCCTCGCGGGGGCGAACCTCGCCGGCACCGCCGTCGCCTGGTACCTGCTCTACACCCGCACGCTGGGCGCCCGGCGGGCCGCCGCCGTGCTGGGCGCGGCGCTCTGCGGCTTCGGGCCGGGAATGGTCTCGCAGACCAACAGCCACCTGCACATGACCGCCCAGTGGCTGGTTCCGCTGATCGTCTGGCTGGTGGTCCGGTTGCTGCGCGCCGCCGACCCGGCCCTAGGCGACGGGCCGGACCGGCGGCGCATGACCACCTCGGCGGTCGGCCTGGCCGCCGCGGTCACCGCACAGCTGTTCGTCGGCGAGGAGGTGCTCTTCCTCTGCGCGGTCACGCTGCTGGTGATGGCGCTCACCTACGCGGCGGTGGACCGGGACCTGGCCCGGCGCGCGCTGCCCGGATTCGCCGGCGGGATGATGCTCGCCGCCGGGCTGGCCCTGCTCGTGCTGGGCTGGCCACTGTGGTTCCAGTTCGCCGGCCCGCAGGGCGTCGCCGACGGGATGTTCAGCCCGCACTACTTCTCGGCGGACCTGCGCAGCTGGTGGGCCGTCTCACCGCTCTCCGTCCTCGGCAGCGACCACGTCGCGCGGCTGACCACCGGGCCGGCGGAGTACAACACCTTCCTCGGCTGGCCGCTGCTGCTGGTCACCGCCGCCTGCGCGATCTCGCTGGGCCGCCGCCCGCTGGCCGTCGCGTGCGTGGTCGGGATCCTGGTGACGGGGGGACTGTCGCTCGGCCCCCGGCTGGTGCTCGACGGCGAGCCCACCGCCCTACCGGGGCCGTACGCCCTGATCAGTGGGCTGCCCGTGGTGGACGGCGCGCTGCCGATGCGCTTCGCCCTCGCGGTGCTGCCGTTGGTCGGCACGCTGCTGGCGCTGGCGGTCGACCGGGCGCTGCGCGGCACCGGCCGGGCCCGCCGGCTGGTGCCGGCGGCCGTCGGGGTGGCGCTGCTGCCGCTCCTGCCG
>NZ_JAMOKF010000380.1 GCF_023656545.1 Micromonospora phytophila | reverse complement strand
GGTCGACGGCGACCTGTCGGGTGCTGCGGCCGAGCAGCCGCGCCGCCGCGCGGATCAGCCAGGGCCCGCTCGGGTGGCGCTCCGGGCCGATCAACCGGCCGGCCAACCGCCCGTACCAGTGGGCGGTGACGATCACATCGGTCAGCCGCAGCGGACCGCCGGGCACCGGGCCGCGCACCACCACGTCCACCACCCGGCCGAGGCGCCGGCCCCGCCGGTCGTACGCGGTGCGTCCCAGCAGCTCACCCGCTCGCACGGCCCGCTCCCGGGATCCGGCCGATCAGGTGCCGGCGCAGCCACTCCTCCACCGGCGAGGCGGGCAGCTCCTCGGCCGGGACCCGCAGCCACACGGCGCTGTCCACCCGCTCGACCAGCCGGAACGGGATCCGCATCGGCGTCAGCGGCGGATCGCTGACAAACCGCTCCGCGGCCAGCACCAGCATCCGCCCGAGCCGGCCACCGACCCGCGCGCCCAGCGCCCCCGGCCCGCTGAGCAGCGTCCGCACGTACGGCACGCCGTCGTCGTCCAGGGCGAACTCGACATCGTCGACCTTGCCGACCAGCCGGCCGGTCACGTCGACCAGCTGCCGGTCCAGCAGCTGCCGGGCCACCTGGACCCTCACTGTCCCATCCTCGTGGTGATCGCCAACGGGACCGCCGCCACCGACGCGGCGAGGATCACCAGCAGGAACACCGCGCCGAGCAGGTTCAGCAGCCGCCCGTTGACCCGGTCTCCCAGGTACGTCCGGTCGTTGGCCACCACCAGGATCGGCAGGTAGGTCAGCGGCAGCGCCACCGCGCTGACGATCAGCATGTACTCCGTGAGCGTCACCGGGTCGACCGTGGTGAGCAGCACCAGTACCCCCAGCAGCACGCTGACCAGCAGCACCGCGTGGAACCGGGCCGCCTCCCGGGGGCTGACCCGCTTGCCCCACTGCCACCCGAAGTACTGCGCAGCGGCGTACGCCGCCGACAGGCCGGTCTCCAGCGCGGCGCCGAAGGTGACCGCGAAGAAGCCGAGGGACACCACCGCCAGGCCGACCGCGCCGAACGCGAGCAGCACCGGCCGGGCCACCTGGTCGAGGGTGGTGACCGACGTGCCCGGGTGGAACACCACCGTGGCCGTGGCGATCAACGACAGCGCGAGGAGCCCGCCGACCGGGAACCCGATCAGCACGCTGGACCGGGCGTCGGCCAGGTCCTCGGCGCTCCACCGCTCCTCCACCCCGCCGGAGGAGAAGAAGAACACCTCGTACGGGCTGACGGTGGAGGCGAAGAGCGCCACCGCGACGAACCAGTAGGCGCCCCAGCCGTGGCCGGCCTCCCCGGGGTGCAGCATCCCCCGGCCCAGCGCCGCCCAGTCGGTCGGCAGCCACCACAGCGCCACCGCGAAGACGACCAGCGCCAGGCCGGCCAGCCCGAACACCCGCTCCATCAGCTGGAAGCGCATCCGCCACAGCACCAGCCAGACGGCCAGGCCGGCCACCGGCACCCAGACCAGGTAGGGCAGGCCGGCGGCCAGCCGCAGCGCCAACGCCACCCCGCCCAGCTCGGCGGCCAGGGTGAGGACCGTGACCAGGTACGACGCCACCAGGTTGAGCAGCGCCACCCGAGCGCCGAGCCGCTCCCGGACCAGGTCGAACACCGCCCGGCCGCTCACCGCCGCGATCCGTCCCGCCATGTCCGCGTACGCGCAGATGCCGACCACGCCGAGCAGCAGCACCCAGGCGTGCCCCATGCCGAAGCGCGCGCCGGCCTGGCTCGCCGCCACCAGGTCGCCGATGTCCACGAAGCCGCCGACGGCGGAGAGGACGCCAAGCGTGGCGGCGAGGAGCTTCCTCACCTCGGCTGCGGCTCGCGGGCGGTCATCGACGCGACGATATCGGCGCCGACCGCACCAGTAACCGCGAATCGGGCATCAGCCCCGGGTCGACGCCAACGCCGGCGTACGGCCGAACGCCCTTGCCCCACGCACCGCAGACCGGTCAGGTAGGTCCTGCCCGGAGCCCGGAGCCCGGAGTCCGGAGCCCGGAGCCCGGAGCCCGGAGCCCGGAGGTCCGGTCAGGCGTGCTCCGCGGCGGGGCCGGTCAGGCGGGGGAGAGGTTCTGCAGGCGGACCTGGCCGCGGGCGACCAGCCGGGCGTCGGCGTCGGTGATCTCCACCTGCCAGAGCTGCTGGCTGCGGCCCCGGTGCACCGGCGTGCCGACGGCGGTCAGCTCCCCCTCGCGGACGGCGCGCAGGAAGTCCGTCTGGTTCGACACGCCGACGACCTGCCCCCGGTCGGCGAGCCAGAGCGACCCGCCGACGCTGGCGGCAGTCTCCACCACCGAGCAGTACACGCCGCCGTGCTGGATTCCGAACGGCTGGTGCAGCTCCGGACGGACCCGCCAGCGGATCACCACCCGGTCCCCGCTCACCTCGTCGAACTGAAGCCCGAGCAGGGCGACGAAGCCACCCGTCAGGTTCGGTGCATCCACGGCAGCCCCTCCTCGATCATGGGTCGCCAGCGTAGCCGGCCGCCCGGACCGGGAAACCCGGTACGGTCCGCCCCCCGCCATGGGGGAGAATCGGTGACCGTGACCGACAGCAGCAGCCTCCCGCCGTCCGGGCGGGACTCCCTGACCGATGACCTGCGGTGGCGGGGCCTGATTCAGGACTCCACCGGCCTCGACGAGCTGCGCGCGCTGCTCGACGGCGGTGCGACCGCCTTCTATGTCGGCTTCGACCCGACCGCGCCGAGCCTGCACGTCGGCCACCTCATGCAGGTCACCACGGCCCGCCGCCTCCAACTGGCCGGGCACCGGCCGCTGCTGCTCGTCGGCGGCGCGACCGGCCAGATCGGTGACCCGAAGGAGAGCGCGGAGCGGACACTCAACCCGCCCGAGGTGGTCGCCGGCTGGGTCGGCCGCATCCGCGACCAGCTCGCCCCCTTCGTGTCGTACACCGGTGACAACGCCGCCCGCCTGGTCAACAACCTGGACTGGACCGGTGAGATGTCGGTGGTCGAGTTCCTCCGCGACGTCGGCAAACACTTCCCGGTCAACAAGATGCTGGCCCGGGAGGTGGTCAAGGCCCGGCTGGACAGCGGCATCAGCTTCACCGAGTTCAGCTACCAGCTGCTCCAGTCCCACGACTTCTTCGAGCTGCACCGCCGGCACGGCTGCCAGCTCCAGTTCGGCGGCTCCGACCAGTGGGGCAACATCACCGCCGGCGTGGACTACATCCGCCGGCGCGGCGCCGGCCCGGTGGAGGCGTTCACCACGCCCTTGGTGACCAGGTCCGACGGGACGAAGTTCGGCAAGACCGAGGGCGGGGCGATCTGGCTCGACCCGGAGATGACCAGCCCGTACGCGTTCTACCAGTTCTGGATCAACGTCGACGACCGGGACGTCACCCGCTACCTGCGGTACTTCAGCTTCCGCTCGCGCGAGGAGCTGGAGGCGCTGGAGAAGGAGACCGCCGAGCGGCCGGCCGCCCGCGCCGCCCAGCGCGCCCTCGCCGAGGAGCTGACTACCCTGGTGCACGGGGAACGGGAGATGGCCCAGGTGGTCGCCGCGAGCCAGGCGCTGTTCGGCCGCGGCTCGCTGGAGGAACTCGCACCGGCAACCCTGCGTGCCGCGCTGACCGAGGCGGGGCTGGTCCACCTGCCGGAGCTGCCGGACGTGGCCGGGCTGCTGCGCGACTCCGGGCTGGTGCCGAGCCTCAAGGAGGCCCGCCGGGTGATCGCCGAGGGCGGCGCGTACGTCAACAACGCCCGGATCACCGAGACCGACGCGACCGTCGGCCCGGACGACCTGCTGCACGGCCGGTACCTGGTGCTGCGCCGCGGCAAGCGGTCATTCGCCGGGGTCGAGCTGCAGAGTTGAGCCGAACGCCCGCTGTGACGCGGGACGCGCCCGGCGGATTTGACGTTGGATCCGCCGGGCGCGTAACTTTCTCTCTGTCAGCGCGGAACGGACGAAACGGGCGAAAGTCCTGGAGGCCGGAGCGCGGGAATGACGCCAGGGTCGGGCCGGTTGTATCCGGTACGAGCCTGGATCGGGCTCCGGAGGCTTCACGAAGCCGGACGGGGCCGGGAATGACTCCAGGGTTGGGCCGGTTGTATCCGGTACGAGCCTGGATCGGGCTCCGGAGGCTTCACGAAGCCGGACGGGGCCGGGAATGACTCCAGGGTTGGGCCGGTTGTATCCGGTACGAGCTTGGATCGGGCTCCGGAGGCTTTACGAAGCCGGACGGGGCCGGGAATGACTCCAGGGTCGGGCGGGTTGAATCCCGTGTGAGCCTGGACCGGGCGGTGCCCCGGATCCGCCGCGAGGCGGATTTGGTGAGGCGGAACCGACCGGGTATGGTTTACGACCGGCAGGGTACCGGGCGAGCTTGCGGGAGACCGCGGCGGCCGGCCTGTCGAATCCACGAATTGCGACGGCTTCGGCCGGATCTTCTCGTGGTGCCCGGAAATTGGGTGGAAGCGGGTCGGACCGGGTTACATCGGTTTGACGGCGCGGAAATCACCGGGTAACGTAGTAAAAGTGCCCGGCGCGGGAAGCGGCGGGTGCGGTGGACGAAATACCCCGGGTCGGGGCTCCACGGTGTGGGGTTTTCGGGCGGTGTGTGGTTGTTCTTTGAGAACTCAACAGGGTGCTTGATAAGCCAGTGCCAATTATGATTTA
>NZ_JAMOKF010000379.1 GCF_023656545.1 Micromonospora phytophila | reverse complement strand
CTGGGCACGCAGCCGCGCGCGGGCCTCTTCGACGGCGTCCTCGGCGCGTCGCGCGGCCTGCTCGGCGTCGGCGGCGGCGGCCGTGGCGTCGGCCGCGTCGGCGGCGGACCGGGAGTGGTCACGTTCGGCCTGGTCATGCCGTGCCACCTGCTCGCGAATGGCGCGCACGTCGTCGCGACGCGCGGCGGCCCGTGCGGTGATCCGGGCCGACAGGTGGTCCGGGGCGGCGTCGTCGGCGCTCCAGGTGATCCCGGCCGTCTCGGCGTCGAGCAGAAGTTCGGCGGCGAGCCGGTCGGCCGCCGCCCGCGCGTCCCGGGTCGCCACCATCGCCCGTTCCCATTCGGTACGCCGCCGGGTCACCGCCGTCTCCTCGGCGGCGGCAGCGTCGTCGGCGCGCTCGGCCGCCTCGGCCAGGTCGTGCACGTGTCGTTCCAGGTCGGCGAGCTGCTCGTGGGACTGGTAGGCCGCCGATGCTTTCAGGCTGTCCAGGTGGGCGCGGAGCCGTCCGGGCTCGCCCTCGACGGCCCGCAGCCGCGTGCCTGCCTCGGACTCCGTCTCGGCCGCCGCGTCGGCCGTGCGGCGCGCGTCGCCCAGTGCTGCCGACTGGGTGGCGACCGCGTCGCGGCGGGCGGTCAGGGTGTCGGCGGCCGCCCGGGCATGGGTGCGCAGGTAAGTCGAGTAGACCGTCAGGAACGCGGCCGTCGCCGCGTCCGCCGCCACCAGCCCTTCGAGGGTACGGGCGACCGCTTCCATGTCGTCGAACGAGCGGGCGGCCTCCACCAGCAGGTGGTCTTCGACCGGACGCAGCCCGCGCTGCAGCGTGCGGGACAACTCGACCGGGTTGAGGTCCTTGGCGAGCTGGGGCTTACGCAGGGTCAGCACCAGATCCAGCAGCTGCTCGTAGCGGGCCGGCCCGAGGCCGAACAGCCGGGCGTCGACAAGCTGGCGATAGTCCTCCGCCGAGTCCCGCACCGCGTCGGCCCCCAGCCGGTCGATCAGGTCGCGGCGGTTCAGCGGCCGGTCGTCGGCGTCCAGCAGGGAGAAGTCCACCCCCACCCGGCCGTCGGCCACGAAGTGCCAGCGGGTCACCCGGTCGACGTGCCGGTGCGCCCGCAACCCGATGCCGACCGTCACGTACTCCTCGCCGTCGCTGAACTCCATCCACACGTACGCGTGGGTGACCTCCTGCCCCCGGTAGAGCAGGTTCGATTTCATTGTGCGGTCCTCGCTGGCGAACGGGTTCAGCCGGCGGGGTTCGATCCGCCCGTCGAGGACGAACGGGAACAGCACCTCCAGCGCCTTGGTCTTGCCGGAGCCGTTCGGCCCGCGCAGCACCAGCCAACCGTCGACGAAGAGGAACTCCTCGTCCCGGTAGTCCCACAGGTTGATGATCCCGGCTCGGGTGGGGGCGAACCGGCGGACGGCACGTTGCTCGATCACGATCTGCTTCCCGAGGGTCAGAAGAGGGTTTCGGTCGAGGCGCGGGGCTTGACCGCGGCGATGGTGTGGCGGTAACGACCGACCAGCGGCCGGACGAGCACCCCGCCCGGCACGACGGTGACCGCGCCGAACCGTTCCAGCAGCGCCACCGCCTCGGCGCATAGCCGGTCCGGGTCGGCGTGCCACTGGGCCCCGAACGCGGTCCCGTACCGCTGAAGGATCTCGCCGACGGCGGTACGCAGGAAGCTGTCGGTGATGAACGGCAACCGCCCGGCGCCGTCGGTCTCATCGGCGCCACCCTCATCCTCGGTGGTCCGCGGCTCGGCCGGGCCCGTGTCGTCGAGGCGCACCAGGGTGGCCGTGGGCAGCCCGGCGTCGATCTGACCCACCAGCGCCTGCTGCCGGCCGTACCCGTCCGGCGGCACAAGCCGCTTGACCCGACGGCCATCCGGATCCGCCACGCGGTCGGCTATCTCCACCGCCAGCAGCACCGCGGCCTGCGCCACCGAGCCGGTGCCCGGGAACCGCTCCCCGGTGAACCCGGCGGTGTCCACCAGCAGCACCCCCTCGGCCCGCCGCTCCACCCGCAGACCGGTCAACCGGGCCAAGTCGGCGGCGAGCGCCGACCCGCCCAGATGGTTGGCGACCACCGGATCGACGTCGGCGAAGTAGACGACCGGCGACTCCACCACCCCCCGCCGGGCCGCCTGAGCTGCCTGTCGGCGCTCGGCGTTGCCGCTGCTGGTCATCGCCCGGCCGAGCAGCGCCGACACCGACTCGACGTGCTGCACCACCCGGGTCGGCCGGAACAGCGCGAACACCACGTCCCGCGCGACGTCGTACAACGCCTCACCGGCCCCGGGGTCACTGGCCCAGGCGGCGCTGGAGCCGTCGGCCAGCCGGAGCACGCCACGCTCCTCCAACCAGCCGACCGCGTCCACGAACGCCCGCCGATCCGGGCCGTGGTCCGGATCCAGCCCCAGGCCGGTGATCCGGTTCGCGTCGCCGGCCACCGAGTCGGCCAACTCGCTGAGGGTGATCTGAATCCCGGCACGGCCCAGCACCGCCAGGCACAACGCCAGATACGCGTAGCGCTGCCGGTCGAACGGCCGCCCGGTGCGGGACACGGCCGGCTGGGTGCCGTCGAGCCGGTCCTTCGCCCGCACCAGCCGTGCCGTCGAACCGTGCAGCTCCAGCCGGTACCCGAACGCCTCGGCGAGATCCCGGCGCAGGGCGGCGGCGAAGCGCCGCACCCGGGGCAGCGCCCGCTCGTCGGGCCAGGTCGCCGTGATCAGCGGGTGGCGCAGGACCAGCCGGACGACCCGCTGGTAGTCCGCCAACTCCAGCTCCGGGACATCGACGGCGAACCGGTGGACCGCCGGCCGGAGCGCGCCCGATTCTGCGGTCACGCCGACACCAGCTCGCCACGGCGGACCGCGGTGTGCTGCGCGGCGGTGACCGTCAGCGCGTACCCGTCCAGATGAAGCCGGCCGCCGACGGTGCGTACCGTGGTGAACCGTCCCGGCGTCGGGGTTAAGGTCAGCCGGACGCCGTGCGCGGCGGCCGCCAGCGGCACCGCGGCCGTGCCACCGACCCGGGCGGCGAACGCGATGTCGAGCAGGCGCAGCAGGACCTGGGTCTGCGACCCGTCCAACCGGCCGTCGGTGATTCCCTCGGCAGCCAGCGCCGTCGCCGCGTCGGCCAACCGGCGCTCCCGGGCGAGCTGGTCGCCGCGCAGCCGGTGCCGGCGGTCGTCGACCCGGTCCAGCCGTGCTGGCCGTCCCCGACCCTGCCCGGGTGCCCGACCGGTGGCCACCAGGGTGCGGGACAGCTCCACCGCCGGCGCCTCCCACCACGACAGCCGGCTCGCGATCGCCTCCGGATCCGGGTGCGCCACCCCGACGTGGCGAGGAGCGCCGAGACCGAACACGACGTCGAACAGGGCGTGCGCGGCCTCCTGGGTGCCGGTGTGGGTGAACCACGCGGCCAGGTGCCGCAGCTGCGACTCCCGGCTCACCCCGCCACGGCGAGCCTCGGTGACTCGGCGCAACAGGGCGAGGACGTCACTGATCGCGGCGATGGTGGCGTCCGACAACCGGTCCGCCTCGCTGAGCTGCTCCGGACCCGGCGGCGCCAACCAGGACCGCAGCCCCGCCCAGCGCCGCCGCCAGTCATCCAGCCGCTGAGCCGGGGTGTGGAACAGCCGCTCGTCGGCCGCGGCGGCCGCCTCGATCAGCCGATCCAGCCCGGTCGCCTCCACCTCGTGCACCGCCGCGCGTAGCCGGGGGCTGTAGCGCTGCAATTCGTCGTGGAAATCCCGCAGGTGAGCCAGTAGCGCGTCCTTGTGGGCGAGGAACGCCTCCGGCCGCACGTCGTTGGTCCGTCCCAGATCGCCCAGCATGTGGTAAAAGCGCGCGGCCCGCTCGGCGATGTCCGCCAACGCCCGGTCCAGCCGGTTGAACTTGCGGTAGACCTCCTCCGCGTCCCCGGCCTCGTTAGCCGATGCGAGTGCGTTGAGGTCCGCCAGGAGATCGGCGAAGACCAGCCGGGACAGCGTCGAGTCGTCCATGCTCGCCGACAACACCGCCTCCACCGCCCGGTGGGCCCGGTACCCGGCCTCGGTGAACTGGTACACCGAGTGCCGGTTGCGGTACTCCGCCAACGTCGTAGCCCGGGAACCGTCCTGCCCTCGGTCGAGCACCCCCCAGTCCACCAGGGCGTCGAGCAGCCGCGGCAGCTCCAACTGCGCCGGATCCGGGCAGTCGGCGTTCGCCTCATGCAGCGCCGCCAGCGCTGCGGCCACGTCAGAGGTGTGCAGCACGACGTGGTAGCTGGACCGCGCCGAGTCGAAGGCCCGCAGCAGCCACAGGTAGGCGAACCGGTTCTCCGCCGTGACGTAACCGAACAGTCGCATCCGGTCGTCCAGCCCGAAGTCGTCCAAGCCGAACGTGGGCCTGGATGGCTGCACGGTCATCGTCTTCCTCCCACGGGACGCGAACAGCCACCCACCCTACCCAGCCGGGCCTGGACGGCGGCCAGGCGCACGGTGGGAAGCCTGGCGAGGTGACTACGGGCCTTCCCCTGGCCTGCGCCAACCTGCTTGGCACGCTGGTCGCACCCGGACATCGGCTCGCATCATTGGTCACTGGTTGCCGACGTTTCACGCTGTCTTGTGCCCCGTGTGTGCCCCGGGCGACTCCTTGGCGAGAGACCTAACCGTGGCGGGCGCGCCACTCAAGATAGGCGGCCTGCTGCTTGGC
>NZ_JAMOKF010000378.1 GCF_023656545.1 Micromonospora phytophila | reverse complement strand
TGCCGCGCTACTCGCAGCGCCTGCACGCCGGCGCGCACCCGCAGTGGGGTGGCGGCGGGGACTCCTGGTGCAGCCCCACCTGCATCTCGATGGTGCTCGCGTACTGGGGCGCCGCGCCGCGGGAGAAGCGGTACGCCTGGGTCGCCCCCGCCGGGCCCCGACCGGTCGTGGTGCACGCCGCCCGGCACTGCTTCGACCACGCCTACGCCGGGGCCGGGAACTGGCCGTTCAACACCGCGTACGCCGGGCTGCACGGGTTGGACGCCTTCGTCACCCGGCTGCGGTCGCTGGCCGAGGCGGAGGCGTTCGTGGCCGCCGGCATCCCGCTGGTGGTCTCCGCCGCGTTCCGGGCCGGCGAGGTGGCCGGGCTGGACTACGACACCGCCGGGCACCTGATGGTGCTGGTCGGCTTCACCGCCACCGGCGAGCCGGTGCTCAACGACCCGTACGCGCCGGACGACGAGGCGGTCCGCCGCATTGTGGACCGGGACCGGTTCGAGGCGGCCTGGCAGACCGGCAGCGGCGGGGTGGCGTACGTGCTGCGTCCGCCCGAGGTGCCGCTGCCCCCGCCGCCGGCGCAGGCCAACTGGTGATTCACCGGCCCGGCGGCCAGACGCCCAGCGTCCCGTCCAGCCGACGGCAGACCAGGACGCCCGCCCGGACCGCGCAGAAGTCCCACGAGTCGCGCAGCACGTCGCGCACCCGGGTCTCGCCGGTCGCCGGGTCCAGCTCGGCCATCAACTGCCGGCCGTCGGGCAGCAGCCGGAGCCCGATCAGGGGCCGTTCGGTCAGGTCCGCCCCGGCCAACCGCCAGCGGCCGAGTCGCCCGGTCACCCGGCCGGTGCCCGGGTCCAGGATCGCCAGCTCCGCCTCCCGCCCCTGCGCCGTCCCGACCCCGACCAGCCGCCCGTCGATCCACCAGAGGGCCGACCAGCGGTCGTCGGTCCACCGGGTGCGCCCGGTGACCGGGTCGAGCAGCCGCACCCCGGCCTCGGCGGTGTGCAGGCTGTCGTCGGTCCACCGGGTGCGCCCGGTGACCGGGTCGAGCAGCCGCACCCCGGCCTCGGCGGTGTGCAGGCAGAGCGCGGCGCCGCACTCCCCGAAGTAGGCGCCGCGCCGGGGGTCGACGGGGATGCTCCAGCGGCGGTCCAGCCCGTCGAGGCCGTGCGCGGTGACCGTCCCCGGTCCGTCGCCGGTCAGCAGCAGATCGCCGACGACCTGGGTGAACTGGTACGACAGTCCGTCGACCGGCGACGCAACGCGGCCGGCCCGCAGCAGCACTCCGGAGGTGGGGTCCCGGACCTCCACCCGGCCCGAGGGGGCGACCAGCACGATCCGGTCGACCCCGTGGTCGCCCTGGCGGTACGTCACGCCGAGCGGCGGCATCGGCAGCGACCAGCGCGGGGATCCCGACGCCGGGTCGACCCCGCGCAGCGTGCCGGTCCCGTCGGCCCGGCGCAGCTCGAACAGCACCCCGCCGTCCTGGGTTGGTACGGCGTAACCCGGTTGTTTCCAGCGCACCGTCCCCGTCTCCACGTCCACCGCCGTCGACGACGGTTCACCGGCGCCGGCCGGGCTGCTGGCGAAGAGCAGCACCCCTCGCGGCAGGGCGGTGAAGCCCAACAGGTGGTCGCCGTCGGGCAGGGGCAGCCGCCAGAGCGGCTCGCCGTCGGGCAACCGGTACGCAGCCACCTGACGCCGCATGCCGGCCACACCGTCGGGCCCGTCCCCCACGATCAGCCGGTCGGCGTCGATCAGGAAGATTGCGCCCTGCCCGCCGGGCACCGCGGTGTACCGCCGGTGGGCGGGCCCGGGCGTGGATCCGGCGAGCGTCAGGAGGACGACCGCGAGCAGCAGCATGGCGCGCAACGGCCGGGCCGCTGGAGCCCGACGGGGCGGCGGGCGCTCCGGCTCGGGCTCGTCGCCGTGCCGCAGCTCGCCGAGCTCGATGATGGACACCGGCTCACCGGTCCAGTCGCCAGAGCCCGAACGCCCCGTCCGTCCGCCGGCAGAGCAGCACGTCGCCGCCCGCCTGGCAGGCGCCGGAGGCGTCCACGAGCACGTCGAGCAGCTCGACCCGGGCCGCCGCGACGTCCAGCTGGGCGACCAGCAGCCGCCCGTCCGGGCTCCGGCGCACCCCAATCAGCGGCCCGTCGTGCTCGCCGTGGCGCCAGCCCACCAGCTCCCAGGAGCCCAGCTCCGCGGTGACCCGACCGGTCGCGGCCTCCACCACCGCGAGCGTGGCGGCGTCCCCGGCGCCGGGGGTGCCGACGAGCAGCCGACCACCGCTCTCGGCCGCCGTCCACCACCACCGCCGGTCACTCCACCGGGTCCGGCCCGTCGCCGGGTCGAGCGCCCACATCCCCCCGCTCTGCCCGTACGCGCAGAGCAGGTCGCCGCAGGAGCTCAGGCCGGTCACCAGGGACAGTCGCGCCGACCAACGGTGGTCCAGCCCCTCCAGCCCGTACGCGGTCACCGTCGTCGCGTTGTTGTCGATGGCCAGCAGCAGGTCGTCGACCACCTGCATCCGCCGGGACGACGACAGCTCGTCGGGGCGGAACTTCGCGCTGCGCAGCTTCACGCCGCTGCCCGCGTCCCAGACCTCGACCTGCCCCGGGGACGGGACCAGCACGATCCCGTCGGTGAACTCGCCCCCGAGCCGGAGATCCGCGCCCTCCGGCGGTACGGGGACGGACCAGCGGGCACGGCCGGTGGGCAGCTCCACGGCCCGCACCGTGCCGGGCTGCGACGCGTCGGAGTCCACGAACAACAGCACGTCGTCGTCGACGTCCGCGACGGGGAAACCCGGCTGCTGCCACCGCCACCGGCCGGTGGCCAGCTCGAAGGCGGACGTCTGGTATCTCCCGTCGCCGGTGGCCGGCGCGCTGAGCAGCACCAGGCCGGCGCGCACGAGCGTGCTGTGGAACGGGCCGTCGCCCGGCACCGGCGTGCGCCACAGCGGCGCGAGCGCGCCGGAGGCCTCCGGCAGGGCGTACGCGACCAGTTGCCGGGATCCGTCGACGTCCGCGTCGGCGGGTTCGACCACGAACAGCCGGTCGCCGACCAGGTGCGCCTCGGCGCCGGGGCGGGCCGGCACGGCGGCGGCGGTCCGCTCCGGCTGCAGCGCCGCACCGGCCAGCGTCACCAGGGCCAGCAGCAGCGCCGCCACCGACCGGACCGCCCGGCCCGTGGCCCGCGGCGGGCGGCGGCCCGGTGGACCGTTCCCGGTGTCGTCGCGCAGCTCACCGAGATCGATGACGACCACGCCCACCCTCCCTCGGCCAGCCGTCGGACGGACGACCGGGGCAGCGCGCCGACCCGGCCGGGTCGCACCGCTGCGGCCGGGGCGCCCCGGCCCCGCCTGTACGATGGCCCGTCGTGGCTGTGCCCGTGGTAGACCCCTCGCTGAAGTCCGTGCCCGGATCCGTCGCCGTCGCGCCCGCCGCGGCCGCGCCGACACGGTGGCACCGACCAAGGCCCGCGCGCGCCGACGTGCTGGCCATCGGAGCCTATGTGCTGCTCGGCGTTTTCGTGTGCCTCAACTACTGGGTGGACGTGCAGAACCGGGTGTCGTCGCACCTGCCGACCGACCACAGCTGGTTCGAGTGGCTCTTCCAGCACGGCGCGTACTCCGTGCGGCACCTGGAGAACCCGCTCTTCACCGCCCGGCAGAACGCCCCCGACGGGGTGAACATGATGGCGAACACCTCGCTGCTCGGGGTGACGCTGCCGCTGGCGCCGCTGACCATGCTGCTCGGCCCCCAGGTGATGTACGCGCTCTACCTGGGCGGCGCGCTGGCCGCCACCGCCGGCACGTCCTACTGGATGCTCTCGCGGCACCTGGTGCGCTCCCGCGCGGCGGCCTTCGTCGGCGGCGCATTCCTCGGCTTCGCGCCCGGCATCGTGCACCACGCGAACGGCCAACCCAACTTCGTCTCCAACTTCCTGCTGCCGCTGATCGTGGTGCGCGTGTTCCGGCTGGGCGAGCCCGGCCGGTGGCGGCGCAACGGCGTCGTGCTCGGCCTGCTGGTGGCGTACCAGATCTTCATCAACGAGGAGATGCTGCTGCTCACCGCGCTGGCCTGCCTGGTCGCCGTGGTCGCGTACGCGATCATGCGGCCGGCGCGGACGCTGGCGGTGGCCGGCACCTTCGCCGCCGCGCTCGGCGTGGGCGGCGGGTTGGCCCTGCTGTTGACCGCCTACCCGATCTGGTTCCAGTTCAACGGCCCGCAGTCCTACCGCGGGTTGCAGGGCGGGGTGTTCCACAACTGGGGCGAGGACCTGGCGGCCTTCGTCACCTACGCCCGCGACACCGTCGCCGGAGACGAGGCGGTGGAGCAGACCATCGGCCTGACCGAGCAGAACACCTGGTTCGGTTGGCCGCTGGTGCTGCTGTCGGTGGTGGCCCTGGCGCTGCTGATCCGCCGGTCGTTCGTGGCCCGGATCCTGGCGGTGCTGGTGGTCGTCTTCACCGTGGCCTCGATCGGCCCGAAGGTGCGCCTGGGCGGGGTGGAGACCGCGACGGACGGCCCCTGGGCCTACGTCCCCGACGACCTGCCGCTGGTCGAGATGATGATGCCGACCCGGCTGGCACTGGTGGTGGTGGCGGCGGTCGGCGTGCTGCTCGCCCTGGCCTGGGACGCGGTCGCCGGCAACGGCCGCCCGCCGGTGCCGGCGCAGCGCAGGGGCACCGACGCCGCCCCGACCGCCGGCGCCGCCGGTCGTCGCCGCTGGCTG
>NZ_JAMOKF010000377.1 GCF_023656545.1 Micromonospora phytophila | reverse complement strand
GTCCAGGGCGCCCACCCCGGCCAGCGCCGCCCCGCCGTACGGCAGGGCCCGGCCGACCTCGTCGAGCGGGGTGGCGCCGAGCGCGGTGAGCATGCCGGCGCCGCCGTCGTTGGTGCCGGAACCGCCCAACCCGATGACCACCGTGCGGGCCCCGTGCTCCACCGCGGCGGCGACCAGCACCCCCAGCCCGTACGACGTGGTCGCCTTCGGGTCGCGCTCGGCGGAGGCGAGCAGATGCAGCCCGCAGGACTGGGCGCTCTCCAGGTAGGCGGTGCCGTCGTCGGTGAGCAGGATCTCACCGGCGGCGGGGCGGCCGAGCGGATCGACGGTCGGCACCGGGATCCGGCGTCCGCCCAGGGCGTCGGCGAGCACCGCCACGAACCCCGGTCCACCGTCGGCGAGCGGCCGGACGAGCAGGTCGTCGCCGGCGGACACCTCACGCCAACCCTCGGCAACGGAGTCGGCCACCTCCCGGGCGGCCAGGGTGCCGGCGAACTTGTCCGGGCAGAGCAGCACGCGCATGCCGAGCAGTGTGGCAGCACACACCGGCGAAGGCTGCGACCCGGTCACGCTGTGGGACCATGGACCCGTGACTTCGACGTGGGTGGAACCCTCCAACACCGCCACTGCGCTGCTGCTCCTCGGCCGCGGCAGCGACCCCGCCACCGAGCGTGGCGTGGAGTGTCCGGGCGACCTGCCGGCGCCGAGCGACCCCGACCTGGTGGCCCGCGCCGCCGCGGCCAAGGCCGCGCTCGGCACCCGGGTCTTCGTGCTCGGTCACCACTACCAGCGCGACGAGGTGATCCAGTTCGCCGACGTGACCGGCGACTCGTTCAAGCTGGCCCGCGAGGCGGCGGCCCGGCCGGACGCGGAGTACATCGTCTTCTGCGGCGTGCACTTCATGGCCGAGAGCGCCGACATCCTCACCTCGGACGCGCAGAAGGTGATCCTGCCCGACCTGGCGGCCGGCTGCTCCATGGCCGACATGGCGGTGCTGTCGCAGGTCGAGAAGGCCTGGGACGTCCTCACCGACCTGGGCATCGCCGACCAGACCGTCCCGGTCACGTACATGAACTCCTCGGCGGACATCAAGGGCTTCGTCGGGCGCAACGGCGGCGTGGTCTGCACCTCGTCCAACGCCCGGCGGGCCCTGGAGTGGGCGTACGAGCAGGGTTCGAAGGTGTTCTTCTTCCCGGACCAGCACCTGGGCCGCAACACGGCGGTGCTGGAGATGGGCTTCTCGCTGGACGACTGCGTGCTCTACGACCCGCACAAGCCGAACGGCGGGCTCACCCCCGAGCAGCTGCGGGACGCGAAGATGATCCTGTGGCGCGGGCACTGCTCGGTGCACGGCCGCTTCACGCTGGACAGCGTCAACGACGTCCGGGAGCGGGTGCCCGGGGTGAACGTGCTGGTCCACCCGGAGTGCCGGCACGAGGTCGTCACCGCCGCCGACCAGGTCGGCTCGACGGAGTACATCATCAAGGCCATCGAGGCGGCCCCGGCCGGCTCGGCCTGGGCGGTCGGCACGGAGCTGAACCTGGTCCGCCGGCTGGCGCTGGCCCACCCGGACAAGCAGATCATGTTCCTGGACAAGGCGGTCTGCTACTGCTCGACGATGAACCGCATCGACCTGCCGCACCTGGTGTGGGCGCTGGAGGAGCTGGTCGCCGGTCGGGTGGTCAACCAGATCACCGTCGACCCGGACACCGCGCACCACGCCCGGGTGGCGCTGGACCAGATGCTCGCCCTCCCCGGGGCGGACACTCCCCCGCCGACGGTCGGCTGATCACGCTCGGTAGCCCCCCAGGTACGGGAAAGTGCCGGATCACCGATAAGTGCCCCCTGGGGTGATGTGACCGGGTCCATTTTCGTCACCGAGGGCTATGCTGCCGGGGCGACGACACACGCGGGCCGTTTCAACATGGCCGCAGTCCGGGTAGCGATGACAATCGCGAGCCCCACCATCAACACGGCAGCACCGACGCGCTGGAGGTTGCGTTGAGCGACGACGTCCTGGTCGTACACGGAGGTACTCCGCTGGAAGGGCGGATCCGCGTGCGCGGCGCGAAGAACCTGGTCTCGAAGGCGATGGTCGCCGCCCTGCTCGGCGACAGCCCGAGCCGACTGTTCGACGTGCCGAAGATCCGTGACGTCGAGGTGGTCCGTGGCCTGCTCGGCCTGCACGGGGTGAAGGTCTCCGACGGCGGGGAGGACGGCGAGCTCGTCTTCGACCCGGCCAACGTCGAGAGCGCCAGCACGGACCAGATCAACGTGCACGCGGGCTCCAGCCGGATCCCGATCCTGTTCTGCGGGCCGCTGCTGCACCGCCTCGGGCACGCCTTCATCCCGGACCTGGGCGGCTGCCACATCGGGCCGCGACCGATCGATTTCCACCTGCAGGCGCTGCGGGAGTTCGGTGCGACGGTCGAGAAGACCCCGGAGGGGCTGCACCTGTCGGCACCGAACGGGCTGCACGGCACGAAGTTCGCGTTGCCCTACCCGAGCGTCGGCGCGACCGAGCAGGTGCTGCTCACCGCGGTGATGGCCGAGGGCGTCACGGAGCTGCGCAACGCGGCGGTGGAACCGGAGATCATCGACCTGATCTGCATCCTGCAGAAGATGGGCGCGATCATCAAGGTGCACACCGACCGGGTAATCGAGATCCAGGGCGTGCCGAAGCTGCACGGCTACACCCACCGGCCGATCCCCGACCGGATCGAGGCGGCGAGCTGGGCGGCGGCCGCGCTGGCCACCCGCGGCCACGTCGAGGTGCTCGGCGCGCAGCAGGCCGACATGATGACCTTCCTGAACATCTTCCGCTCGGTCGGCGGCGAGTACGAGGTCACCGACGCCCGGCCGCCGAAGCTGGGCGACCCGGGCCAGGAGGGCGGGATCCGGTTCTGGCACCCGGGCGGCGAGCTGAACGCGGTGGCGCTGGAGACCGACGTGCACCCCGGCTTCATGACCGACTGGCAGCAGCCGCTGGTGGTGGCGCTGACCCAGGCCCGCGGCCTGTCGATCGTCCACGAGACGGTCTACGAGCAGCGGCTGGGCTACACCGAGGCGCTGAACTCGATGGGCGCGAACATCCAGGTCTACCGGGACTGCCTGGGCGGCACCCCGTGCCGCTTCGGCCGGCGCAACTTCAAGCACTCCGCGGTGATCGCCGGGCCGAGCAAGCTGCACGCGGCCGACCTGGTCATCCCCGACCTGCGGGCCGGCTTCAGCCACCTGATCGCCGCGCTCGCCGCCGAGGGAACCTCCCGGGTCTACGGCGTGGACCTGATCAACCGGGGCTACGAGGACTTCGAGGCGAAGCTCGCCGACCTCGGCGCGCACGCCGAGCGCCCGTAACCTCGCTCACGTGAGTCCGCGCCCGGTGCACCGCGATGTGCACCGGGCGCCGACGTATGGCTACGCTTTCCGCGTGCCGTCGCTGTTTCGCCGCAAGTCCACCGACCTCGTCGACGAGGCCGTCACCTCCGTGACGCCCGACGAGGAGTCCGCATCCGCCCGTTCCCGGGGCTACACCCCCGCCAAGGGACGCGAGACGCCGAAGCGGCCGGGGGCGGGCCGTCGTCCGGCCGGTCCCAGCAAGCCGCTGACCAAGGAGGAGGCGCGGGAGCGTCGCCGCCAGCTGCGCGCCGAGTCGGCGGCGGAGTTCCGCCGGGAGGGCGGCCCGCGCGACCGCGGCCCGGAGCGGCTGCTGGCGCGCAACGTGGTCGACTCGCGGCGTACCGTCGGCACCTGGTTCTTCGGTGGCGCGCTGATCGTGCTGATCGGCTCGAACGCGGCCATGCCCCCGGTGGTCCGGCTGGTCTCCAACATCCTCTGGGGCGCGCTCGCCCTCGGTGTGGTGATCGACTCGATCCTGATCTCCCGGAAGATCAGGAAGCTGGTCCGGGAGCGCTTCCCGAACACCGGGCAGCGGATGGGCTCGCTCTACCTCTACGCCATCATGCGGTCGATCACGTTCCGCCGGATGCGTGCCCCGGCGCCGCGGGTCAACCTCGGCGACCCGGTCTGACCCTCCGACCGCCCCCGCCCCGTCAGCGGTTGACGCCCACGCCGTAGCCGCCCGGTCGGCCTCGCCCTGAAGCGCGCGACCGGCCCGGACAAGCTCGACGATCCGGTGCCGGGCGGGCCGGGGCCGGTGCGAGCGCCCGCCGCCGGCCGAGGTCGGCGGTGTGCGCAGTAGTCCAGCGCCGGTCGAGGGCGCCGGTCCGGCGGTCCAGCGTCGCTTGGCGGCCTCCCGCCGCGCGTCCGGAGGGCGTCGCCGGGCACTCGCCGCTTCCGGATCGCCCCGCTTTTCCGCGTGGAGCGCGCCTCGGAAGCCCATTCCCGGCTTTGCCCCGGATGTCCGGAACGATGGGATAACGTTTGGGCCGTGGTCGGTGCCACAGTGGCGGTGAGCGAGCCCACGCCGCTACCCTCCATCCGCAGCCACGCCGTGCCGGGAGGGGCGACTCCACCGGCACGTGAGGCGCCCAGCGCGACAATCTGCAACGAGGTGACATCGCCGTGAGCGAGCGGACGCGAGCCGGCCACCGGGGCGCGGCCGTGAGCGAGCGGACGCCCACCGGCCACCCCGGCACGCCCGTACGCGCACGACGCGCTCCGGCCGCTCCGCGCACGCGCACCCGCCGTGGCGACGGGTCGCCCGGATGAGCCGCTACGCCGACCGGTGGCACGACCCGGCCGAGCCCTCCTGGGTGGTCGAGCCGACCACCGAGTGGCACCCCCAGTT
>NZ_JAMOKF010000376.1 GCF_023656545.1 Micromonospora phytophila | reverse complement strand
CGACGTCGCACCGTGGTCCCCGGACGAGGCGTGGGGCCGCGCCACGGCGGAGGCCGCCCCGGCCTCAGCCGGCAACGGCTGGGAGTCCGACCGCGCCGAGGAACCCCCGGTCTACCAGCCCGCCCCCGCCCCCGGCATCTCGCCGGCCAACGCGGTGCCGCTGCCCCCGCAGGAGCAGCGGGTACCCGGCGCCAGCCTGGCCGCGGCCCCGCCGGCCAACTACGCACCGCCGGCCCAGTACGCGCCGGCGACCGAGCAGTCCGTGCGGGACGGTGGCGCACCGGCGTACGAGCAGGAACAGCCGGGTTGGGCCGGTTCCCGACACGAGGAGCCGCCGGCCCCGGCGGGCCCGGTCGTTCCCGCTCCGCGCATCTCCCCGGAGTCCGGCGGCCGGGCGGCCGTACCGTCGCCGGAGGATGCCGAGGGCGTCTCCGGCAGCGTCTCGGCGAGCGCCTCCGTGCCGCTGGCCAGCCGGGTGATGCCCCCGACCGACCAGGCCCTGCGACCGAGCGGCACGGCCGCGCCGCAGCCCCGGGTGTACGGCCGTCCGGCCCGACCGGAGCAGGACGAGCCGGAGCAGGACGAGCCGGGCGGGCACCGGCCTGACCAGGCGCCGCTGCCCCGCTTCGACCAGGACCCGGAGGCACGGTTCGACCAGAGCCCGGAGGCACGGTTCGACCAGAGCCCGGAGACGCGCTTCGATCAGGGCCCGCAGACGCGGTTCGACGACCGGGGGCCGGCGGGGCCGAACGCGTTCGGCGCCGCACCCGCCGCGCCCCCGGCCTTCCCGCCGGGCGTGCCGTCCTTCGTCGACGCACCCGCCAGCGACCGGCCGATGAACGGGGTCCGACCGCACGGCGGCGCGGACCACCCCGGCGACCGCTTCGGCGCGCCGGCGGCCGGCAACCCCGCCGACGACGGCGGGTTCCCCGGCTACGGGCCCGGCCCGGCGGCCCAACCGGCACCGGGCGGCGCCTTCCCGACGGCGTTCCCGCCGCCGCCGCAACAGCAGTCCGGCCCGTCCTGGGACCAGGGCGCTCCCGAGCCGGACCAGGGCCGGTTCGACTCGTTCAAGCCAATCGCCGAGCCGAAGACCGAGGCGCCCATCCCCAAGGTGCGCAACGGGCGGGTGCTGGCCGCGGTGCTCGTCGCCGCGGTGCTGATCCTGGCGATTCCGCTCGGCCTGCTCACCCTGCTGGGCAAGGTCGGCGACCCGGACGAGGCCCCCGCGTTCGACCCGGCGGTCGGCACCTGCGTCAAGCAGTCCGGCGAGGGCCCGGCGACGGCGGACTGTGGTGAGGCGGGCGCCTTCACCGTCGTCTCCAAGGTGGACGCCAAGGAAAAGTGCGCCGACCCGGCCCAGCCGCACGTGGTGCTCCCCGGCGAGGGGACGAACCGGGTGCTCTGCCTGAAGCCGGCGGGCCAGTAGTTCCACGCACGGCGGCGGGGCCACGGGAGACCGTGGCCCCGCCGCCGTTCTCCCGGCCGATGTGATCGAGCCCGCTCGGAGTGCCGGCCGCTCCGAGCAGCCCCGTCCGGCAGACTGGGGCCATGAGCGCACGAGTACGGGCACCCGAGCTTCGGGGTCGGGGCTGGCTGAACACGGGCGGGCGGGAGCTGAAGCTCGCCGACCTGCGCGGCAAGATCGTTCTGGCCGATTTCTGGACCTTCTGCTGCATCAACTGCCTGCACGTGCTCGACGAGCTGCGGCCGCTGGAGGAGAAGTACGGCGATGTGCTCGTCGTGATCGGCGTGCACTCGCCGAAGTTCGAGCACGAGAAGGACCCGGACGCGCTGGCCGCCGCCGTGGAGCGGTACGGGGTGCACCACCCCGTGCTCGACGATCCCGAGCTGGACATGTGGCAGCAGTACGCGGCCCGGGCCTGGCCGACCCTGTCGGTGATCGACCCCGAGGGCTACGTGGTGGCCACCATGGCCGGCGAGGGTCACGCCGAGGGGCTGGCCCGGCTGATCGACGACCTGATCGCCACCCACGAGGCGAAGGGCACCCTGCACCGCGGGGACGGCCCGTACGTCCCGCCGGCCGAGCCGGAGACCACGCTCCGCTTCCCCGGCAAGGCGGTGGTGCTGGAGAACGGCAACCTGCTGGTGTCGGACTCGGCCCGGCACTCCCTGGCCGAGCTGGCGCCGGACGGCGAGACGCTGGTCCGCCGGATCGGCGCCGGCAGCCGGGGTCGGGCCGACGGGGCGGCCGAAGCGGCCAGCTTCTCCGAGCCGCAGGGGCTCTGCCTGCTTCCCGCGCACGCCGCCGAGGTGGCCGGCTACGACCTGGTCGTCGCGGACACCGTCAACCACCTGCTGCGCGGCGTACGCCTGGCCACCGGTGAGGTGGTCACGGTCGCCGGCACCGGCCGGCAGTGGCGTTCCACGGTCGACGACCACGCGCACGACGCGCTCTCGGTGGACCTCTCCTCCCCCTGGGACCTGGCCTGGTACGACGACAAGGTCGTCGTCGCGATGGCCGGCATCCACCAGCTCTGGTGGTTCGACCCGGTGAAGCGCACCGCCGGCATGTACGCGGGCACCACGGTCGAGGCGCTGCGTGACGGCCCACTGGCCGAGGCGTGGATGGCGCAGCCGTCCGGCCTCTCGGTCTCCGCCGACGGCACCCGGCTCTGGGTGGCCGACAGCGAGACCAGCGCGATCCGCTACGTGGAGAACGGCGTGCTGGGCACCGCCGTAGGGCAGGGGCTGTTCGACTTCGGCCACGTCGACGGGCCGGCGGAATCGGCGCTGCTCCAGCACCCGCTCGGGGTGTGCGCCCTGCCGGACGGCTCGGTGCTGATCGCCGACACGTACAACGGCGCGGTCCGTCGCTTCGATCCGGAGAGCGGCCAGGTCTCCACGGTCGCCGACGGGCTCGGCGAGCCGAGCGACCTGGTGCTCACCCCGGCCGGCGAGGTGCTGGTGGTGGAGTCCACCGCGCACCGGCTGACCCGGCTGGCTCCGGGCGCGCTCTCGGCCGCCGGTGCCAGCACCGTCGACGGTCCCCGGCACCGCACCGAGCGCAAACCGACCGAGGTGGCGGCCGGCGAACTGACCCTGGACGTCATCTTCACGCCCGCGCCGGGGCAGAAGCTGGACGAGACGTACGGCCCGTCGACCCGGCTGGTGATCTCCGCGTCCCCGCCGGAGCTGCTGGTGGAGGGGGCCGGAACGACGACCGACCTGTCCCGCCGGCTGGTGTTGAACGGCGACATCGGCACGGGGGTGCTCCAGGTGACCGCCCAGGCGGCGACCTGCGACGCGGACGTCGAGCACGCGGCCTGCCACCTGACCCGCCAGGACTGGGGCGTTCCGGTCCGAGTGGTCGACGACGGCGCCACCCGGCTCCCGCTGGTGCTGCGCGGTCTGGACGCCTGACCGGTCCCCCCGGATGCGGGCGGCCGACGCGCCGCCCGCATGGAACGCCGGTGCGCCGCGCACGTCGGGGCCCGGCGCGCCGCCAGCGCGGGGCGCGTCGGCCTATCCGGCGAACGGGGTGAGCGTCACCCCGGCGTCGATGAGGGCGGCGCGCACCAGTTCCGCCGAGGCGACCGCGCCCGGGGTGTCGCCGTGCAGGCAGATCGACTCGACCGGGCAGGGGACGACCGTGCCATCGACCGCGACCACGGTCCGCTCGGTGGCCATCCGGACGGCGCGGGCGGCCACCTCCTCCGGGTCGGTGACCAGCGCGCCGGGGGCGGTGCGGGGCACCAGCCTGCCGTCGGGCAGGTAGCCCCGGTCGGCGAAACCCTCGGCGACCACCCGCAGACCGGCGCCCACGGCGAGCTGGGCGAGCACCGATCCGGACGCGCAGAGGATCGGCAGCCCGTCGTCGTACCCGCCGACCGCGGCGACCAGGGCCGCCGCCTGGGCCTCGTCGCGGGCCGCCGCGTGGTAGAGCGCGCCGTGCGGCTTGAGGTAGCGGACCCGGGTGTGGGACAACCGGCAGAACGCGTCGAGCGCGCCGAGCTGGTAGATGACCTCGTCACGCAGCTCCGCGAAGGCGTACGCGATGTGCCGGCGGCCGAAGCCGGCGAGGTCCCGGTAGCCGACCTGGGCGCCGACCGCGACGCCGCGCTCGGCGGCGGCGGCGCAGACCCGACGCATGGTGGAGGCGTCCCCGGCGTGGAAACCGCAGGCCACGTTGGCGGAGGTGACCAGGTCCAGCAGCGCCTCGTCGTCACCGAGCCGCCAGATGCCGAAGCCCTCGCCGAGGTCAGCGTTGAGGTCCATGGAACCTCACCGTAGTGCCTGGTCGGGCCTGCGCGAGCGGGGTCACGTCGGCCACCACCCCGATGACGGGGTACCCGCCGGTCGTCGGGTGGTCGGCGAGGAAGACCAACGGTTGGCCGTCCGCCGGCACCTGCACCGCCCCGAGCACGATGCCCTCGCTGGGCAGTTCCCCGGCGACCGCGCGGGGCAGCGGCGCGCCGGTCAGCCGCGCGCCGACCCGGTTGCCGACCGGGCTGATCGTGTACGCGGTGCCGAGAAGCCGGTCGAGCGCGGTCGGGGTGAACCAGTCGTGCCGGGGCCCGAGGCGCAGCGCCAGCCGCAGCTCCGGTGGGGGCGACGCCGCGACGGTCACGTCGACCGGGGCCGGCGGGCCGACCGGTGTGCCGAGGGGGAGGCGGTCCCCGTCGCGCAGCGGCGGCGGGCCGAGCCCGGAGAGGGTGTCGGTGGCCCGGCTGCCGAGCACCGGCGGCACGTCGAGCCCCCCGGCCACCGCCAGCCAGCTGCGCAGGCCCCGTCGGGCGGGACCGATCCGCAGCA
>NZ_JAMOKF010000375.1 GCF_023656545.1 Micromonospora phytophila | reverse complement strand
CGGTCGGGACGGGACGGCCGGTCCGGTGACCCGGACCGCACTGCTGGTGACGCACACCGGCCGCCGTCGCAGCACCGAGCACGCCCGCGCGGTCGCGGCCGACCTCATCGCGGCCGGTTTCGAGGTACGGGTCGTCGCCGAGGAGGCCGACGACCTGGACCTGCCCGGCGTGGTCCCGGTCAGCGGGCCGGAGGCGGCCGAGGGCGCGGAGATCGTCTTCGCGCTCGGCGGGGACGGCACCTTCCTGCGCGCCGCCGAGCTGGCCCGGCCGGCGAAGGCGCCGCTGCTCGGCATCAACCTCGGCAAGGTCGGCTTCCTCGCCGAGGCGGAGATCGACGACCTCGACGTCGCGGTGCGCGACGTGGTGCACCGCAACTACCGGGTGGACGAGCGGCTCACCCTCGACGTGACCGCCGAGTTCGACGGCGGTCCGACGATCGAGTCGTGGGCGCTCAACGAGGTCAGCGTCGAGAAGGGGGAGCGGGCCCAGATGCTCGAACTCCTCGTCGACGTGGACGGCCGCCCGCTGTCCCGGTACGGCTGCGACGGGGTGGTGTGCGCCACGCCCACCGGCTCCACGGCGTACGCCTTCTCCGGTGGCGGGCCGGTGGTCTGGCCGGAGGTGGAGGCGCTGCTGCTGGTGCCGATCAGCGCGCACGCGCTGTTCAGCCGCCCGCTGGTCACCGCGCCCACCTCCACCTTCTCCATCACCGTCGACCCGTTCACCACCCTCGCGGTGCTCTGCTGCGACGGCCGGCGCGTCTACGACGTGCCGCCGGGTGCCCGGGTGACCGTGCGGCGGGGCGCCCTGCCGGTGCGCATCGTGCGCCTGCGGGACCGCCCGTTCACCGATCGGCTGGTGGCCAAGTTCGACCTGCCCGTGCAGGGCTGGCGCGGCAGCCGGCGCTGAGCGCCCACCGTCGGCGCGGGGGCGGCGCACCGCAACCCGTCCCGCCCGGGGTGCGCCGGCAACGTGCCGGACATGCGACGGTCCGGTCGCGGCCGCCCGGTGTCCACCTGGCGACATGTCGCCGGTGCGGCGGGCCTTCCCTAGTGACCCAGCGATGATCTTCGGCGCAGACTCCGGAGCGCCGACCTCCCCGAGGCCGGCCTCGGAGTAGAGGAGCACATCGCATGCACCGGTCCCCACGCTGGCTCAGTGCCGGCGCGGTCGGCGCGTTGGTGGTCGGACTCACCGCACCGGCGTCCGCCGACCCGCCCGCCCGGCCCAGTGGCCCGAGTTCGGCCACGACCGCCACGAGCGGCGCGCCCACCCGCATCACTCTGATCACCGGCGACCAGGTGGATCTCGTTCCCGCCGCACCCGGTCGGGTCGCCGCCACCGTCCACCCCGGCCCCGGCCGAGAGCGGATCATCTTCCAGACCACCGAGGCCGACGGCGGGCTGCGGGTGCTGCCCAGCGACGTCATCCCGTATGTCGCCTCCGGCGCCCTCGACGAGGACCTGTTCGACGTGCAGGAACTCGTCGCCGACGGGTACGGCGACGCCGGTCAGGGCGCGCTGCCGCTGATCGTGCGCTACCAGCAGCCGGCCGGCGGGCGGGTCCGCCCGCTCGCCGGGGCCACCGCCGCCCGCCCGCTGGAGAGCATCAACGGCGCGGCGCTGAAGGTCGGCAAGAAGGACCTCGGCGGGCTGTGGACGACGCTGCGCGGCACGTCGCAGGCGCGTACCGCTGCCGGTGCGCCGGCCCGGCTCGGCGCCGGCATCGCCGGCGTCTGGCTGGACGGGCGGGTCCATGCGGACCTGGAGCACAGCGTGCCGCAGATCGGCGCCCCGGCGGCCTGGGCGGCCGGGCGGGACGGCGCGGGCGTCAAGGTCGCGGTGCTGGACACCGGCGTCGACGCCACCCACCCCGACCTGACCGGTCGGATCGTCGAGGCGAAGGACTTCACCGGCGCCGGCAGCGCCCGGGACGGGCACGGCCACGGCACCCACGTGGCGTCCACCATCGCCGGCAGTGGCGGCGCCTCCGAGGGGCTGCGCAAGGGCGTCGCGCCGGGCGCGCGGGTGCTGGTCGGCAAGGTGCTCGCAGATTCGGGCATGGGGTACACGTCGGAGATCATCGCGGGCATGGAGTGGGCCGCCCACTCCGGCGCAAAGGTGATCAACATGAGCCTCGGCGGGAACCCGACCGACGGAACCGACCCGATGAGCCAGGCGCTCAACGACCTGACCGCCGCGACCGGCGCGCTCTTCGTGGTCGCCGCCGGCAATTCCGGGGCTGACTACACCGTCGGCGCTCCGGGCGCCGCCACCGCCGCCCTCACCGTCGGTGCGGTGGACCGGGACGACAAGCTGGCCGACTTCTCCAGCCGCGGCCCGCGCCTGGGTAACAACGGCCTGAAGCCGGAGATCACCGCGCCGGGCGTCGGTATCGTCGCCGCCCGGTCCGCCGGCACCAGCATGGGCACCCCCGTGGGGGACGCGTACACCGCGGCGTCCGGGACCTCGATGGCCGCCCCGCACGTCGCCGGCGCGGCCGCGATCCTCGCCCAGGAACACCCCGACTGGCCCGCCGGGAAGCTCAAGGACGCGCTGGTCAGCACGACGAAGGCGACCCCGGGCCTGACCGTTTTCGAGCAGGGTGCCGGCCGGGTCGACGTGCCGCGGGCACTGACCCAGCGGGTGTACGGCTCGGCCACCGTCGACTTCAACCGGGTCGTCCCCGGCGCCGGGCCGGTGGAGCGGACCGTGACCTACACCAACGGCACGGGCGTCCCGCAGACGCTGCGTTTGGCCATCGAGCTGCGCAAGCTGGACAGCGGCGCGGACGAGCCGGACGGGGTCTCCGTGGTCGGGGATGGCGAGGTGACGGTGCCGGCCGGCGGCAGCGTGGCCGTCCCGCTGCGCGCCGACCCCGAGAAGGTGGACCGCGGCCTGTATGGCGGCTGGCTGGTGGCGACCGGCGCGGACGGCGTCACGGTGCGCACCGCCGTCGGATTCACCGTCGGCCGCCGGCTCCACGCCGTCACCATCCGCGCGTTGGACATGGCGGGGGAGCGCGGGGCGGCGGCCGTCATGCTCCACGGCGAGGACCCGGAGTCCGACGTCATGGGAGACCTCTACTGGGACTGGAAGGTCTACGTGGAGGAGGGGCCGTACCTGGTCAACGCGCTCATCGAGCACGGCGGCCCGCAGCACGACCAGCTCACCGTGGTCACCGACCCGGAGTTGATGGTCGACCGGGATCTCACCCTGGTGCTCGACCCGCGCAAGGGCGTACCGGTGCGGATCGAGACCCCGAAGCCGGCCGAGCAGGCGGGCGGGTACATCGCCTACGAGCACCGCGTCTTCGGTAACGGCCGGCAGGTCGACCACGGGGTGATGACGTTCGGGAACATCCAGCAGTTGAACGTCACGCCGACCCGACAGGTGAGCCAGGGCGAGTTCGAGTTCGCCTCGCGGTGGCAGTTGACCGCCCCGATGGTGGACGCCCGGATCAGCGGCCTCTCCGGCCCGCTGCGCATCAACCTGCTGGGCCAGTCGCCAGGGCCGGCCGGGCGGCGGAAGCTGCCGCTGGTCTGGGGCGGCACCGGTACCCCCGGTGAGCTGGCGCGGGCCCGCGGGGCCACCGTGGTCCTGACCGCCAACCCGGACGTCTCTGAGGACGACCAGGTGGCGGCGGCTGCGAAGGCCGGCGCGGCGGCGGTGCTCATCGTCCGCCCGGCGGACCTCACCGCGTGGACGAACTGGCGGCCCGACGGGGACCGGCTCCCCATTCCCGCCATGGTGATGGCCAACGACGACGGACAGCCGGTCATCAGCGCGGCCCGGACCGGCCGGGCGACCGTGGACCTGACCCTGACCGTGAACAGCCCCTACCTGTACGACGTGTTCCAGGTGTCGAAGGGTCGGGTGCCGGAGCGGATCGTGCACACCGTGACCGCGGAGAACACCGCCGAGGTCACCGCCAGCTACGGCGACACCGGCGGGCTGGACTGGGCCAACGAGCAGCGGTTCGGATGGCGTCCGTGGCAGGAGTACTCCTGGTTCGACTCCCAGCGGTTGGTCCGCACCGGCACCACCCGGCAGGAGTTCGTCAGCACCGGGGACAACTGGTGGCAGCACCGGACGCTGCACAAGCTCGCCGGCATGTGGGGTGGAGCGCTCGACACCGGACTGGCCGATCAGCCCCGGCGGTACGCGGCCGACGACCGGGAGACCGAGACCTGGTACGGCCCGATCGTCCGGCCGGCCGTGTCGGCCGTCGGCGGGGCGCCGGTGCCCACCCGCACCGGGGACACGCTGGACCTGCGGGTGGCCGAGTTCGTCGACGCCGACGGGCACTACGGCCTGGCCGGCCGCAGCGAGGAGATGGACAGCGTCGAGGCGCGGCTCAGCCGTGACGGGCAGCAGCTCGCCGACCTTTCCGGCGGCTGGGTGCCGGTGTCGACCACCGCGGCACCGGCCCGCTACCGGCTGGACCTGACCACCCGGCGCGCCTCGGAGGACTGGCGCTGGGCCACCCGGACCGAGACGGCCTGGGAATTCACCTCGGCCCGCCCGACCGGGGACGGTGCCCAGCCGCTGCCGCTGCTCCAGGTGGACTACCGGGTTCCGGCCGACCTGCGCGGCGAGGTCGCCGGCGGGCGCCCGCACCAGCTGGAGCTGACGTTGCGCCAGCCGGCGGGCGTCCCGGCGCCGACCGGAGCCAGCCTGCGGGTGGAGGTGTCATTCGACTCCGGTGCGACCTGGCGGTCGGTGCCGGTGCACGGCGACGGCACGCGGTACACCGCACTGGTGCCGGCCGGCAAGG
>NZ_JAMOKF010000374.1 GCF_023656545.1 Micromonospora phytophila | reverse complement strand
GAGGTGCAGAACGGGGTGCTGGCAGCCCTCATGGCGGACCGGTACGGCGTCCAGGTGCGGTTCTCCGGCACGCTGACGGCCTGCATCGAACGGGTCGCCGGCAGCGGAGCCGCCGAGGAGCGGGCGCACGAGTGCGGCAACCCGTACCTGGCCGGGCTGGGGTTGCGCATCGAGGCCGCCCCGGTCGGGCACGGCATCGAGTTCCGCCCCGGTGTCGAGCCCGGTCGGCTCCCGCCGGCATTCGTCGCCGCCACGGAGGAAGGCGTGCGGGCCGCGCTCCGGCAGGGCCGGCATGGCTGGCCGGTCGCCGACTGCACGGTCACCATGACGGCTTCCCGGTACTGGCCGCGACAGAGCAAGCCGCACCAGAAGTTCGACAAGTCCATCTCGACCGTCGCGGCGGACTTCCGCAATCTCACCCCGGTCGTGGTCGCCGCGGCGCTGCGTCAGGCCGGTACCCGGGTGTGCCAACCGATCGAGCGGTTCGACGTCAACCTTCCGCAGCATGCGGTGGAGACGGTGATGGCGTTGCTCGGCCGGCTGGGCGCGGTCGTCCACGACACCGCCGTCGCCGGCGGGTACCTCGAGGTGGGCGGCACCCTGCCGTCCTCCCGGGTGTCGCAGGTCGTCGCCGCTCTTCCCGATCTCACCGGCGGCGAGGCCGTCCTGACCACCACCTTCGACCACTATGCGCCGGTAACCGGTGAGGACCCGCCGACTTTGCCCCGGCGCGGACCCGATCCGGACGACCGGGAGGCGTGGTTCCGTGCCGTACCCCGGTAGACCGGTCGCGACGTCGCGGCATGCCCGCCGATCCTGCTGCCGGCCGGGGGCGGCCGGCTGCCGAGACGCTGCGATCAGCTTGAACTCCGGACTGAACACCCGCCGTGACGGCCGCGGCGCCGGATCAGACCCGCCCGGCGCACCCTGCACGGGCTGGTCCTCAGAAGATGTCGACACGTACACCAGGATCTCCGATCCCGCCCTCGGTCAGCACCCCGCACTCACACGAGGTGTCTCACACCATCCTGACCAAGAGGGGTCCGCATCCAGTCCGCAAGAGGTCCACGGACGGCGGGGAAGTGGTGTGAGATGCCGAGAGGCATCTACCCTGCTAGACGCCGATCCGCCCAGGTCGTCACGGCGGCCAACTTGATCTCATAATCCCTCGGTCGCGGGTTCGAGTCCCGCCCGCCCCACCACGCAAAACCCCTGGTCAGCCATGCTGCCAGCGACCCGGACGAACCGCGTCAAGATCCGGCCCGACGTGCGTCAGGAAGACCTTCTCGGCGGCTGGTGCCGGCGGCAGACCTTGCCGACGTGCTCGGAAGGGCGATCCAAGACGTTAACGACAAACTTCGTCAGCGAATCCGCCAGGAGCCTGAGCTGGCAGGCATGGGGACCACCATGGTCGCCGCCCTGTGGTCAGGCGATACCGCAGTCCTGGCGAACGTCGGCGACTCCCGCGCATATCTGATGCGCGACTTCCGAGCCGCCCACAGCCCGTTAGTTCGAGTCAGTGAGGACCACATCTATCGGCACCTCGTATCCGACGCGGGGGACGTGCCGGACCTGCCTGAGAAGCTGGCGCGCTTCCTTGACGGGCGAACCGACGGTCGGTCACCGGATGTGACCGTCCTGCAGCTCCGCCCTGGTGACCGGTTGCTGTTGTGCTCGGACGGGCTGAGTTCGTACGTGCCGGCGGACCTTATCCGCAGTGCCCTCAACTCGGCTGACAGTCCGCCGCACGTCGCCGACGCGCTCATTGCCGCCGCCCTCGATCAGGGTGGGCACGACAACGTCACGGTGATGGTCATCGACATCGCGGACCAAGCACTCGACGGCCGCCGCTGATCGGTCAGCGAGGGATTGCGCACTCACATGCCGATGACAGGACGTCGACTGCATCAGTGACCCCTCGATGAGACACGAGCGGGGTTTCGAATGCGGTTGGTGTGTTGGTCGTCGTGATGGATGATGCCGGATGTGATCACCAGGGAGCGCGCTGTCGCGCTCGTCGAGGCCTTGCTGATCAGGCAGCGACGGGAGGGACGGCTGGCCGATGTGCCCGAGGTTGCAGTCTGCGGTGTCGAGGAGCACGCGCTCGGGTGGTTGGTCGGCTGGCAGTCTGTTGAGTACCTGCGTTCCGGTGACTTCGGCAAGATGCTGGTGGGACAGGGCCCCTACTTCGTAGATGGGGAAGACGGCAGCATCCACCACATACCGGTCGCGATATGCGGCACAGATCGATGGGCTGACGTGTATCTGCAGCAGCACAAGGGCGTCACACCTCCGGATCCGCTGCTCGCCGAAGTCCGTGCCCTCGTGCAGCGTGGGGACAGGATGGCGGCGCTGCGGCATGTCCGCCAGCAGGCGCCACGGATGAGCCTGCGGGATGCCAAGGCGTACTTCGACGCGGTAAGCGAGGGAGATGAGCCCTCGGAGTGCTTGGCGCGCCTCACGCGGGAGGAACCAGAGCCGCTGTTACTCGCGATCGAGACGCTTGCCGGCCCGCATGACGAGGACGCTGGAGCGTAGGCCAACAACTGCGGGTTAGGGACGGCGACCACACAGAACAAGACGACCCGACGGCGAGCATCGCTGGGCACCCATCGCACGCTAGCCAAGATTGCATAGCCGCTGCTCACCAAGGCCGGACGCGCGGATCTGCCGCGATGCGCGCCCCTGTCGCGGACCGTGAGGGCCTCCGCGACTCCTCTTGAGGATCATGTCGGGCATCAGGTGGGGCGCGAGCGTCAAGCATGTCCCCTGACAGGACAACGGGCACGGTGAACCCACTGCCGAATTGGCCTCTTCTGAATCAAGGCGGCCCGCAAAGCGGGCCGCGCCGGCCCGGCCCCGGCCTGCTGGCGACCTCCGGCCGGCATCGGCCGGGCCGGCCGGCCACACTGACGGACGACAAGGACTCCCGAAGACCTCGGGGCTCCGCCCCGAACCCCGGCCCTCTTCAGAGATCAGCCGGGGGGCGGATCCCCTCGCCGGGCACCACAAGGGCTACCAGCCTCCCCGGACGGGGCCAAGGTCGTTCGTCCGGTAGGGCGCTCCACCTTGTCCCCGTCCGGGGAGGCTGGACGGTCTGGCGACTGCCCGACGAGGAGATCCGCTCATCCGCTTCGCCATTAACAGCACGCTGGCCATTCGTCACCGAGCCGGACGCGGCGGCTCAGGGCATGGGATCAAATAGATCTAGCTCGTCCTGCGTGGGGCGTTCTCGCTGGAAGAAGGTCCATGCCTCCTCGAATTGCTCGTCGGGGATGCGGAAGACGCCCGGTGGCGCGGCGGCATTCCTGTTCCTCAGCCGGTCGAGCAGCTCTTGCTTCGTGGGCTCCAGCAGGCAAAGCACTACCCGAGCGCCGAGCGCTTGAGCCTCCGATCGGTAGCGATCGCGCTCCTCCCTGGCCCAAAGTCCCCAGTCAAGGACGACATTGCAGCCCATCGCCAGCACCCGTAGCGCGGTCGACCACTGAAGCTCCTCTACGCGATCTCTCAGGCTGTCGAGCTCTACCTCAGACATCTCGGGATGAAGGACGTGGAGCCATTCGTCGGCGGTGAGCCGCAGGGCAGCGTGTTCTTCTTCCAGCCGTCGGGCCAAGGTGGTCTTGCCGCTGCCCTGGATACCGCACGTCAGGAAGAGAGTGGCGGGCACTATCGGACGATATCGCCTGCTCGCTTGGCCTCCGCTGCGAGCATGTGCAGAAGGGCCAGGTCGGCGCGGTCGATATCGCGCGGCTCGTACCCGCTGTGGAACAGCAGTTGCTGCTCCACCGAGATGCAGTTGACCGGGCGACCGGCGATGGTTCCGGTGGTGAAGCACTCCTTGGGCCAGCGGAAGCTAGCGCCATCGAGGCCGGCCTGGTGGCCGTCGCCAACCTCGTCGAACTTGAGCGGGTGAAGGTCTACTCGACCTCGTTCTTCGGCGACCACTTCAACGCGTACCGGGCGCCAGTCGGTCTCGATGACGTAGCCCAGCCGGCCGAGAGCCAGCAGGGCCGCTGCTTCGTGCTCTGCGGAGACTGCCAGGTCCAGGTCGCGGTGTGGACGAGTCTGCTGTCCGAACAGCGCGTCCACACCCCACCCGCCGCTGATCCATGCGTTGCAGCCGGCGGCAGCGAGAGTGTCCAGAACCGTGTGGACCTCATCGGCATTCATATCAGCAGCGTTGATCATGCCCGTCTTTCTAGCGCAACCGGCAGGCCAGGGCCAGCCGAAAAGATTTTCGCAATGCCTCCTGGTGGCTGTACAGCCATCAGTACAGCCAAGCCCGGCGACGACAACCATCAGAGGTCGACGCGAGACCACAAGACGAGCAGCTCAGCCGTACCAGTCGAGGTCGACCGACAGCAGTCTTGATCTTTGCAAGGCAGGGCGATGATGGATGCCATGATCTCCAGTGCCCGTCGCTCCCTCTCCCGATGGCGCAGCAGGCGTCCGAGCCGGTCCGCGCGTGTCTGCTGGTCCTTGGTCTTCTGGGGTGGGTATGCCGTCTGGACGTGGATGGTCTACGACTGGGCGGCAGAGCATGGGTATCAGCTTCTGTTGGGCGGCTACCGCCCGTGGTACTTCGCGGTGGCGGCGCTGACGTACTGGCCAGTGGCGTGTTTGCTTTGGTGGTCCATGTTCTCTAAGAGCCTGGTAAATAAGGGTTTCAGGTGTGTTGGTGGCGGGCGAGGCGGCGGGTCATGACGATGATCATGGCCCATTGGACCATCGCGGCGTGGTGGTCGGGTAGCCGTTCGTAGTCTCGGACCGTGCGTCGGCACCGGTTGATCCAGGAGAACGTGC
>NZ_JAMOKF010000038.1 GCF_023656545.1 Micromonospora phytophila | reverse complement strand
GAGCAGCGGCTGGGCCCGCCGGGCCAGATGCAGCACCCCGGGGCCGAGGCGCAGCCGACCGTCGTCGTCGCGGCGCAGCATGCCGTGCCCGGTCAGCGCGCCGACCAGCCGGTAGACCGCGGCCCGGCCGATGCCCAGCCGGTTCGCCGCCTCGGTGACGGTCAGCCCGGCCGGCGCGTCGGCGACCAGGTGCAGCAGCCGCAACCCCCGGTCCAGGGTCTGCGCCGTCTCCCCACCCCGCGCCACGGCGTCGGCGGGTCCGGTGGGCGAGCCGCCGGCGGGCCGGGGGGTCGCCTCGCCGGGTTCGCCCGGGCGCGCCGTCGTATCCACGCCGAGCAGCGTACGACCCGGCTCCGGGAGACCCGGAGAAGCGGGGACGGCTACCCTTGTACGGTGACGCTACGCCTGTATGACACCGCCACCCGATCGGTGCGGGACTTCGTCCCGCGGGAAGCCGGCAAGGTGGGGGTCTACCTGTGTGGTCTCACCCTCCAGGCCGCGCCGCACATCGGCCATCTTCGCTCCGGCGTCAACTACGACGTGCTGCGTCGCTGGCTGCTCGCCGCCGGCTACGAGGTCACCTTCATCCGCAACCTGACCGACATCGACGACAAGATCCTCGTCAAGGCCAGCGAGCAGGGGCGGCCGTTCTGGTCGATCGCGTACGACAACGAGCTGATCCTGGCCGAGTCGTACCGGGCGCTCAACGTGCTCCCGCCGACGTACGAGCCGCGGGCCACCGGGCATATCCCGGAGATGCACGAGCTGATCGCCGAGCTGATCGCCACCGGGCACGCGTACCCCGCCACCGACGGCTCCGGTGACGTCTACTTCGACGTCGCCTCCTGGCCGGCGTACGGGTCGCTGTCGGGGCAGTCGCCGGACGCGATGCAGTCCGCCGGGGACGCCCCCGACCGGGGCAAGCGGGACCCGCGCGACTTCGCCCTCTGGAAGGGCGTCAAGCCGGAGGAGCCGGCGGACGCCTACTGGCCGTCGCCGTGGGGGCGGGGCCGGCCCGGCTGGCACATCGAGTGCTCGGCGATGTGCTGGCGCTACCTCGGCCGCGAGTTCGACATCCACGGCGGCGGCCTGGACCTGACCTTCCCGCACCACGAGAACGAGATGGCCCAGTCGCAGGCGGCCGGGCTGCCGTTCGCCCGCTGGTGGGTGCACCACGGCCTGCTCAGCATCGGCGGCGCCAAGATGGGCAAGTCGCTGGGCAACACCCTCGACCTGGCGTACGTGGACTCGCTCGGGGTGCGTCCGGTGGAGCTGCGCTACTACTACGCCGCCGCGCACTACCGCTCGCGCATCGACTACTCCGAGGAGGCGCTGCGCGAGGCGGCGATCGCGTACCGCCGGATCGAGGGGTTCGTGCAGCGGGCCGCCGAGCGGGTGGGCGCCGGTCAGCCGGGTGAGCTGCCGGGCGCGTTCGTCGCGGCGATGGACGACGACCTGAACACCTCCGCCGCGCTGGCCGTCCTGCACGATGTGCTCCGCGACGGCAACACCGCGCTGACCGGCGGTGACGATGTGACCGTCCGCACGGCGCTCGGCTCCGTCCGCGCCATGCTGGATATCCTCGGGGTGGACCCCCTCGACCCGGCCTGGACCGGTGGTGGCCGCGCGGACGACCTGCGCGGCGTGGTGGACTCCCTGGTCGCGTTGGCCCTCGAGCAGCGCGCGCAGGCGCGGGGCCGCAAGGACTGGGCCGCCGCCGACGCGGTACGGGACCAGCTCAAGCAGGCCGGTGTGGTGGTCGAGGACACCCCCCAGGGCCCTCGTTGGACTATTGGAGAGCAGGACTGATGGCCGGCAACTCACAGCGCCGTGGCCGACGGCTGACGCCGAAAGCGGGCGCGCCCAAGGGCTCCGGCGGCAAGAACAAGGACTCGCTGACCGGGCGCGGCAAGACCCTGCCCGCCGACGAGCGGCCCTGGCACAAGGCCTACTCGGGCACCGAGAAGCTGCCCCAGCGCACCGCCTGGAAGCAGGACAAGGAGCGCCGCGCGGCAGCCGAGGAGGGGCGCGCGCCGAAGGTCGGCCAGCCCGGTGCCAAGGACACCACCTGGGGCAGGGGTGGCGGTCGGGGCACGCCGGCCGCTGGTCGCGGCGCGGCCGGCCGGGGCGGCAAGCCCACCGGTCGCGGCGGCCCCCGGGTCGCCCCGGGGCGCAAGTCCAACCCGTCGAAGGACACCCCCGAGCTGCTGGTCGGCCGGAACCCGGTGCTGGAGTCGCTGCGCACCCAGGTGCCGGCGACCGCGCTCTACACCGCCCAGGGCATGGAGAGCGACGACCGGGTCAACGAGATCATCCGGACCGCCGCCGACCGGGGCATCGCCATCCTGGAGATCAGCCGCGCCGAGCTGGACCGGATGACCGGTGGCGTGCTGCACCAGGGCGTCGGGCTCCAGGTGCCGCCGTTCGCGTACGAGCCCTTCGAGGACCTGATCGCGGCGGCCCTGGAGCAGCCCGCCCCGCTGCTGGTGGCGCTGGACGGGGTCACCGACCCGCGCAACCTCGGCGCGGTCATCCGCTCCGCCGCCGCCTTCGGCGCGCAGGGCGTCTTCGTACCGGAGCGACGGGCCGCCGGGATCACCGCGACCGCCTGGCGGACCAGCGCCGGCGCGGCCGCGCGGGTGCCGGTCGCCCAGGTGACCAACCTGACCCGGTCGCTGAAGGCCTGCCAGGACGCCGGCTTCATGGTGGTCGGCCTGGACGCCGACGGCGAGACGGACCTCTACGACCTGGAGGCCGCCGTCGGCCCGCTGGTCGTCGTGGTCGGCTCCGAGGGCCGTGGCCTCTCCCGGCTGGTCGGCGAGACCTGCGACCTCACCGTGAGCATCCCGATGATCTCCGAGGTCGAGTCGCTCAACGCCAGCGTGGCCGCCGCGGTCGCCCTGGCCGAGGTGGCCCGCCGCCGGGCCGCCGAGGCCTGACCCACCGCACCGACGCGAAAGGGGCGGCCCGCCGAAGCGGGCCGCCCCTTCTCGTCGTACGTCAGATGCGGTTGCCGGTGGCCGCGTTGAACACGTGGCTGCGGCCCTCACGCGGCTTGACGAACACGGTGTCGCCCATGTTCGGCATGGTGCGCCGGTCGGTACGGACCACGAAGCGCTCGTTGTTGCCCTCGAGCGCGGCGTGCCCGTAGACGTTGGCGTCCGAGCCCAGGTCCTCGACCAGCTCGACGATGACCGGCATGCCACCCTCGGTCGGGCTGACCAGGTCGCAGTCCTCGGGGCGGAAGCCGACGGTCACCTTGTTGTCGCCACCCTCGGCGCGGGCCGCCTCGACCTGCTCCCGGGTGAGCGGGATGTGCAGGTCGGCGAACGCGGCGCCCCGCTCGTTCAGCGGCACGGTCTTGATGTTCATGGCGGGGGAGCCCATGAAACCGGCGACGAAGACGTTGGCCGGGGTGTCGTAGAGCGCCCGCGGGGTGTCCACCTGCTGCAGCACGCCGTCCAGCATGACCGCCACCCGGTGACCCATGGTCATGGCCTCGACCTGGTCGTGGGTGACGTAGACGGTGGTGACGCCCAGCTTCGCCTGGAGCGAGGCGATCTGCGTACGGGTCTGCACGCGGAGCTTGGCGTCGAGGTTCGACAGCGGCTCGTCCATGAGGAAGACCTGCGGCTCGCGGACGATCGCCCGGCCCATCGCGACCCGCTGGCGCTGACCGCCGGAGAGCGCCTTCGGCTTGCGGCTGAGGTACTCCTCCAGCTGGAGCAGCCCGGCCGCCTCCTTGACCCGCCGGTCGATCTCCGCCTTCGAGGTCTTGCGGAGCTTGAGCGCGAACGCCATGTTCTCGTACACCGTCATGTGCGGGTAGAGGGCGTAGTTCTGGAAGACCATCGCGATGTCGCGGGCCTTCGGCGGCAGGTGGGTGACTTCCCGGTCGTCGATGTAGATCGAGCCCTGGTCGACGTCCTCCAGGCCGGCGAGCATGCGCAGGCTGGTGGACTTGCCGCAACCCGAGGGGCCGACGAGGACGAGGAACTCGCCGTCGCCGATCTCCAGGTCGAGCTGGTTGACGGCGGGGCGCTCGGTGCCCGGGTAGATCCGGGACGCCTTGGCGTAGGTGACCGTAGCCATGAGGGGATGCTTCCTTTCACCGGCAGGAACGTGCCGGACGATCCGAGTGAAGGAGCGGGCCGGCGCCCGTGGCGCCGACCCACGGGCGGCTCCCCGGAAAGCCGGGGTGTCGTCCGTGTCACTGCACGGTAAACGGCTTTTCGAGTGCTGCCAAGGCGGGGAGCATCGGATGGGATGGGCGGCATACGCATTCCGGTCACTCGGGCACGGGAGGACACCAATCGACGCGGGCGTCGGGCGTTCGCGGTCGGGATGTTGACGTTTCCCATGCTCGGGAGGCCTGGCTAGCGGGAAAACCGGACGTCGGTCGCTATGCTGACGTCGGCACCACACGCCCCTGTAGCTCAGCTGGCCAGAGCACTCGCCTTGTAAGCGAGATGTCGCCGGTTCGATCCCGGCCGGGGGCTCCAATTCCACCAGGCATTTCCCACCGGGCACTGCCGCGAGCCGACGCTTTGACAGCAACGCTGACAGCAACCGGGGTCACGATAGCCGCCCGTCGAGCTTGCCGAGCGCCTGACGCATCGCGTCAAGGTTGGCGTGAGCGTAGACCTTGAGCGTGATCTTGACGTCGGCGTGCCGGGCGATGGCCTGGACGACGTGCGGCGGCACGCCGAGCTCCATCAGCAGGGAGACAACGGTGTGTCGCAGGTCGTGCAGGCGTACCCCGGGCAGGCCGGCGGCTTCCCGGAGCCGGGCGAATGATCGGCTGAGGTTGGTGGGCTCTATCGGGGTGCCTCGCTCGGAGGGGAAGACGAGGTCATGGTCCTCCCACACCTCCGCCAGGGCGGCCCGCTCGGTTTGCTGGCGCTCCTGGTGTTCGAGCAGGGTGAGCCATGTGACCTCGGGCAGCGGCAACACTGCTTCGGAGTCCTCAGTCTTGGCGTCCAGGACGTGGAGCTTTCCCGCGACCCGCTGGACCGTCTGCTGAACCCTCAGCGTGCCCTCGTCCAGGTCGACATCCGACCATCGGAGGCCGACCAGCTCGCCGCGCCGGAGCCCCATCGTGACGGCCACGACGTATAGCGCGTGAATCCGGTGACCAGCGGAGGCGTCAAGGATCTTGCGCACCTGGTCGACAGACAGGCCCTTGCCGACCTTGTAGCGAGGTGAGGGAACCCGCACCAGCTTGGCGACGTTGCGCGACACAAGCTCTTCTCGCTTGGCGGCTTGGAGCGCGTTGCGCAGCACCGCGTGCACGAACTGGATCTGACGGGCACTGGGGTAGTGCTGGCAGCACCGGCCGACGGAGCAGCATCGCCGATCGACGGGCCGGATTTTGTCGAGGCCGTTGGTGCAGCAGAGGCACTTGCGCCGGAAGTCGTCCATGAACGCCTTGACGTGCTGAACCTGCAACCGGTCGAGACGCTTGCTGCCGAGGGCGGGGATCAGGTGCAGCCTGACGGCGCTTTCGTATCCGCGTGCCGTGGTGGGCTTGAGGTCGCTGACGTACGCGGCTAGCCAGTAGGGCAGGTAGTCGGCCAGCTTCCATGCCCGGTCTGGGACTGGGATGCCGCGTTGGGAGCGGGATTTCAGCTCGACGAGCTTGGCGTGGGCTTCTTCCCAGGTCGCGCCGTAGACGAACTTGCGTTTGCGGGTGCCGTCGGTGGTGTGGACGTATGCCTGTCCGACCCAGCGGCCGTCGCTGGCCCGCTGGTAGATGGAGCCTTCGCCGTTGGGGTTGCGGCGGGCGGTGGGCTGTCGTTGCTTGGGTTCTCTGGGCATCAGGCGGCTTCTTCCGTGAGCGTGGCGATGGCCTCGTCGATTGCCGAGGCGGGGATGAGTCGGCGGCTTCCGACCTTCAAGGAGCGGAGCCGGCCGGAGCGGATCAGGTCGTAGACGAGCGAGCGGCCGATGCCGAGCGCTCGGGCGGCTTCCTCGACGCGCAGCACGCGAGGAGTGATCGGCGTGGGGGTGTCCAACGGTTGGCCTTCCTCGTGCGACGGGAGGGGTCAAGCTGCGGCGGGCGCCGCATCGGCGGGGATGGTGGCGAGTTCGTGGGCGAGTTCTTCCTGGCCGGTGGTTCGTCGTTCGCGGGCGAGGGTGGCGGCGGTGTTGGCGAGGAGGGCGTCTCCGGTGGTGTGCCAGCCGACGCCGGCGAAGGTGAGGGTGCCGACGATGAGCGTGGTGTCGTCGAGGTGGTCGACGGCCAGGACCTCACCGGTGTGCTCGTCGACCTGGTCCTCGTGGCGGCGGAAGCTCACGCGGGTGTCCCGCAGGAGTTGGAACGTCACTGAGTAGCGGCGGGCTTTGGTGAGGAAGTGGCCGCCGAAGCCGAGCATGTGCGCCCACCGGCGCAGCCGGGCGTAAGGGTTGGTCGTCGCCGGTTTCCTCGGTTCGGCGTCAAGGCCGGCTTGACGTTGGGCGATGCAGACGGGGCAGGCGGCGTAGCGGGTGTGGGTGCCGCAGTCGGGGCACTGCCAGCGTTCGACGAAGCCGGGCCGGGGTCGGTGATCGCGGGGTCGGTCGAGCAGGGGCCGGGATGTGTGGGTGGGTCGGCCGATGCGCCAGCAGGCGTCGATGAGGCGGGCGGTGTGGTCGCCGTCGGGGTCGGCGTAGTCGCCGATGGTGTCGGCGTCGAGCCTGACGGAGCGGTGCCCGGTTACCTCGGTGCTTTTGGTGGCGTACTTGGCAAGGTATCCGGCGACCATGCTGTCGGTGACCTCTCCGCGACCGGTTAGCGAGATGGGGCGGATGTCGAGCTGCTCTCCCCAGGCGATGGGCCAGCCCTCGGGCCGGTCGGGGTGGGACGGGGTGGTGAAGGCGACCTGCTCGGCGGCGGCCCGGAGGGCGTCTTCCAGGTCAGCGACGGTGAACCCGGCCGGTGGCGGGACGACAGCAGCCGAGTCGTCGGGGTCGACGCCGTCGAGGCGCACCAGGGCGTGGAAGTGGACCGCGCCGCGTGCTTGGAACTCGGCCGCTTTGCCGTGAGAGAGCCGGACGGGTGGAACTTTGCGGGTGATGCCGGAGGCGGTGACGACCTCGACGCGGGGGATGCCTCGCCGGCGAGCGAGTTTGGCCAGGTGGCGTTCCGCGGCTTGCTTCGTCCGGTGCCACAACTCGCCGGAGAACAGGTTCCAGACGACCTGGTGATCGTGGTCGTAGCAGTCCAGGCACAACGGCTGACCGAGGACAGCATCGCTGGGGTCGTGGCGGGCCCAGCAGACGGCGGGTTGGCCGTGGGCGCAGAGGCCGGTGTCGCGGCGGGCGTGGCAGGGCTCGGGCCGGCAGTCGCAGCGCTTCCGGTTGGCGCAGGTGTGTCGCTTGACGACCCGGACGTGGACCGGCCCGAAGGAGGGTGCGGTGAAGGTGGGGAACACGGCCGGGTGCTGCGCGACGGTCGCGGGGACGCCTTTGCCGCCGATGAGGCCGGCGCGCAGGAGTTGGTAGGCGTCGCGTTGGTAGGTGCGGGCGCAGGACGGGCAGACGGTGGCCCGGCGGTTGCCGCAGGCGGTGTAGATCGCGGCGTCGGGCATGGCGTCGGTGTTTCGCTGATCCAGCACCCGGCCGGTCGAGGGGTCGACGGTGAGGAGCTGGCCGGCGAGGCGGATTGGGCGGGTGCAGCCGGCGGCGGCGCGGATGTGTTCCAGCCAGCCGAAGTAGTCGGGTTGGGTGGCGCGTTCGAAGGCGGAGCCGGCGGCGGTGTAGGTGATGACAGGCGGGATGGTGTCGGCGTTCGAGCCCACACCCCGGGCCGTGGTGGCTCGGGGTGTGAGGTCCAGCGTCGAGGCCATCAGCCGGCGACCTCGGTGAGGTGGCGGGTGGTGATGGTGCGTTCGGTGACGATGACCCGGCAGGCGGCGCACTGGCGCTTGGCCGGCTCGTGCCGGTGGCAGGGGATCTGGACGGTCTGTCCGCCGCAGCGGACGGTGACCGGTGCCCGGCAGGGACCGCCGGGGATGACGTGAACGAGGGTCCGGCGGATGTCGAACGGGTGGCCCTCAGGATGGTTGGGGCAGGTGTGGGTGACCTGCTCGATGTCGACGAGGTAGATGGTCACCGGGCACCACCGATGGTGGTGAGGAGCTGCCTGGCGACGGCCGGGGCGATGCTCAGCCGGTTGGAGAGCTCATCAGCGGTGATGGGTTGGCCGGTGGCTTGTTCGTGCTGCACGGCCGCGAAGCGGGCGGTGGGCAGCAGGTGGGTAGGGACGTCGACCGGCTCAGGGGCTGGCGTGGTGACAGGGTCCGGCTCGACGGCCGGGGTCGGCTCGCGTGCCGGGGTGATGGCAGCCGGCGGCTCGGTGGTGACCTGCTCGGCCACCTGGACGCGGATGGGCTCGACCTGCTCGGCGGTGGGCCCGGGGTCCTCCGGCGTGGGTGCCGGGGCGAGGACGAGCTTGACCAGGGCCATGAACGCCAGCGCGGGGACGGCGGACAGGAGCCAGCCGGACGGGCCGGGTTTGGCGACGGCGAGTTGCGCGGCCAGGGACAGGCCGGCGGCGGCGATGAGCAGGAACAGCGGGTAGCCGATCGGAGCGCCGGCTCGGCGGCGTCGGCGGATGGTCAGCAGCGCGGCGATGGGGACGAGTTCGGAGATGACGGCGTTGGCCCAGCCGAACCACTCCCCGGTCCCTTGCGGGGAGTTGGCGAGGGTCCAGTCCTTGACGTGAGTGAAGGAAGCAGCGCCGGCGAAGCCGGCGACGGTGAGCAGGATGAGGACCAGGACGACGCCCTCGATGCGGGGGCCGGTGGTCCGGTCAGTGCTGGTCATGGCCGCTCACCTCCGCAGCGGTGACGGTGTGTTGTTCGGCGAGCAGGCCGACGAGGCCGACCCGGATGGCGTCGCAGGTGGCGCAGTGCTCGCCGTCGGCGGCGGTGCAATCGGTCAGGTGGGCTTCCTGGATGAGGCGGATCGATTCGGCGTAGTAGCCGGACAGGAACCGCTCGAAGGACAAGGGGCCGCGGGCGGCGAAGTAGCCGGCGAGGGCGGTGACGGCGTAGTCATCCGCGGTCATCCGCTCCTGAGCGGCGAGGTTCGTGATGGCTGTGGTCATCAGGCACCTCCGGGGATGCAGTCGAGACAGGCACCGGTACGGCGCGGGATGTAGTAGGGCTGGACGAGGCCGCAGGAACGGCAGGTGCGGCGAGCGCGAAGCGCCTTGGCGAGGGCTTCCAGCTGAGCCGGGGTGGCGATCCGTTTGGGTGCGGCGAGGTCGAGGCGGTAGAGGTAGGCCACACGCTTGCCACGCCGCCAGAGAATCTGGGCGACTGGGTCGTGCCCTCCGGGACGCAGGCCAGCGGCGCGCAGTTGCCGGCGGGTGGCCAGCCCGGTTGGGGCGTCGAGGTAGGGGAAGGTGGGGAACCCGTAGCGGGTGCCGCCCGGGTCGTAGAACTCGACGGCCAGGCCGGTGGTCGGCTGAGTAGCGGTGGTGGTCATGGCTGGCCTCCCCAGCGCTGCTGGGCGGCCTGGCGGGTGATGCCGAGACGGGAGCCGATCTCAGCCCAGGAGTAGCCAAACGCGCGGAGCCCGATCACGGCTTCGGTGATGGCGTGGTCGATGACCGAGGACAGGGCGATGAGGTCGCGGAGGGCTTCGACATCGCCGGCGGCGACGCGGCGGCCGTGGGCGCGGATGATGCGGCGGGCGAAGGCGGCGAACTCGTCGTTCTCCACGACGGTCCGGTGCTTGAGCTGTTGCCCGAACGGCGTCAAGGACTTCTTGACGGTGCTCATCAGTTCTCGACCTCCTCGGTGTGGAGGCGGTCCCACTCGTCGGCGGCGGCTTCCAGAGCCGCTACGACCTGCTCGGCGGTGCGGGCCGGGTCGTCGTTCCACGAGTAGGGGGAGGTGTGTTCGTCGAGGAGGTAGCCGTCTTCGTCGATGAAGAAGACCGGCGCGTGCGCGTCGAGGTGGTCGACGAACACGGCGAGCGCAGTGAGGTAGTCGGCGAGGGTGTCGCCGTCAAGGTGGGAGAAGTGCTCCACCTTGTGGCCGGCGCAGGCGATCCCGATGGCCCCGGCGGCGCAGGCCGGCGGGGTGGGGTTGTCGGTGGTGGGGGCGTAGTAGGTGCCCTGGTGCCAGCCGTGCCGGCGCAGGTAGAGGGCAGCCATCCGCAGCAGGTCAGCGGGTGTGACCGGTGCTGCGGTGGTTGGGTTTTGGGTAGCCTTCATGGCAGCCACGTCCTTTCGGTAGGGCTGTTGGTTGAGGTCGGCGGAACCGGATCGGCTTTTGCAGGGCGTGAGCCGGTTCCGTCGACTGCTATCGGTTGCGGAGCCGGAGGTAGCGGCGGTGGCGGGTGTCGTCGCCGCCCATGGGGGTTGGCGCGGAGGCGAAGACGAGTCGGCCGCTGGCCGAGGCGATGTGCAGCAGCGCGGCGATGTCCTGCGGACTGCCGACGATCCACAGTTCGGTGTAGTGGGCGGCCCGCTGGTTGTTCGCGCGGGCGGAGGCGCGTTCGCGGGTGCTCATGCCGCAACTCCCAGCTCGACAGGGGCGCTGTCGGGGGTGGTGAGTGCGCCGGGGCGGCGGATCCAGGCGGCGTAGTCGGCGATGCCGGCGATCTGCGTGTCGGAGAGGTAGGCGACTTTGATGCGGCGGGGGACGCCGCCTTCGGCGATGAGGTAGGCCGCGCCCTGGTTGGTGGGTTGGATGTCGGTGGCGGAGTAGCCCTGCTCCGCCCACCCATGCCCGAGCACGATGTTCGACGAGTTGGGGGTGGTGCAGCGGAACGCGGCGCGGTAGCCGAACAGGTCCCGCAGGCTGGTGGGGATGATGTCGAACGACGGCCGCTGCGTGGCGGCGACCACGGGGATGCCGGCGGCCCGGCCACGGGCGACCAGGTCGCGCAGGAGAGCGACGAACTCTTCCTGCTCCTGCTTGCTGCCGACCGTCGCGGAGTAGAAGGCGATCTCGTCGACCAGGACGGTGATGACCGACAGGCCGTCGAGGGCGGTGAGTTTGCGGCGCCCGTGCGCGCGCAGCCAGGCGTAGCGGTTGTTCATCACGACCTGGAGCCGTCGCAGGACGGTCAGGGCTTCGGTGATGTCGGGGCCGATGAACGCATCGGCGCAGTCCTCCCACTGCCCCAGCTCGACGAGCTTGCCGTCCAACAGCACCAGGCGGGAGTCGACGCTGAGGGCGGCGTGGGCGGCGATGCAGTTGAGCAGACCGGATTTGCCGCCGCCCGGTTCGCCGCCGGCGAGGAGGTTGCGGTAGGCGAGGGTGATGTAGACGGGCTGACCGAACTCGTCGATGCCGACGAAGATGGGGTCGAACATCGACAGGCCAGGCCCCACCGGAACCGCAGACGTTGAGGCGGTTGCCGTGGTGGTCATGGGTGCCCTCCTTGGACGTGGTGGGCGCGGAGAGCCACACGAACGAGCCGCAATGGCTCCCCGCGTCCGGTTGGGTTGGTGGTCAGATCCAGTCGGAGACGTCGTCGGCGTCGGTCGACGAGGAAGCCGCCGCGGGCTTGGTGCCGTTGGCGGTGGTGGCGGGCTTCTTCTGCACCGGCAGGGTGATGACGGGTGCGTCGACGTCAGGCAGGTCCAGAGCGGTCGGGATGACCGGTGCGGGCCGGTCGACGCTCGGGGTGTCGGGGTTGATGACGTCGACGAGGGGAGAGCTGACGTTGGCGGTCAGCACCTCGCGGCGCTTGATGTCGAACCGCAGGTAGGCGGCGTTGCCGTCGGAGGCCCGCTCGACCAGAGCGGTGGCGGCGTGGCAGGCGACTGCGATGCGGTCGAGACGGCCTTCCAGATCGGCCATCGAGAGGCCGGGACGCAGGTAGACCCAGACCCGCTCACCGACCGGAGTCGGACGGGCCCACAGGATCAGCGGCAGCGAGCCGGACTGGTTGGCGATGATGAACTGCGCGAAACACACGCGCAGCCGGTGCCGCACCACCAAGCACCAGGTCCAGGCGATTACGGCGCGGCGGCAGGCCGGCAGGGCAACCGGGACGCCGACGACCAGGGCAACCACGACGAGCGTGACGGGCGTGGAGGTGTGGTTGGCCAGCTGCACCCAGAAGGTGATGACAGCGATGGTGAGCACGATCTCGATGGACCACCACCACAGCAGCCGCAGCACCGGCCAGACCCGGACGAGGACCCAGGCGAGCCCGCCCAGCGGGACACCGATGGCCGCGCCTAGGAACAGGGCCAGGATCGGGTGAATGGAGGAAGCGGCCACCACGGCTGAGAGCAGGCCGACGATGACCGCCGTGAGGATGAACGCCAACCGGGCGTTGCGGGCCGAGGAACGGTGGACCTTGGCCTCGATGACCGTCACCGTTCCGCTGTTCCGCCCGAGGGGGCGACGAGGGCTAGACTTGGACACGACGAGTCCTCCCTTGTGAGGGTGGATGAGTTGGAGGGCACGGGGTCGGCAGATGTAGGAGTCGGACCGACCCCGCGCCAGCTCTTGCGGGGATGCCACCACCACTGGTGGTGACGGGCCGGGAATGTAGGAGTCGGAACCACTCCCGGACCTTGGATCTCAGATCAGCGGACCATCAGGCCGCATCAGGTCAGACACCAGAGGCTCACACAGCGCGGTGAGCGAGGGACCTACTTCGCCGCCGAGTTACCAGCCTTCGGCTTCAGCGAGATCGCACGGAACGCGACGCCGTTGCGCCCGTTGGTCGCCCACGGAATGGCCTCCAACTGCTCGACAGCGACGAGCTGTCCCACCGTCACGCCCGGCTTCTCACCCGCCGTGGTGATGGTGATGATCTCGCCGCCAGTCTCGTCGAGCACGAAGACCTGGGTCGACCACATGAGCCGGCCAGTGTTCTTCTCCGACCGCTGGTTGCCGTTCTGGTCGTTCTTCGGCTCCGGGTCCTTCGTCACCTGAACCTGCTTGCTCTGGGTGTCCACGTACAGCTTCACGAAGGTCTCCTTCGTTCAGGGATCCTGCGGATCCTTCTTTGTCTGGACCGATCGGCCCGTGACTCAAGGAAACGGCGAGAAGGTGCCGCGCGGCAGATGAGACGGGTTAACAGATTCCGCTGGGTTGCCTGTTAACCGTCTTCAATCTGTCGTATTGACACGCCATACTGGTCATTGGGCTTGTTAACCGAGACTGAGGAGAGTCATGACGGGGAGCAGCGTGAGCGAGGCCGCCACCCTCTTGCAGCGCGCCCGCCTGGATCTCGGCTGGAAGCAGTCACGGGTGATCGCAGCACTCATAGCGGAGGCAAGCAAGCAAGGAGTTAGGCTCGCAGGCCAAGCGAGCCTGAAGACCATGCTGTCCCGATGGGAGAACGGCGGCGGGCAGCCTGACGGGGTCTACCAGCAACTCTTCTGCGCCATCTACGGGCTTGACCATGAAGACCTCGGGTTCGACGAACCCGAACGGCGAGCCGGACGAGTTGCGCCAGGAGTTGCGCCCGCGGTAGACCAGGACACCGCCGACTACTTCCGCAGGGTTCTTGAACAACACATCCGGGCGGACAATTTGATGGGACCGCATCATCTGGTTGACGTCGTACGGGCGCAGGCGACTCTCCTTGACGGGATCATTCCTGACGCCAAGGACGACATCCGGGACAGTCTGTTGGTGCTGGCATGTCGCTACAACGAGTTCGCCGGTTGGCTCTACCAGGATGCTGGAGATCCGCAAAGCGCGATGCACTATTCGGATCGCGCAATGGATTACGCCCTGGCAATCGGCGACCCGACCGAGACCGCCTACCTGCTGATGCGAAAGTCGAACATTGCCAGCGACCTTGGCGGTTCTGACCGGGCGATCGGACTGAGTACGGCGGCGCTTCGGGATGCAACGCGTGTGTCTCCGCGCGTGCGAGCCCTAGTCCTGGGCCAGCAAGCGCGGGCGTATTCGCTCCGGGGGAAGGCCGACGAGACTGCACGGGCACTTGAAGCGGCCATGACTGAGGCAACTCGGCCCGGAGCCGCTGACGCGGACGAGGTCGCGTCGTACTGCACACCCGCCTACCTCGACATGCAGGCGGCAACCTGTTGGACGGAACTCGACTCGCCGGAGAAAGCAGTCCCCGTGTTTCAGGAGGCGCTAGCGAACATGCCGGGCGTCATGCGACGTGACTTGGGCATCTGCCAGGCGCGACTCGCCAACGCCCATGCCGCCCTCGGCGACAGGGCGAACGCCTGTGGAGTGGGACACCGAGCGGTGAAGACAGTCGAGGCGGCAACCTCGGCGCTAGCCCTAGGAGAGCTGCGGCAGCTACGTCAGCGGCTGGCGCCATGGCGTCGGGATGCGGAAGTATTCGAGCTGAGTCGCGCTATCAAGCGACTGACGACCGCCTGAGGGGGACGCATCGCTGATGATCGACCTGGTGACGGCAGCTACCGCAGCGGAAGAGAAGGAGCGGAACGCCTCAGTAGCCCTCCTACCCATCGGCAGCTTCGAACAGCACGGGGACTTCCTGCCGTTCATCACCGATACCGTCGTTGCCTCGGCGATCGCTCGTGACATCTCCCGCGCGTACCCGACCCTGCTGCTGCCGCCCGTCACCATCTCCTGCTCCCACGAGCACGCCAGCTGGCGCGGCACGGTCAGCATCAGCTCCCGCACGCTCTACCAGATCGTCGCGGACATAGCCGAGTCCTTGACCCGTTCCGGCGTCGGGCACCTGGTCCTCATCAACGGCCATGGCGGCAACTACGTCCTCTCAAACGTGGTGCAGGAGCACACGGCGGCCAACGGACCCACGATGAGCCTGTACCCGCAGTCTCACGACTGGACCAAGGCCCGTCAGGACTCAGGCATGGAAACCAGCAACCATGAGGACATGCACGCCGGCGAGATGGAAACGTCGCTGCTGCTTCACGTCGCTCCGCACCTCGTACGCGACGGCAACGAGACCGCAGACTGGCTCGCCGACGATCGGCCGCACCTACTGACGCTAGGCATGACCGCATACACCACCAGCGGAGTCATCGGACGTCCATCGCTTGGCACCCGTGAGAAGGGCAAGGCGGCGTTGGAGAGCTTCACTCAGTCTTTCGCCGAACACCTGCGAGTCCACGGGTTCTAAAAAGGACAATTAATACACAGGCACGCCTAAGGGACGTCTCGTAACTGGGTGAAGGCGTTGCCCGGGGCCAGACCGGCGGTCAGCCAGCGAGGATGATGTTGTGGAGGTTGGCGATGCCGGAAGCGGCGTCGGCCAATGTGTGGGCGGCGCGGCGGTAGTCGCGCAGGATCTTGAAGCACTTCATCCTGGCCAGGGCGTGTTCGACCCCTGCTCGAACGGTTCGGTGGTGGACGTTGAGGGCTTCCTTCCAGTCCGGAAGGTCGCTGCCGTCGGTGGGCTTGCGGTACGGCATGATCACCTCGGGGTTGCCGCGGTAGCCGCCGTCGGCCATCACCGGCCGCCCGTCCAGCTTCTCCTCGATGCCGCTGGTGCGGTAGATGATCGTGTCGTTGCGGTTGCCGGGTTGCGGGTCACCGACGGCGATGACCAGGCGGGTGCTGGCGTCGATGGCGACCTGCAGGTTCGTCGAGTACCGGTAGTTCTTGCTCCGGGCGGCCAGGCGGTGATCGCGGGTGGGGACCAGGGTGCCGTCGACGATGGCGATCTGGTCGACCGGCCGCCGGCGCACCGGCGCCAGGGCCAGCAGCGGTCCGAGGGTGTCGATGACCCGGTGCGCCGCGGAGTGCGACACCCCGAACAGCGGGCCGATCTGGCGCATGGTCAGGTTGGTGCGCCAATAGGTGGCCACCAGCAGCACCCGATCGGCAAGGCCCAGGGCCCACTGCCGGCCCGGCCGGCCATCGGCGATGGCGTCACCGCCACGCTCGGCGACCAGGCGGACCAGCCTGCGGAACTGGGCGGGCTGCAGCCCTGTGAACGGAAAGATCCACCCAGGGTGCGCTGCGGTGATCACCTGCACCCAGGCATCCTGACCGATCGTCCTCAGCAGACAGACACCGGGGTTACGAGACATCCCTTAGTGTCTCCTGCCCAAGCGCCCCTAGGTCACTGGCCCGGAGATCCGGAGCGCCGATACTCCAGCCAACGAGAGCCGAGTTCATCCCAGATTCCTTGGTATTGGTCGAACATCGCCCGAATCTTGGCCGCTTCAAGTTCTTCCGGCTTATTCGAGGCGATGTAATAGGTAACTTCGTCTCGAAGCCGATAGAACTTGTACTGACACTCCTCCATCAGCACCCACCGGGAACGCCAGGCGAAAAAGGGTTCAACTGTGTTCACGACCGTCGCTACAGCTACCAGCGCGAAGGCAAGGCCCGTCCAGAATTCGAGATTCTGCAGGCCGAGGATGATAGTTGAAGCGACGGACAACGTCAGCGAGGCAAGGCGCACAAGGGACGCTCGACGTATGAAATTCCGCTTCCGACTTCTGGCATACTGATTTCCACGCTCAATCCGATGTACCAGGTCAAGGGCAAGCTCAAGGGGTTCAAGGGCGGGGCGTGGAACCTCCGACTGTATGGGCTCCTGCGGCTTCTTCATCACGCTCGAGGATTGTAGTACCCGCCATCAATGCGCCGCCCCTGCCCGATCTTGCGCATGCCCGTGCAGCCGACTGCCGTTGAGCAGCTGTCGTCGCGCGTAAGCCGACCCTCGGTGTACAGCTAGTCAGTGCGCTGGCGGTTGGACTCCTGCCGGACCGCCTCCGTGAGATCACGCCAGGTGCCGGCCGAGGCCTCCATCATCCGGTCGACCATCGTTCGGGCGGATCCCTCGTTGGTGAAGTCGTGGGAGACCTCCCGCCCTCCGTCACCTCCAAGGCGGCCACGCACCCGCCAGAGCCGACCGTCGGAGAGCAGCCAGATGTCTCGCCTGGCGATGCGGCCCCATGCCCCGTTCCAGTAGCGACCACGTACCTCCACCCGCTGCAGCCTAGTCGAACACCCGTTCGATTCGGTCGGCTGCCGGCTGGTTGTTCAAAGTTTCTGTACGTCTTCAAGGCGGCCCTGAACGGGCCGCACGCGCCGCCGCCAGGGCGCGCGGCTGGCTCGCTCGCTTGGGGCTCGCGGCCAGCCCCGCCGAACGCCCGGCGGCTGGCGCGGACAGCGGGAAGCCCGGAGGGCCGCCGCAGGGGAGTTCCTCGGGTCGGAGTTGGTAGGCCGGCAGCCGGCCGGGGCGCGGCGGCCGTTGCACCGCCGCGCCGTAGCGCGAGTCGCCGCCGGCCGTGGTGGGGATGCGGCGCGGAGTGTGCGGGGCCGCCCCTCCAGGGTCAAGGGCGCTTCGCGTCGCTGCGCGACGGCCCTGCGGGCCGCCCTTGACCCTGGAGCCTCTGCGACCCCTCGGGCCGGCGTTGCCGGCAGGCCAGTGGCCTGCCCGGGGTACACGCGCCGCATCCCCACCACGACCTCCTCGGGCGGGTGGGTGTCTCGCGCAGTTAGTTCTAACGTGAGGTGAAGATGGCCCGCATCTTCGGTGCTACGAACATGCGGCCGTAGCCTCGTCCCGTTACTTCTTTAAGAATCCCCATGTCGACAAGTTTCGCAATGGCGCTATTGGCTGGAGGATAGGTGACGTTATGCAGCGAAGCCGCTTGCGTGACGGTAATATACGGATACCCGATGAGTGAATCGGCAATATCCAGCGCGACACCTCTCACCCTCTGCTGTCGCAGCATGACCATCATCTCTTGACGAACCGCGAGCAGGTCTTCAATTTTCTTGACCGCATTGTTCGCTTGAGCCAATATGCCCTCACAGAAAAACGAAACCCAAGAGTCGAAGTTGCCCGTGATGCTTACCTGAAGCATCTCGTCTTTGTATTGGCGCTCACGCTCTTTGAGCCACGGGGAGAGGTTGAGTACTGGGTAGCTAAGAGCCTTCGCGTCTACGAGTTGAAGGGTGACTACCAAGCGCCCCATCCGGCCGTTGCCATCGCTGAAGGGGTGTAGTGTCTCGAACTGGTAGTGGCCGACGGCGGCCTTGACCAGTATGGATACGTTGTCTTCGGCGTTGATCCACTTCTCCCAAGCACTGAAGCCATCCACCAAGTCGTTGCCGTGCGGAGGTGGAACGAAGCGGGACTGTTCGATCCCGAGATGGCGCTCGCCGATGTAAACTTGCCTCGCTCGCAGCTTGCCTGCGTCGTATCCGTCACCCCGGGTGCCACGGACCAGGATCTTTTGCAGCTCGGCAATCAGTGTTAGGCAGATCGGTTTCTTTTCGATCAGCCGTAATCCCCGCTCGGCCGCGCGGACATAATTCATCACCTCGCGCAGCTCGGCGCTCTGATGTGCTTCATCAAGGTAATCGGCCTCAAGGACCTCGTCGAGCGGCGCGTAGGTTCCTTCCAGCTCCGACGTGCTTTGCGCCTCGCGCCGCAGGGCTGGCCTGGCAAGCAGAGAAGGGTTCGGAAGGCGCTGCACAGCGAAGTCCAAGCGCCCAACCGCCATGCTTGCCTCGACTACCCGGCGGTAGGTCCTCTCACTGAGGGGGATGCTAGGTGGCAGGGGGTGGGGTACGAACGCGTAGTGTTGGTAGTCCTGCCCAAGGTAGGCGTCGTGTCCGGAGATGGGCCGAAGATCACCCATGGGGGAGTTCTTGAAGGCGTCGACGTCCACGATGTCCTCCCAGGTCGCTGGAGGCGTCTGCAGCGCCTCGGCGAACCCTTCAATCGCCCGGCCAGATTTAAAGCATCTGGCTTAATCCTATAAATTACACCGCTACAACTATAGGTTCTCTAGTTGACCGGCGTAAGCCCCCCCGCTACCAACAGTAACGATCGCTCCAGTAGTACCGCCTGTACCACTGGCAACAGGCGACAGGGCGGTCTACGTGTAGGTAGGTAGCGCAGAGTCGTCGCAGACGTGGGGTGGGAGGCGGGCAGTGCAGCGCTGGCGACGAGTAGCGGCAAACCTGCCTGGGCCACGGCTAGTCAGCTCGGTTCGCGTCCTCTAGTGCGGCAGCCGCTGCTCGAACTCCGCCAACGCCCGCAGTCAAGTCCTCGATGCTCCAGCGCGAGCCGGCCACCCTGACGAGGGTGTGCAGGGACACCGGGCGGAGTGACCAGCGCAGGTAGAAGGCCAGTTCACCTGTGCTGCGGTTGCAGCGGGTGAGCAGCCACCGATACTCAGTTCGCGGTTTGCAGTACCAGCCGTACCTGCCTCTGCACTCGAGCGTGCACGTCGGCATCTTTCGTGCTTGTCGGCGACCGCCACAGGTTGCCGAGACTCCGTGCATTCGTCAGTCAACGAGGTAGTGGGCTTCGATGTAGGCGACGGTGGAGTCATACGGCTCCCCCACCGGTTTCAACATGTACCGGCGGAAGACCGCGGCGGTGGCGCGGCGGACGCCTCGGTTGCGAGCGTCTGCGTTGTCCCATGACCGGGCGAGGGTCCGGGTGACCACCTGGTCGATCTCCTCGGCCAGGTTCCTCTCCGTGACAGTGAGGCCGGACGGTGCGTGGTCGTGGATGATCCTTGACAGGACGCCCACGTGGTCGTCGTCCAGCACGACGACGGCTTCGTCGGGGTGCTTCTCGGCGTTCACGATGGCGCGAGCGACCCGGAGTGCTTCGGACAGGAACTCCAGGGCGTCCTGGGCGTTCTGGATGATCCGGTCCCGCAGCAGCCTGATCCGCTCCGCGAGGGCGGTGTACTTCGCGGACCCCGGTTCGACACCCCTTTCGAGGGCGGCCTTGATGTGGTCCAGGATCTCCGCCGCCGACGGCGGCGTCTTGTCCTCGCCGTCGTCCTTGTCGGGCTTGGGTCGGACGAGGGCCATTAGCTCCTTGAGAACGGCGATGCCCTGGGCGTCCAGGACGAGGGCTTCCTCCTGGGAGGCGACCACGGAGAAGGAGTGGACGTGGGCGTTGATGATCTCCAGGACCATTGGCCCCAGCTCGCCCAGCCGTTCCTTCCTCTCCTCGTCGGAGGACTTCTTGAACAGGGTCGTGTACACGGACCCGAACAGCCCGAAGCCGTCCCGGTACTTGGCGACCCGCTTGTCGGTGTTGATGAGCGGATACAGGCGGGCCAGGAGCCGGTAGTCCTTGGAGAACACCTCGACGGCGCCGGGGTTGGCGTCCAGGAACACGTTGATGGCCCGCACGGACTCGTATCCGTGGACCGTGAGGTCCAGGCCGTCCACGTCCGCGAGGAGGTCTTCGATGCGGGCGAAGGTGGTGCGGAACTCGGCGACCAGCTCGGAAACATCGGTGACGAACCCGCCGCCCTCGCCTGCCCGTCCCGAGGTGGGGTCGACGACAGCCCGCTGAACCTCTTCGGCCAGGCCGATGTAGTCCACGACCACGCCGGAGGTCTTCACGAACCCGGTCGGGGACACCCAGGTGCGATTCGGGCGGGTGATCGCCTGGAACAAGGTGTGGGCCTTCAGCGGCTTGTCCAGGTAGAGGACGCCCTCATTGGGCGCGTCGAATCCAGTCATCAGCTTCGCGGTCACCACCAGTAAGCACAGCGGGTCGTCCGGGGTGAGGAACCGCCGTTTCTGCTCCTCCTCCTCAGCTTCAGAGAGGCGGAACGGCCGCATGGCGGGGTCTTCGTCCTTTGAGTCCGAAACGGAGATGTTCACCTCGGCGGTGATCCGGCCGTGCCTCCCGACCTCGGCGAGCACCTGCGACGCCTCGAAGCCGGCCAGCAGCTCGTTGATCTTGTCCGTGTACGCCACCGCGAGCTCACGGTTGTAGGCGACGACCTGGGCCTTGAGTCCGTTGCGGTAGGCACCGGCTAGGTAGTGGTCCACGATGTCCTGGCAGACCGCGTGGATACGGTCTGGGTTGGCGAACACCGAGGTGAGGCGCCCAAACTTGCGGGACAGGGCCTCACGGTCCGGGTCGTCGAGGTCGAAGTCGTCGGCGAACTGGTCGAACTCAGCCTGCAATTCCTGGTCGTTCATCTCGAAGGAGACCGGGTGCGGGTCCAGCATGACCGGGACGGTCGCCTCGTCCCGCAAAGACCGGGACACCGAGTACCGGTGCAGCACCCTGCCCGGGTCGGTCTCCTGGCCGAAGAGGGCGAAGGTGTCGGTGGCGAGGTTTCTGACGGGAGTGCCGGTCATGCCGAAGAACTTCGCGTGCGGCAACGCTGCACGCATCTGCCCGGCCAGGGACTTCGACCTGACGAACAGTCTCCCCTCGTCACGGCTGACGGTCTGAGTGCGATGAGCCTCGTCGACCAGCACGATGATGTTGCCCCGGGTCGACAGATTCTTGCCTGCGTCGGCGAACTTGTGGACGGTCGTGGAGATGACGCCGCGCACCTCGTCGGCCAGCAGGGATCGCAACTCCTGGCTGGTGGCGGGCTGGTGGAAGTAGGCGTCCCCCATCGCGGAGGTGAACACCCCGGAGGTCTGCCGGACGAGCTGGGTGCGATCCGAGAGCAGGATGATTGTGGGCGACTCGGTGCGGGTGTCGGCCAGCAGGAGCGAGGCGGCGAACACCATCAGCAGCGTCTTCCCAGACCCCTGGTGGTGCCAGATCAGGCCCTTCGACCCGCCCTCCAGCACCCGCTTGTGGATCAGGTGCGCGGCCTCGATCTGCGGGTAGCGGGGCAGGTACTTCTTGTCCACCCCACCCCCGGAGGTGTCGAACAGGGCGAAGTTGGCAAGCATGTCCAGGATCGTGGCCGGGTTCATCAGCAGCTCGACGGAGCGCTGCACGTCAGCCTGCCCGGACAGGTTCTCGTCGTCGGCGGTGGACCGAAACGGCTGCCACAGGTTCAGGGGTGCGCCAACGGCACCGAATCGCAGCTTTAGCCCGTCGGAGGCGACAGCGAAAACGTTGGGGGTACAAAACCACGGGTACTCGGTGGCGTACACGTCGTTGATCTCGCGGGCGGCGTCGGCCCACCCGGACTTCGCGGTCGGAGACTTCACCTCGACCACGACCAGTGGCAGCCCGTTGACCCAGTAGACGAGGTCAAACCGGCGGGAGGTCTTGCCGGGGACGGTGATGGTCACCTCGTCCGAAACGACCAGCGTGTTGGCGGTCGGGTCCTTGAAGTCGATGACCTTCAGGGCGTGCCAAACGCCGTCGGCGTCCCGGAACTCCTTGTGCCCGCGCAGCAGGTGCAGCACCTGCTCGTTGGCCCGCACCAGCCCGCCCTCGACGGCGTTGACCGCAGCGACGATCTCCTCGACCACCGCGTCCACGTCGAACCCGTCGATCACCCCAGCATTGAGCCGAACGATGCCGTCCCTCAGCTGGCCGACGATGACCGTCTGTGTCGTCTCACGCGGCAGCGACCTGCCCGCTGTGTAGCCCCAGCCCATCGGGAGAGACCACTGGATCAACAGGTTCTGGAACTCACGCTCCCGAATGCCCTTCGCCATGACTCAGACCCCCAGATCGGCGGACTCGAGGTCGATGGTGCCGTCCAGAAGCCCCGACAGCAGAGCGGCACGGACCTGGCGGAGCCTATCGGCCTCTGCGCGACACGTACCTCCGAGTGCACGCATCGAAAGAACCGTCGAAGCGACCTTGCGCTGTTCAGTCAGTTCGGGCATAGGCACCTCGAGCCCAGCGATCTTCGACTGACTGATGTTTTTCATGGAAGCCGAGCCAGAAGCGGCCATAGTGATCTGCCTCCGCGCTGCCGAAAGCGCCATAGCGACAACCAGGAAGTCCGGGTCAAGGCCGTCGGCAGGAACCATGCGAAGCGTCTTGTCGCTCAGGTATAGACCGCCTCTAACGTCAGAGGGGACACGGCAGACCGCTCCGACGCGGTGGATGGCACCACTCGCCCGTGTGACCAGTACGTCTCCTGCTTGCACCCCGGCCGAATCTGGCATCTCCGTCCCTGGGGCGAGTGTCTTGGACTCGTCCGCGATGAAGTGGAAGGCTGCGACCGCACTGACTTTTAGGACGCCTTCCTCATCTTCTGTGGGCGGTTTATCGATTGCCCGTGGACTACGGCCGCCCTCGATGCGATGGAGGTGGTTCCCGACCCGAACGTAAGCGTGATTGGCCAGCATTGACTCGGCGATCGCGCCGGCGGCCACCTCGGCAGCCTTTGCTTCACCATCGAGTGCCGTGATCTGGTCGTCGACCGCGCCGATCACCTCGACGATCCGCTCCTGTGTCGGCAGCGGAGGCAAAGCGAACGGGATGGCACGGAACGAATCATCGGAGATGGTCTTGCGGCGCAAGACCGTTCCCGAGGCACGGTTCCGCATCTCGTCCCAGAACGCTGGTGTCTGGAAGGTCAGCCCCAGGAAGTCCGGAAGAACTCTCTGGTCCACCTCGTAGGTAATGAACACACCAGAGACGTGGGTGCCGTCATGCTCCGCCCGCGCGACGCCTGCAGGGGCCTCGAACGCCGTGATCGTGCGGAGCACGACGTCGTTCTCTCGCACTGTGTTCAACGTCGTGTATTTCGAGGCGCCGCCGACGAACGGCTCCTTCCCCCCAAGGCCGCGCCCGTACATCTGGACACTGACTGCGGGGTAGGTGACGCCATCCTCCACGACCACCTTGCGGCGCACGCGGGTCAGCAGGTCATCGAGGGTGATCTGCTGCCAGTCACTCATCGAATCCCTCAATCCCTGCGGCGGAGAGGAGAGCGAGCATGCACTGCTCGGCCTTCTGGCGCTCGGCTCGGGCGATGTTGTAGGCGTCGATGAGCGTGCCGAGGTCTTCCTGCTCGGCGGCGGCCTGCTTGATGTAGCGGCCGATGTTGAGGTCGTACCCATTCGCCACGATCTCCATGGTGGGGACGAACCGCACCGAGAGGCCACCCTCTTCGTCGGGGTCCACCGGGTTGCCGTCGACGTCGAAGCTCGAGTGGTAGGCGGCCACGACGTCGGCGATGTCGGCGTCGGTGAGGATGTTGCGGTTCTTGGCCTTGGTGAACCGCTTGGAGGCGTCGATAAACAGCACCCCGTCCCGGCGCTCCTCGGCCTTGGTGCCGGGGGCACGGAACACGAGGATGCAGGTCGGGATGGAAGTCGAATAGAAGAGGTTCGCTGACAGGCCGATCACGGATTCGAGGAGGTCGTCGTCCAGGACGCGCTGGCGGATAGCAGCCTCCTGGCCACCGCGGAAGAGGACGCCGTGAGGCAGGACAACGCCGGCTCGGCCCTTCTTCGGGTCCATACTGGCGATCATGTGCTGCACGAACGCCCAGTCCGCCGACGACTGCGGGGCGACACCGCCGATGGCGCGCGGATCCTTGGTCCAGGGCTTCCACTTCAGGCTGTAGGGCGGGTTGGCGACGATCACATCAAACTGTGCGATGGACCCGTCCGGCTTCTTGAAGCGCGGGTCCTTCAGGGTGTCGCCGACCTCGACCTGGAACTGGGTGAGGTTGTGCATAAAGAGGTTCATGCGTGCCACACCCGCGGTGTCCGGTACGGCCTCCTGCCCGTATAGACGGAGCGTGTAGCCACGCCCGCCACGGGCCTTTAGGAGGTTCGCGGAGGCGATGAGCATGCCGCCCGACCCGCAGGTCGGGTCGTACACCGACTCGAAGCCCTTGGGGGCCAGGACCTCGACGATCAGCTCGACGACCTCGCGCGGGGTGAAGAACTGGCCGGCGCGGGTGCCAGACCCGTCAGAGAACCGCTTCAGCAGGTACTCGTACGCCCCACCGAGCACGTCGTGGGACATGTTGCCCTCGTGCATCTTCGGGGTGCGGTCCATCGCCTGCATGACCGCCGCCAACACCTCCCCCGACAGCACCTCTTCAGAGGTCCAAGTCATGGATCCGAACAGGCGGGAAAACTTGTCAGGGTTGGCCGTCTCGATGGCCTGCAGGGAGGCGCGGACTCGCTTGCCGAGGCCGGGCTGGGTAATGGTGGCGAGGATGGACGACCAAGAGGCGCGTCGCTGCTGGACGGTGCCGGGGTGGATGAACGGGATCTCGAACGACTGGTAGTCGCGGTACTCAATCTCGTGGGCTTCCTCGGCGGAGAGGCCGTCCAGGCCCTCATTGTCGGCCAGGAACTCCTGGTGGTGGTGCTCCCAGGTGTCCGACAGGTACTTCCAGAACATCAGCGGGAAGACGACCGAGGAGTATTGCGCTTCGGGCATCGCCACGCGCAGCTCGTCGGCGGCGTCCCACAACCGGTTCTCGATCTCCTGCTGGGTCACTGCCATCAGTCGGGGTGTCCTTGCTCGTCAAAGGGTGGCGGCCCGAAGGCCGCAGTGTTCCTGCTGGTAACCCTATTTAGGCCTGCCCCGCATGTACACGCCGGGCGCGTCCCTGCCGGGTGAACACACGCGGCGCATTCTATTCCCGTGCGGACGACCTTCGCGTACCGAGCGGATCTTGGCATCGGCGAGCCGACGGGCGGCCCCAAGCGCTACCCCATTGAGCCTCGGCCGTGGCCCGTCAGACCTACCGGAGCGAGTGTGCGTTCACACATCGCCAACCATGCGAGCGGTCAGCCCAGCGGTACAGCAACGAAGTGCAGCAACCGATCGAGCCGCAAGAGCTGCCAGGCGGCGACCAGGAGCTATCCGACGTCGGGGGCGGCCGTTGGAGATCGCCGCGTACTGGGCCTGCAGGTCGTTGATGCCGTGCACGGTGCCGTTCCGCCCGGAGCTGCGGATCAAGAGGTGGCTGTGGGCCGTGGCGTGGACGCAGCGAGGAAGCAGCGAGATGGTCGGTAGAAGCTGACGCAGCCCGTGGTCCGTTGGCGCGGTCACCGCGATCAACGACACTCCCCGGCAGTGGATGACACCAGCAGGTGCCCCACACCCGCGTTCGGGACGAAGGGGCCAAGCTCAGCCAGGAGACTGCGGAGGAGGTTGACGTCCATAGGCGCACCGGGAGGGGCAGCACTGTCTCTCACCGCGTGCGACTACGAGGACGCACGTTGGCGACTAGGGGCTGTCCTTCCTCTTTGAATATTCCTTCGCATCAGACTTCTGCCCAGGCTTACGCCGCCTAGTCGATACGGCGAACAAGCTGGTTGCCAAGCCGGCTAGAGCGACTGCCGTTGTGCCAGCCCGTAGCACAAGATCCGCTGAAAGGGACCCAGCCGTTGCGGCTGCATAGATCAGACTGCCCGCGAGTGCCGTTAGAAGAGCGAAACCCAATGCACTAAGTTGGACCGGTACGCCGCGAAGCCGCTCTTGTTCTCGCTGCCTCTCCCTGTCAACGGCCGCGCTGTCGCGGGACGTCAGCGACCGCCGTATGAATGGGATCGCAAGGGCAATCCTGGTGGCGTAGGCGAGTTTTCCTATGCCGGTCCTGACATTGCGAATCTCCGCAGTCAGTTCGTCGGCATACCTCTCGGCGTAGGGATCTGGTAGCGCCCTGGCTGCTTGCCTAACAATAAATACCGAAGCGCGGCTCACCCACTGCCCAAGTTCGACCGCAAAGAGGCCGGAGATCAGTCCAGCTGCAAGGCTCAGGAGTAGTTCAAGGTCCACCGTGCACTCCCCTCATGCCTTTGCGCCAAGTGCGAGCAGCAGCGAAAGCTCGAGGGCGCCGATCGCAGACAAATGCGGCACCCCGTAAGTCCATACTACCCTCCGCCAGGGAGCGGTTCGCGGTATTGCGGCCATGAATGACACAATCCAAAGTGCCAGGAGAAGCACAAGCCCGGCCGACATGATGGCTAAAAAACTGTCGCCAGCCTCCTCTGCGGAGAGTTTCCTATTCGCAAGGTCGGAGGCTGCCGTCAAGAGGTTGAAGACCGCCGCCAAGAGCAACTCAGGCCAAAATACGAATACTTCCGGCCCAATCGTGACACTACGAATCTTGGCTGTAAAGTATCGAATAAAGCAACCGAGCGCGGCCGTAGCGACGGGAATGGCGACCATTCTAAATAGCTCACTCGCCAAGAAATCCGTCAAGTAAACCACCCGGTCTTATGAGGCTCGATCCTGGATGCATTATTCGCCGGTCTGTATCTGCCTGTCAACGGAGGCCACAGAACCGGAGAAGCGTCAGGCGGCAGCGCAAGCAGCGTGAGACTCGGGGCGGGGTCTGGTAAGAGCGTCAAGCGACGAAGGGCGCACCTGCTCACGGACGTCGGGCGCTACCGGCCCGCAGCAGCCAAGTCCGCATCCTCGCAGCCGGGGATCGCTCGCGGCCCGGTCGAGTTGCCCTGGATGGCGAACCGGCCCGATCAATCGCGCACAGCGTCGAGCAGACTTGGAAAGCGTGTGGGTGGGAGCCCTGGCCGAAGGCGTGCTGGGCGCTAGCCGGCGACCGTGATCTCGGTCCGCCATCAGTGGGAACTATTCAGGCCCTCCTGACCAGAACGACCGGATTCGGGCACGCGTGGAAGCTGGTGCTGTCGAGCGGGTAAAGATGTCGCCGCCTTCCCAGTACAGGCAGTCAATGCCGTAGGTGTGAAGGAGCCGGATGTCCGCGGGCACCGGTGCGGCGGGGAAGAGAGCGGTTAGGCGGTTGACCGGTTGAGCGGTGTGCGCGGCGTAATCCAGTAGCTGCCCGAGAGCGTCACGGACGTAGGCGTGAGCGGCAGAACGCTTTGCCTCAATGAGGTCGCCGTCCTCGATGCAGTAGAGGTCGGTCCATCCGACCGCGAGTCGCAGGCGCATCAGCTCGGGCAGCGTCGCACGGTACTTGGCGACCAGGCGAGCTTCGGCCCGTTGAACGGTCACTGTGCCAGCGCTGCGCTCGTACGTCGTGACGTCGGTGTGGTTCTCCTCCGCGCTGAACAGCTCCTGGTCGCTGCCGAGAGCCTTGATGAGGCGATCGCCCGCATCCTCGTGGTTCTCCTCAACGGCCACGGTGACAGACAGCCCGAGGCCAGCGATGAGTGCTGCAGCCTGTTCTGGGCGGGGTACGCGTGTCTCTTGAAAGACGTCGCGAGGGCTGTACCCCGCTAGGACGTGGAGGACGCTGTAGGGCAGGTCGTGGACGCGGCGGAAGTCGACCAAGGTGTAGACGTTGCTCCAGCTTCCCGTTTCTGGGTCCGGTTGCCAGAGTGCATCAGCGAGGGCTGTGTTGCGCAACTTGCAACCAAGGTAGGCGATGGCCTGAACGCGGTTCTGCCCGGTGAACAGAACCGGATCACCTGGCGCGAGGCGGTCCATCTTGCTGTCATGGCGTGAGAGGGCACCCCAGAACCGAGCACGTCCGGCGGGGTGGGTCGCGAGTAGCAGCTCGGCCTCGTTCCTACTCAACGCCCCGGCTACCGGCCGCTCGGTGAAGGTGAACTCCTGCTCCAGCGTGTCCTGAAATCGGGCCCGCGACGCGGGGTTGCCGTAACAAGGCGCGATCAATACCAGCGGGTGCCTGGCGGTCGTGGTGACACCGCCTTGGCCGGCCGGCGTGGTCTGGCCGGGCATGCGAGGCGACGGGATGGTCACTGCTCCTGACGGGCTTGCCAACTCTCGCTCCAGTGCCGCAGCATCCACCGCATCATGGCCCGGTACCGCCACGCGCAGTCGCAGCCGCTTGCTGTTGTTGCCGGCTTTTGTCACCTCGGGGCCTTGGCCAATCCTGCCCTGACCGCTGGTGAGCCGTAGACGGAGGCGGTCAAGGTCCGGCTGCTCCACGAGGACTACTGGACCCTCCAGCACTGTCCGGTCCGTCTCCGGCAGGCTTGTCAGCTTCTTTGAGTCGACG
>NZ_JAMOKF010000373.1 GCF_023656545.1 Micromonospora phytophila | reverse complement strand
CGTCGTTCTCGGCGGGCTGCTCGGAGAGGTGCACGTGCAGGGGCGCGCCGCGCCGGTCCGCCCAGCCGGCCACGGTGGCGAGCTGTCCGGCCGGCACCGCACGCACCGAGTGGATCGCCGCGCCCACCCGGGCGTGGGTGTTCGCCGGCGTGAACGCGGTGACCCGTTCCGCCCAGCGCAGCGCGTCGCCGTCGCCGAAGCGCAGCTGCGGCCCGGCGAGCGGCTGGGCGTCCACGCCGGCGGTGAGGTAGCAGGTGTCGAGCAGGGTGAGCCGGATCCCGGCGTGGGCGGCGGCCTCGACCAGCGCCTGACCCATCGCGTTCGGGTCGTCGTACGGGGTGCCGTCCGGGTTGTGGTGCAGGTAGTGGAACTCGCCGACGCAGGTGACGCCCGCGAGGGCCATCTCGGCGTAGGTGGCCCGGGCGAGCGCCAGGTAGGAGTCCGGGTCGAGCCGGGCCGCCACCGCGTACATCTGCTCGCGCCACGTCCAGAAGTCGCCGCGCCCGCCCTGGGTGCGCCCGCGCAGGGCCCGGTGGAAGGCGTGCGAGTGCGCGTTCGCCAGCCCCGGCAGGGTCAGCCCGGGCAGCCGGACGGCATCGCCCAGCACCTCGACGCCGGTGGCGACGCCCGCCGCGCCGAGGAGCGGCGTCACCGCGGTGATGCGGCCCTCGGCGGTCTCGATCAGCACGTCGGGTGTCGGCTCGGCGTGGTCGGGCAGCCAGGCGTGTTCGGCGAGCCAGCGGCTCGTGGTCATCTCGCTCGCCCCCTGTGCGGCTGCCCCGTTCGTGCGGGCAGCTCCACAGTGCCCGACGAACGGAGTGTCGTGGTCGCGCGCCCCGGTCGTGCCGGGGTCGCCACGGTGCTCAACGAGCCACGCGTCACGATCCACCATCCCGCCGGCGATCCCGGCTCCGATCCCACCCGCGATCCCGCCGGCGACTCCGTCTGCCCGTGCGTCCTCAGCGGCATGCCAGCTCCTCGAGCACCCGCGCGAGGGCGGTCACCCCGGCGGCGCAGTCGGCGTCGGTGGCCGACTCGGCGGGGGAGTGCGACACACCCGTTGGGTTGCGGACGAAGAGCATCGCGGTGGGCAGGTGCGCGGCGAGCACCCCGGCGTCGTGACCGGCCCCCGTCGGCAGCACCGGCGCGCCGAGCAGCGCCGCCAGTCGGCCGGCCAACCCGCCGTCGAAGGCCACCAGCGGCGTCGCCGACTCCTCGGTCAGCAGGACGTCGGTGCCGTCGCGACGGGCCCGCTCGGCGGCCTTGGCGTGCACCGCCTCCACCAGCCCGCTCAGCGTCTCCTGCTCGGCGGCCCGGGCGTCCAGCCAGCCGGTCACCTTCGACGGGATCGCGTTGGTGGCGTTCGGTTCCACCGCCACCCGGCCGACCGTGGCGTGCGCCCCGCGCAGCCGGGCCTCCTTGTTCGCCGCGAGCACCGTGAACGCGTAGGTCAGCATCGGGTCGCGGCGGTCGGCCATCCGGGTCGTACCCGCGTGGTTGCCCTCGCCGGTGAAGTCCAGGCGCCAGCGGCCGTGCGGCCAGATCGCGTCGGCGACCGCGACCGGCGCGTCCGCCTCGATCAGCGCGCGGCCCTGCTCGACGTGCAGCTCCACGAACGCCGCGAAGCGACCGAGCAGCTCCGGCCGGGCGCCCGCCGGCGGCCCGCCCCACGCCTCGGCGAAGCTCACCCCGTCGGCGTCGACCAAGCCGGCCGCCCGCTGCGGCGCCAGCGCCCCGGTGAGCAGCCGCGACCCCAGGCACGGTACGCCGAACCGCGCCCCCTCCTCCTCGACGAACGCGCCGAGCGCCAGCGGCCGGACCGGCGCGACCCCCGCCGTCCGCAGCTCGTCGACGGCGAGGAACGCGCTGACGATGCCGAGGGGACCGTCGTACGCGCCGCCGTGCGGCACCGAGTCGAAGTGGCTGCCGGTCAGCACCGCGTCCCCGGCCTCCGGGTCGCCCCACCAGGCGAAGAGGTTGCCGTTGCCGTCGTCGGTGACCGGCATGCCCCGGCGGGCCGCCTGGTCGCGGAACCAGTCCCGCAGCCGCAGCTCCGGTTCGGTCAGCGCGTACCGCAGGTAGCCGCCGCTGCGCGGGTCCCGTCCGATCGGCGCGATCTCGTCCCAGAGCTGGCGGAACCGGCCGGCGAGGTCGGTCACGGTGCTTCCCTATTGTTCGCGACTGCGGGGCTCCGCTGCGCTGCACTCCTCGCGCTCACGCGGTGCCCTCCGCCATCGGCACCCGCACGCCGGTCGCCTGGGCCACCTCGCGGGCGGCGTCGTAGCCGGCGTCGACGTGCCGGATCACGCCCATCGCCGGGTCGTTGGTGAGCACCCGCTCGATCTTCTGCCCGGCCAGGGCGGTGCCGTCGGCGACGCACACCTGCCCGGCGTGCAGGGAGCGGCCGATGCCCACCCCGCCGCCGTGGTGGATCGACACCCAGGACGCCCCGCTGGCGGTGTTGACCAGCGCGTTGAGCAGGGGCCAGTCGGCGATCGCGTCGGAGCCGTCGGCCATCGCCTCGGTCTCCCGGTACGGGCTGGCGACGCTGCCGCAGTCCAGGTGGTCCCGGCCGATCACCACCGGCGCCGACAGCTCGCCGGAGGCCACCATCTCGTTGAACCGCACCCCGGCCTTGTCCCGCTCGCCGTACCCGAGCCAGCAGATCCGCGCGGGCAGGCCCTGGAAGGCGACCCGCTCGCCGGCCATCCGGATCCACCGCGCCAGCGACTCGTTCTCCGGGAACAGGTCCAGGATCGCCCGGTCGGTGGCGGCGATGTCGGCCGGGTCGCCGGAGAGCGCCGCCCACCGGAACGGGCCCTTGCCCTCGCAGAACAGCGGCCGGATGTACGCCGGCACGAAGCCGGGGAAGTCGAACGCCCGCTCGTAGCCCGCCAGCTGCGCCTCGCCCCGAATCGAGTTGCCGTAGTCGAAGACCTCCGCCCCGGCGTCGAGGAAGCCGACCATCGCCTCGACGTGCTTGGCCATCGACGCCCGGGCCCGGTCGGTGAACTCGGCCGGCTTCGCCGCCGCGTAGTCCCGGGCGTCGTCCAGCTCCACCCCCACCGGCAGGTACGACAGCGGGTCGTGCGCGCTGGTCTGGTCGGTGACGATGTCGATCTCGACGCCGCGCACCAGCAGCTCGGGGAAGACCACCGCGGCGTTGCCGACCACGCCGACGGAAAGGGCGCGCCGGTCCCGCTTCGCGGCCAGCACCCGCCGCACCGCGTCGTCCAGCGAGTCGGCCACCTCGTCGAGGTAGCGGTCGCGCACCCGGCGCTCCAGCCGGCTCCGGTCCACGTCCACGATCAGGCAGGCGCCGCCGTTCATGGTGACCGCGAGCGGCTGCGCGCCGCCCATCCCGCCGCAGCCGGCGGTCAGCGTCAGCGTGCCCGCGAGGGTCCCGTTGAACCGCTTCGCGGCGACCGCCCCGAACGTCTCGTAGGTGCCCTGGAGGATGCCCTGGGTGCCGATGTAGATCCACGATCCGGCGGTCATCTGCCCGTACATGGTCAGGCCGAGCTGCTCCAGCCGGCGGAACTCCGGCCAGGTGGCCCAGTCGCCGACCAGGTTCGAGTTGGCCAGCAGCACCCGGGGCGCCCACTCGTGGGTGCGCATGACCCCGACCGGCCGGCCGGACTGCACCAGCATCGTCTCGTCGTCACGCAGGTCGGTCAGGGTCCGCACCAGGGCGTGGTACGACGGCCAGTCCCGGGCCGCCTTTCCGGTGCCGCCGTAGACCACCAGGTCCTCGGGGCGCTCGGCCACCTCCGGGTCCAGGTTGTTCATCAGCATCCGCAGGGCGGCCTCCTGCGGCCAACCACGGGCGGTGCGTTCGGTGCCGCGCGCGGCGCGGACGATCTGGGACATCTCGGGTCTCCTCTCAGCCGAGGAACAACTGGCGGCGGGCGGCGGACGCCTCGAACGCCTCCAGCCGACGTTGGGTGTCGGTCGGGGCGGCGTCGCAGATCGCCTGGAGCAGCACCATGGCCAGGGTCATCGGGGCGGTGTGCAGGTCGAACACGAGCTGTGCGCCGACCGCGGCGGGTAGCACCACGTCGGCGTGTTCGGTGGCCGGGCTGACCGGCGAGTCGGTGATGGCCACCACGGTCAGGCCGGCGGCCCGCGCCTCGTGCAGCGCGTCCAGCGTCTCGCGGGGGTAGCGGGGAAGCACGAACGCCAGCAGGGCGCTCGCCCCGGCCTCGGCGGCCTGCTCCAGGCGGTCGGTGAGCAGGCTCCCGCCGTCGTCGAGCACCCGCACGTCGGGGTGCACCTTCGCGGCAAAGTAGGCGAAGTAGGAGGCCAGCGGCGCGGCGGCCCGCAGGCCGAGCACCGGCAGCGGGCGACTGGCGGCCAGCAGCTGGCCGGTCTCGGCGATCCGCTCCCGGTCGGCGAGCTGACCGGCGAGCCGGTCCAGGTTGCCCATCTCGGCGCGTACCGCCTGCTGGAGTTCGTTGCCGGCGTCGGGGGGCCCGTCCGGCGTGCCGGCGGTCAGCTCGCGCAGCCGGCGGCGCAGCGCGGGGTAGCCGTCGTGGCCGAGCGCGACCGCGAACCGGGTGACCGACGGCTGGCTGACGCCGGCGAGCTCGGCGACCTCGGCCGCGGACAGGTACGCCACGGCCGGCGCGTGCTGCACCAGGCAGTGCGCGATGCGGCGCTGGGTCGGGGTGAGGCGGACCCCCTGGAACAGGTCCAGCACCCGGTCGGTGGGCGCCACGACAGCTCCCTCATTCATGCCGTGACTCTATGCATGAAAACTTTCAGAGGCAACCACCCCCTGCGGCGAACCCCGCATACCCGCCCAGCTGCCGGGCTCGCA
>NZ_JAMOKF010000372.1 GCF_023656545.1 Micromonospora phytophila | reverse complement strand
CCGCCGCGTTGCTCATAGCCGGGTGCGCCGCACCCCGGTCGGGCTCACTCGGCCCCGCGCCCACCGCGCCACCACCCACCCCATCGATCCGTCCGACGCCGTCGCCCACCCCCGCTTCGACGACGACGCCGCCACCGCCCAGGGCACCCACCCGGTCGGCCACCCCCACGACCAGCACCGGCCCGCCGCCGGCGGAGACCCCCACCATCGAGCTGTGGTACGTCCGCTCCGGGCGGGTCGCCCCGACCCGGCGTACCCGGCCGGCCACCGTGGCGACGTCCCGGCTGGCGCTGACCGAGCTGGCCGCCGGGCCGACGCCGGCGGAGGCCGCCACCGGGCTGACCACCCTCCTCCCGCCCGGCACCGAGGTCACCCGGATCGCCGACGGCGTGGCGACGCTCGCGTCCACCCCCGGCAGCGGGGGGACCGAGCCGCGCCGCCTGGCCGAGGCGCAGGTGGTCTGGACGCTCACCCAGTTCCCCACCGTGCGGCGGGTCCGGTTCGGCGCCGGCGCGCCGGTCACCCGGGCCGACTACGCCGACCTGCTGCCGCCGATCGTGGTGACCGGCCCGACCATCGGCCAGCGGGTCACCGCCCCCCTCGTCGTCACCGGCACCGCGGACGTGTTCGAGGCCACGGTCACCGTCCGGGTGCTCGACGCCGCCGGCCGGGTGGTGGGAACCACCTTCACCACCGCCACCTGCGGCACCGGCTGCCGCGGGGACTACCGGGTCGCCGTCGGCTACCGCACGGACCGGGACCAGACCGGCACGGTCGAGGTGTACGAGGTCTCCGCGGCTGACGGGACCCGGACGAACGTCGTCGCGGTGCCCGTGACGCTGTCCGCCGCCCGCCGGTGACCGCCCGACGTTCACCCGGCCGACACCGGCACGAAACGGTTCCGTTTCCCTCGACTATGCGATGCGCGTCATATACGGCTTGGGCTGTCGCTCCCCTCGGCTAGGGTCGGTACGACGTCGTTTCACGGGGAGAGCGCATGTTGGGCAAGCAGCGGAGTGGCACGGGCGACGCGGTGCCGACCTCCCGCGGCGAACGCACCGGCGATCTGCTGACCACCGTCATCGACCTGCTCCGCGAGGTGGGCTACGACCGGATGACCATCGACGCGGTGGCCGCCCGGGCCCGGGTCAGCAAGGCCACCATCTACCGGCACTGGCCCGGCAAGGCCGAACTCGTCGCCGACGCGCTGCGCCAGCGCCACGTCCGCGTGCACTTTCCGGCCGACACCGGCTCGCTCCGCGGTGACCTGCTGGAGCTGCTGCGCGCCACGGCCGCGATCTGCACCGCCGACGCCGACCTCATGCAGGCGCTGATCTTCGCCATGCGCACCAGCCCCGAGCTGGAACGGCTGATCCGGCACCAGGTGATGCCCGCCGGGCGGGTGGCCAGCACCGCCGTACTGGTCCGCGCCGCCGCCCGCGGCGAGATCCCGCCCGAGGCCGGTGAGCGCGAGCTCTTCCACGACCTGGCCCCGGCGCTGGCGATGTCCCGCATCCTCGGCCACGGCCTGCCCGCCGACGACGACTTCCTCACCCAGGTCGTCGACGAGGTCCTGATCCCGGTGCTCTGCTACCGCCCCGACCGACCGTCCCAGTCCTGAACCACCGACGAACGCTCACGGAAGGCCGATTCATGCCCGGAACCACCTCGACCGTGCCCGGCGCGCCCGACGCCGAGGTCTCGCCGACCACGCCGCACCCGCGGCGCTGGATCGCGCTCGCGGTCATCGCGATCTCCCAGCTGATGGTCGTGCTGGACGCCACGATCGTCAACATCGCGCTCCCGCAGGCCCAGGCCGACCTCGGCATCTCCGACGCCGACCGGCAGTGGGTGGTCACCGCGTACACCCTGACCTTCGGTGGTCTGCTGCTGCTGGGCGGCCGGATCGCCGACTACTGGGGCCGTAAGCGGACCTTCCTGGTCGGCATGGTCGGCTTCGCCATCGCCTCCGCGATCGGCGGTCTGGCCACCACCGGCGGGCTGCTCTTCGCCGCCCGCGCCCTGCAGGGCGCGTTCGGCGCGCTGCTCGCCCCGGCCGCGCTGGCCCTGCTGACCGTGCTCTTCACCGAGACCAGGGAGCGGGCCAAGGCGTTCGCGGTCTACGGCGCGATCGCCGGTGGCGGCTCCGCCGTCGGCCTCCTGCTCGGCGGCGTGCTCACCGAGTACGCCGACTGGCGCTGGTGCCTGCTGGTGAACATCCCGATCGCCGCCGTCGCCCTGTTCGCCGCGATCCCGCTGGTCCCCGAGAGCCGGGCACGGGGCAACACCCGCTACGACATCCCCGGCGCGGTCGTGGTCACCGCCGGCCTGGTCTCCCTGGTCTACGGCTTCACCAAGGCCGCCGAGGACGGCTGGGACGCCACCGGAACGGTCGGGTTCATCGCCGCCGGCGTGGCGCTGCTCGCCGCCTTCGTGGTGATCGAACTGCGCTCGTCGCACCCGCTGCTGCCCATGCGGATCATCCTGGACCGCAACCGGGGCGGCGCGTACCTCGCCTCCACCCTGATCGGCGCGGGCCTCTTCGGTGCCTTCCTCTTCCTCACCTTCTACTTCCAGGTGGTGCTCCAGTACACCCCGCTGGAGGCCGGCCTCGCCTCGCTGCCGGTCACCCTCGGCGTCCTCATCGCCGCGGGTGCGGCCAGCCAGCTGATGCCCCGCACCGGCGCCAAGCCGCTGATGGTGGCCGGCGCGGTCCTCGCGGCGACGTCGATGCTCTGGCTGACCCAGATCGACGTGGACACCGAATTCCTCACCCACCTGCTGCCCGCGCAGATCCTCCTCGGCATGGGTCTCGGCTTCACGTTCGTGCCGCTGTCCAGCCTCGCGCTGGTCGGGGTGCCCGAGCACGACGCCGGCGCGGCCAGCGCCACGCTCAACGCCACCCAGCAGATCGGCGGTTCGCTCGGCACCGCCCTGCTGAACACCTTCTACACCAGCGCGGTCACCGCCTACCTGGCCACCCGCGTCCCGGACCCGGTGACCCAGGTCAAGGCCCTGGTGCACGGCTACACCGTCGCCTTCGCCTGGGGGGCCGCCCTGATCCTGATCGCCGGCCTGGCGACCTTCTTCCTGATCAAGGTGCGCAAGGAGGACATCCCCACCGGCAACACCGTCCACGTGGGCTGAGCTCCACACCGACGGCCGCGGCCGCCGACCTCACCCCTGCATACGGGGGTACGGGTCGGCGGCCGCGGCCGTGCGGGCGGCATGGCGTACGTCGTGCCCGGGCTGGATCCGAACCGTCGACCCCGGATTCCGGAAACGCGCTGGCCGACGCCCGGTCACCCCAGGTCGGCCGCCTTGTCCAGCGCGGCCACGAAGTCGTCCACCAGGTCGGCGGTGTCCTCGATGCCGGTGGAGACGCGGACCAGCCCCTCCCCGATACCGGTGGCGGCCAGCTGCTCGGCGTCCACCATCCCCGCCCACATCGACCGGGGGTGCACCACCAGCGTGCTGACGCTGCCGAGGCTGGCCGCCCGCTTGGCCAGCCGCAGCCCGGCCAGCAGCGCGGCGACCCCCGCCCGACCCGCCTTCACCTCCACGCTGAGCACCCCGCCGAAGCCGGTCATCTGCCGGCGGGCCAGCGCGTGCTGGGGGTGCGACGGCAGCCCCGGGTAGCGGACCCGGGCCACCGCCGGGTGCTCCTGAAGGGCCCGGGCCAGGGCGAGGGCGTTGGCGTTGTGCCGCTCCACCCGCAGCGGCAGCGTACGGATGCCGCGCAGCAGCAGCCAGGCGTCCACCGGGCCGAGGGTGCTGCCCGTGACGATCGCCGTCTGCCACACCCGGTCGACCAGCTCGGCGGAGCCGACGACCACCCCCGCCGACACGTCGGAGTGGCCGCCGAGGAACTTGGTGCCGCTGTGCCAGACCAGGTCCGCCCCGGCGCTCATCGGACGCTGGTTCACCGGCGTGGCGAAGGTGTTGTCGACCACCACCAGCGCACCCGCCGCATGGGCCAGCTCCACCACCGCCGTCAGGTCGGTCAGCTCCAGCAGCGGATTGCTCGGCGTCTCCACCAGCACCAGGCGGGTCCGCGGACCCAACGCCCGTTCGAACGCCCCGGTGTCGGTCTGGTCGACCTGGGTGCACGAGACCCCGAAGCGCGGCAGCAGGCCGGTGGTGAGCGAGGTGGTGCCGCCGTACATGCTGCGCTGTGCCACCACGTGGTCGCCGGCGGAGAGCAGGGCCAGTGCGACGGTGCTGATCGCGCCCATCCCGGAGGCGGTGACCAGACCCGTCTCCGCGCCCTCCAACTCGGCGACCACGGCGGCCACCTGGGCATGGTTGGGGTTGCCGTAGCGGGTGTAGAAGGTGCTGCCCCGGGTCTCGGTGGCGAGCGCGGCGAACTGCTCGTCGGACTCGGCGCTGAAGGTCGCGCTCTGCACGATCGGCGGGGCCACCGCCCCACCGGGGACCAGGCCGTCGTCGCCGTGCACGGCGATGGTGCCGAAGCCGCTCACAGATGCTCCTCTCGCGGGTCGGGTACGCGCCGGGTCAGCCGACCGGGGCCCGGACCACCGGCCGTGGGTTGTCAGGCATCGCGGGCCACCCGGTCCACCAGGGCACCGTAGCTGCCCAGCGCCACGAACTCGGACAGCGTGAGGTCACTGCCGTGGCGCTGCCGCAGCACGGTGACCAGCCGCAGGGCGCGCAACGAGTCCCCGCCGGCGGCCAGGAAGTCGGTCGCCGGATCGCGCGGCGCGACCCCGAGGGCCTCCTGCCAGGCCGCCGCCACCCGGGCCGCCCACCGGGCCCGCGCGTCGGCGTCGGTCACCGGCCCGCCGGTGGCCACGGCGGGC
>NZ_JAMOKF010000371.1 GCF_023656545.1 Micromonospora phytophila | reverse complement strand
TGCTCGGCGTGCTCGCCGAGCTGATCCGGGGCGCCACCGAACCGCCCGCCGGCTCGGCCCAGCCGGTACGGCGCTGGGCGGTGCTGCTGGACGGGGCGCTGCGGCGGCTGCCGGACGACGGGACGCAACGCCGGTGGCGGGTCAGCCCCGCCGCCGGCGCCCTCGCCGCGGCCGCCCTGCCGACCGTCCTGGCGCTGATCTCCATCGCCCCCTCCCTGGTCGTCGCGCTGGTCGAGCCGCACCGCACCCTCACCCGGGTGTGGCAGGGCCCCCCGCCGGAACTGCTCACCCCGCCACCGGACGTGGTGGACCCGACCCGCGTGCTGACGGCGCTGCTGCTGACCGCCACCGCCGCGCTGGCCGCCACCGGCTTCAGCGGCGGCCGGCGCTCCCGGGCGGTGCCGGTGGTGCTGCCCGGCGCCGCGGTGACCCTGCTGATCACCCCGGTCTCCCTCGGCGTCGGCTGGCCGGGAAGCGTCCTGGCGGCGCTGGCCGTCTTCACCATCTCGATGCTGGGGCTGGCGCTGACCCCGCCTCCCGCGCTGGCGGAGCGGGCCCGCTCGCTGCGGCTGGCCCGGGTGCTGGTCTTCGTGATCGGCCTGGCCGCCGGGGGCGCCGGGCTGGCCGGGAGCCTCGCCACCCGGGAGCTGACCCTGTTCACCCTCGGCGGCGCGGTCGGCGTCGGCACCGTCGCGGCGCTCTTCGGCGTCACCCAGCGGGCACGCATCCTCGGCTGGCTCTTCGCCTCGCTGATGGGGCAGCTCTTCGTGCTCACCGCCGGCCTGGTCGCCGGTCTCGCGGCCGTCTGGTCGGCGTTCGGGGTGCTCGCGGTCGGCGCGGCCCTGCAGGTGTTCGCCGCGACCCTGCCCCGGCTGCGCCGCCCCGAGGCCCAGCGCGAGGCGGCCACCGTCGAGTGGAGCGGGCACGCCGCCGCGCTGATCGCCCTGGCGTTGGCCTTCGACTCACCCCGGCACATCGCGGCGCTGCTGGCCGCCTGGGGTGCGGTCCTCGGGGTGGCGGCGACCCGGCCGGGTCGCCGCCCGGTGGAGCGGCGGATCCTGTTCTGGGCGGTGGTGGTCTGCGAGATCAGCGCCTGGTGGATCCTGATGCGGGTCGCCGACGTGGCGTTGCCGGAGGCGTACACGCTGCCGTTCGCGGCGCTCGCCCTGCTCGTGGGAGTGCTGGAGCTGCGGCACCGGCCCGACCTGAGCAGCTGGGTCGCGTACGGGCCGGCGCTGGTGGCCGCGTTCGTGCCGACCCTGGCGATCGTGCTGGCCACCGAGTCCAGCACGCTGCGGCAGGTGCTGCTGCTGCTCGGAGCGGTGGCCGTGCTCATCTTCGGGTCGACGAGCCAGCAGCAGGCGCCGGTGATCGTCGGCGCCACGGTCACCGCCATCGCGGCGGTGCACGCGCTGTTCAGCTTCGGGCCGTGGCTGGCGCTGATCCCCGTCGGGATCCTGCTGCTGGTGCTCGGCGCGAGCAACGAGCGCCGCCGGCGGGCCCAGGAGCGCCTGCAGACCGCCCTGCGCGGGATGCGGTGAGACCGACAGGTCCCAGCAGCCGCCGTACTGCCTGAGGTCTACGGCGACATCGGCCAGGTGCCGTCACGGCGGCGGTGCCGTCACGGCGGCCCGGAGACTCCCGGCACGGCGTGGGCGTCGCCGGGGTGAGGCGGCGACTCCCACGACGCACGGCATCGGCGTCGACGGGTGACACGGCGACTCCCGCGACGCACGGCGCGGGCGTCGGCGGGTGAGGCGGCGAGGCCCGGCACCACGAGCCGGCACCCCACCCGGAGGACCTGAGCCGGTTCTTCGTCGCCCGCGCCAACTCCCGCGACCGTCTCATCCCCTTTGCTCTGCACCCACGGGCGCGCCAGTGCCATGGCGTCTCGTAGTCACCGCGCCACCCGTCAAGGAACGCGAAAGCAAGTGACGCCACGTCCCATGGCGACCGCGCTAGCCGCGCGCCCCGCACTCACCGGAGGGGAGTGACGGTGCGTCACATGACCCCGCCTTGCCCATGCGTCCGGAAAGACGAAACGCCAGGTAAAAGCTCTGGTGCACCGATGGGTGCAGAGCAAAGGGCGGACGGCGGAGTGTGCTGGCCCGATCGGGTCGCGACCGTCCGTGACCGACGGTCAGGCGATCCTCAGCGGCCGACACGGCCATGTCGGTCTCCTCGGGCCACCTGGCCACACGGCCATGTCAGTTGCTTCCGGCCACCAGAGCACACGGCCATGTCAGTTGCTTCCGACCATGTCAGTTACTTCCGGCCGCCGGAGCACACGGGCCATGTCTGTTTGTTGCGGCCACCGGAGCGGCGGCGGGCTGCTCAGGCCAGGGAGGCGCGCAGCGCCGCGTCCTTCTCGGCCACCAACTGCTCCAGGTCGGCCTGGTAGGCCGCCATCCGGTCGAGCAGGGCACGGTCGGCGGCGCCCAGGATGCGGACGGCGAGCAGCCCGGCGTTGCGGGCGTTGCCGATCGACACGGTGGCCACCGGCACGCCCGCCGGCATCTGCACGATGGAGAGCAGCGAGTCCATTCCGTCGAGGTGCTTCAGCGGTACCGGCACGCCGATCACCGGCAGCGGGGTGACCGAGGCGACCATGCCGGGCAGCGCCGCGGCGCCGCCCGCGCCGGCGATGATGACCTTGAGGCCCCGGTCGGCCGCGGCCCGCCCGTAGTCGATCATTTTGACCGGGGTGCGGTGCGCCGAAACGACCTCGACCTCGTAGGACACCTCGAACTCGTCCAGCACCTCGGCGGCGGCCTTCATCGTCGGCCAGTCCGAGTCGCTGCCCATGATCAGCCCGACGGTGCTCACGCTAGCCTGCCTTTCGTTCGCGACTGCGGGGCTCGCAAGCTCACTCCTCGCGCTCACGCCTGCCCCTCGCGCAGCCAGCGGGCGGCCCGCGCGGCCCGTGCCCGTACGTCGTCCAGGTCGTCGCCGAGCACCGTGACGTGCCCGATCTTGCGCCCGGGACGCACCTGCTTGCCGTAGAGGTGCACCTTCGCGCCTGGCTCGGCCGCGAAGAGGTGGTGCAGCCGCTCGTCGATCGCCATCCCGCCCGGCTCGCCGCCGAGCACGTTCGCCATCACCACGACCGGCGCGGTCAGCGAGGTGTCCCCCATCGGGTAGTCGAGGACCGCGCGCAGGTGCTGCTCAAACTGCGACGTCCGCGCGCCCTCGATGGTCCAGTGACCGGAGTTGTGCGGCCGCATCGCCAGCTCGTTGACCAGGATCCGGCTGCCCGTCGGCGCCGCCGGATCGGCGACCTCGAACAGCTCCACCGCCAGCAGGCCGACCACACCGAGCGCGGTGGCCAAGTCGATGGCGAGCTGCTGGGCGGCGACCGCCAGCTCCGCCGGCAGGCCCGGCGCCGGGGCGAGCACCTCGACGTTGATGCCGTCGCGCTGCACCGTCTCGACCACCGGGTACGCGGCGACCTGCCCGAACGGTGAGCGGGCCACCTGCACGGCCAGCTCCCGGCGCAGCGGCACCCGCTCCTCGACGATCAGCCGGGTGCCCCCCGCCAGCAGGGTGGCTGCCAGCTCGGCGGCCTGCGCGGCGTCGTCGACCATCCAGACGCCCCGCCCGTCGTACCCGCCGCGGGCCGCCTTCAGCACCACCGGCCAGCCGGTCCCGTTGCCGAAGGCCACCAGGTCGGCGGGCTCGGTCACCGGCCGCCACGCCGGGTTGGGCGCGCCCAGCTCACCCAGGCGCTCGCGCATGACCCGCTTGTCCTGGGCGTGCAGCAGCGCGTCGGCCGGCGGGAAGAGCTTCACACCCTCGGCTGCCAGCGTCCGGATGTGCTCGGTCGGAACGTGCTCGTGGTCGAAGGTGACCACGTCGCAGCCCTTGGCGAAGGTGCGCAGCGCGGCGAGGTCGGTGTGGTCGCCGTACTGGACCTCGGCGGCGACCAACGCGGCGCCGTCGTCGGGGGTCAGCGCGAGGACACGCAGCGACTGGCCGAGGGCGATCGCGGACTGATGGGTCATCCGGGCCAACTGGCCGCCGCCCACCATCCCGACAACTGGCAGACCGGTACGGGAATCCATAGCGGCGTCAGCCTATCCGGACGGCCCGCCGCCCGCGCCGCCGGATGGCGCATCGAACACCGCCGCCCCTGCTGAAGGATCATGGCATGACGATGCGTACCCTGCTCCGTGGCCTGCCGGTGCTCGCGCACGACATGCCGTCGTTCGACCCGGCCGCGGCCCCGGCCGATCCGCTGGCCCTCTTCGTCGAGTGGATGGCGGGCGCGGTCGACGCCGGCGTCGACGAACCGCACGCGATGACCGTCTCCACCGTCGACGCCGACGGCATGCCGGACGCCCGGGTGCTGATCCTCAAGGACCTCGACGAGGCCGGCTGGCACTTCGCCACCAGCTCGGCCAGCGCCAAGGGCCGCCAGCTCGCCGCGAACCCCCGGACCGCGCTCAGCTTCCACTGGCGCGAGCAGGGCCGCCAGGTCCGGGTGCGGGGGATCGCCGCCGTGGCGGACCCCGACGTCTCCCGGGCCGACTTCCTGGCCCGGCCCGAGGGGTCACGGGTGGCCGGCCTCGCCGGTCGGCAGAGCGACGTGCTCACCGACCGCGCCGCGCTGGACCGCGAGCTGGCCCGGGTCCGGGAGCGGCTGACCGCCGACCCGGACCTGGTCGCCGGGACGCACACCGTCTACGCGGTCGCGCCGCACAGGGTCGAGTTCTGGCAGGCGGACGCAAAGCGCCGGCACGTCCGGCTGCGCTACCGCCGCACCGGCCCGGGCTGGGAACGCGAGCTGCTCTGGCCGTGAGGACCGGCGCACGCCGGTGCTCGCCG
>NZ_JAMOKF010000370.1 GCF_023656545.1 Micromonospora phytophila | reverse complement strand
CGCCCGGGCCGGTCACGTCCCGCCCGCCCTTAGGTGGGGCGAGCGCCGGCCAGAGCGCCAGGGCGCCGAAGGCGACCGCGGCGGCGAGCCCGTGCGGCGTAGACCCGCCCGCGCCGGCGGGAAGCGGGAACGCGGCCACCGCGAGGGTGGCGACCCCACCGAGCGCCAGGAGCACCCGACCGCCGGTCGCCGCCGGCCGCAGCCCGGCGGCGGTGACACAATGGCACAGTCCGAGCCCGACCAGGCCGAGGGTCATGATCCAGCGGTCCGCCGCACCCACCGCGGCGAGCGCGCTGATGGTGCCGCCCACCTGGTCGAAGCCGTCCGGTTGCCGGGCCGCGCCGAGCGTCCAGCCACCGATCAGGAACACCGGCGCCGCGGCGGCGGAGAACAGGGCCCACGCGGGTACGACGCGCATCCGCCACACCGTACGCGGGGTGCGGGCGCGCCCGGGTGCCCGGTGGACGACGAACACGCACGGCAGCGCGCCCTTGTCTCACCCCCCAACCGGGCCGGACGGGAGACTGACAGAATGCCAGGGGTAAAGGTGCACCGCAGATGAGGAGACGCAAGCCGTGATCCGTACCCATGACGCCGGCAGCCTGCGCGCGACGGACGCCGGCACCACGGTGACCCTCGCCGGGTGGGTGGCCCGCCGGCGCGACCACGGCGGTGTCATCTTCGTCGACCTGCGCGACGGCTCCGGCGTGGTCCAGGTGGTGTTCCGCGAGGAGGACGCGCACGCGCTGCGCAACGAGTTCTGCGTCCGGGTGACCGGCGAGGTGACCCGCCGCCCCGAGGGCAACGAGAACCCGGAGCTGCCCACTGGCGACGTCGAGGTGACCGCCGCCGAGCTGGAGGTGCTCTCCGAGGCGGCGCCGCTGCCGCTGCCGGTGGACGACCAGATCGAGGCCGGCGACGACATCCGGCTCCGCTACCGCTACCTCGACCTGCGCCGCAGCGGCCCGGCGAAGGCGATGCGGCTGCGCTCGCGGGCCAACCAGCTGGCGCGCGCGGTGCTGCACGACCGGGACTTCCTGGAGATCGAGACGCCGACGCTGACCCGGTCCACCCCGGAGGGTGCCCGCGACTTCCTGGTGCCGGTGCGCCTGCAGCCCGGCAGCTGGTACGCGCTGCCGCAGTCACCGCAGCTGTTCAAGCAGCTGCTGATGGTCGGCGGCATGGAGCGCTACTACCAGATCGCCCGCTGCTACCGCGACGAGGACTTCCGCGCCGACCGGCAGCCGGAGTTCACCCAGCTCGACATCGAGATGTCCTTCGTCACCGAGGACGACGTGATCGACCTCGGCGAGTCGATCGTCTCGACGCTCTGGAAGGACCTCGCCGGGCACGAGATCTCCCGGCCGATCCCACGGATCACTTGGCACGACGCCATGTCCCGGTACGGCTCGGACAAGCCGGACCTGCGCTACGGCGTCGAGCTGACCGAGCTGACCGACTACCTGCGCGGCACCGAGTTCCGGGTCTTCGCCGGCGCGATCGACGCCGGCGGGTACGTCGGCGCGGTGGTCATGCCGGGCGGTGCCAGCCAGAGCCGCAAGGAGCTGGACGGCTGGCAGGACTGGGCCAAGGCGCGCGGCGCGCGCGGCCTGGCGTACGTGGTGCTCGACGCGGAGACCGGCGAGGCGCGCGGCCCGGTGGCGAAGAACCTCTCCGAGGCGCACCTGGGCGGGCTCGCCGACGCGGTCGGCGCGAAGCCGGGCGACGCGGTCTTCTTCGCCGCCAGCACCGAGACCCGGGAGGCGCAGGAGCTGCTCGGCGCGGCCCGGATCGAGATCGCCAAGCGGGCCGGCCTGATCGACGAGAGCGCCTGGGCGTTCTGCTGGGTGGTCGACGCGCCGATGTTCGAGAAGACCGACGAGGGCGGATGGACGGCGGTGCACCACCCGTTCACCTCGCCGAACGCGGAGTGGGTGGACCGGTTCGAGGAGGCGCCGGACCGGGCGCTGGCGTACGCGTACGACATCGTCTGCAACGGCAACGAGATCGGCGGCGGCTCGATCCGTATCCACCGGGGCGACGTGCAGCAGCGGGTCTTCGACCTGCTCGGCATCACGCCGGAGGAGGCGCAGGACAAGTTCGGCTTCCTGCTGGAGGCGTTCAAGTACGGCGCTCCGCCGCACGGCGGCATCGCATTCGGCTGGGACCGGGTCTGCATGCTGCTCGCCGGCGCGGACTCCATCCGCGAGGTGATCGCCTTCCCGAAGACCCGGGGCGGCTTCGACCCGCTGACCGGCGCGCCGACGCCGATCACCGCCCAGCAGCGCACCGAGGCCGGCATCGACGCAAAGCCCAAGCCCCAGGCCGTCCCGCACACCGGCACCGCCGGCCCCGCCGCCCCCGTCGCCGACCCGGTCTGACCTTCCCCGGTCCGCCGTCGATCATGAGGTTGGCGGGGCCGCGCTCCGGCGTGTCGCCCCGTTAACCTCATGATCGACGCATCGGCGGAGGGGGAGGGGGAGGGGTAGGCGTGAGGCTGCTTGTGGTGGGGGGCAGTGGGTACCTGGGCGGGGAGGTTTGCCGGCAGGCGGTCGGCGCGGGGGAGCGGGTGGTGGGGACCTGTCACTCGGGCGCCGTGGGGGTGCGGGGGGTCGAGGCGCGTCGGCTCGACGTGACCGACCGGGCCGCCGTGCGCGAGCTGGTCACCCGGGTTCGCCCCGACGCCGTGGTCAGCACCCCCTACCGGTACGCGGACTGGACGGTCACCGCCGACGGGGCGGCCAACGTCGCGTACGCGGCGGCCGAGGTGGGGGCACGGCTGGTGCACCTGTCCAGTGACGCCCTGCACGCCGGGCGTCCCGAGCCCTACGCCGACGACGAGCCACCCAGCCCGATCTTCCCGTACGGCGCGGCGAAGGCGGCGGCGGAGACCGCCGTGCGCGCCGTCGACCCTGGCGCGGCGCTAGTGCGTACCTCGTTGATCGTGGGGTCCGAGCAGAGCAAGCAGATCCGGCTCTGCCTGGACGCGTTGGCCGGCCGGGCCACGCTCTTCACCGACGAGCTCCGCTGCCCGGTCGACGTGGCTGACCTGGCCGCCGCGGTCCTGGAACTGGTCGTTGTCGACTACGCCGGCCCGCTGAACGTGGCCGGTCCGGACGCGGTCAGCCGCGCCGACCTGGGTCTGCTGGTCGCCGCGCGCTTCGGGCTCGACCCGGCCGGGATGAAGACCAGCACCGGCGCCGCCGCCGGCGTGGTCCGCCCCACCGAGGTGCGCCTGGACTCGGCCCGCGCCGCCGGCCTGCTGCGCACCCGGCTGCGCGGGGTGCGCGAACTCCTCGCCTGAGTCGACGGCCGGCCCCACCTCCCTCCGCCAAATGTGGGCGCTCCCCGTCCGCGGTGCACACTTCCTGTGCACAACTATTGTGCACAGGAGATGTGCACAGTTATTGTGCAGTCATGGATGACGAGCACCCGACCGGCCGACCGGCCCCGCGCACCGTCCACCTCGACGGCCGGCAGGTCCGCACCCTGGCCCACCCGCTCCGCATGCGGCTGCTCGGCACGCTGCGCCTGGACGGCCCGGCGACGGCGACCACGCTGGCCGAGAAGCTGAACACCAATACCGGGGCGACCAGCTACCACCTGCGGCAGCTCGCCGAGGTGGGCCTGGTCACCGAGGACCTCGACCGAGGCACCGGCCGCCAGCGGTGGTGGCGGTCCGCCCACGACATGAGCGACTTCGAGCCGACGGACTTCGACGACGACCCCGACGCCCGGGCGGCGGTGCAGTGGATCCTGGCCGACCAGGTGCGGTTCATGGCCGAGCAGTCCGAGCGGTGGATGTCCGCCGAGCACGGCTATTCCCGGCCCTGGCGGGACGCCGCCGGTATGGGTGACCTGATGCTGCCGTTGGGCCCGGCCCGGCTGCGGGCGCTCAACGACGAGCTGTGGGAGGTGCTGATGCGCTACCGGAACGAGCCGGCCCCCCAGGAGGAGGGCGACGTCCTGCCCGTGCACGTCTTCGTCGCGGCCTTCCCCCGGGTGGAGGAGAAGCGGTGAGCGCGCTGACCGTACGCCAGGTCCGGCGGCGTTTCCTGCTGCTGCACGGCCTGCGCTGGCTGCCCACCGGCCTGATGATCCCCGTGATGATCCTGCTGATGCAGGAGCGCGGCCTGTCGCTGTCCCAGATCGGGCTGGTCTCGGTCGCCCAGGGCCTGGTGGTCCTGGTGCTGGAGCTGCCCACCGGCGGGCTCGCCGACGCCCTCGGCCGGCGACCGGTCCTGCTGACGGCCTGGCTGCTCAGCCTGGTCTCGCTGCTGGTCTTCGCCGTCGCCGACTCCTTCTGGCTCTTCTTCCTGGTCTGGGCGGTGCAGGGCGTCTTCCGGGCGCTGGACAGCGGTCCCCTGGAGTCCTGGTACGTCGACGCCACCCTCGCCGCCGACCCCGACGCCGCGTACGAGCCGGGCCTCGGCCACGCCGGCACCGTCATCGGCGTGGCCATCGCCGCCGGCGCGCTGCTCAGCGGCGGCCTGGTCGCGCTCGGCCCGCTCGGCCCGGTCAGCGCGCTCACCGTCCCGGTGCTGGTCGCCGCCGCGCTCCAGGTGGTGGCTCTGGCCGCCCTGCTGGTGCTGCTGGTCGAGGTCCGCCCGGGGCAGGGCGTCGGCGCGCTGCGGGCGTCGGTCACCGAGGCGCCCCGGATGGTCGGGCAGGCGTTCGGGTTGCTGCGCCGCTCCCGGGTGCTGTTCGCCCTGGTCGCCGTCGAGCTGTTCTGGGGCTTCGGCATGGTCACCTTCGAGTCGCTGCTGCCGGTCCGGCTTGCCGAGGTGGCCGGCGACCCGGAGCGGGCGGCGACGCTGCTCGGGCCGGCCAAC
>NZ_JAMOKF010000369.1 GCF_023656545.1 Micromonospora phytophila | reverse complement strand
GCCGGACCAGCACCACGCTGGCGATCAGGCCCAGCGCGGCGGGGGCGGCGGCGAACCAGTTGATCTCGCCCGGCGAGGTGACCGCGGCGCCCACCGCGGCGTAGCCGAAGGCGGTGGGGGCGGAGGCGATGACGCTGCCGGCGAGGAACGGCAGCACCCGGGCACCGGTGGTCCCGTAGCCGTAGCTGACGAGGCCGAAGCCGGCGATGGGCAGCAGCCGTACGGTGATCACCCCGAGCACGCTCTGCCGGGCGAACCAGCCGTCGAGCCGGGCCAACCGGCCCCGGACCCGTTCCGCGACGAACTCCCGCCCGAGCAGCCGGCCGACCGCGAAGCCGAGCGCCGCCGCCAGCAGCGCGGCGCCGAGGGCGTACGCGGCGCCCTCCAGCGGGCCGAAGAGCGCCCCCGAGGCGAGGGTGACGAAGGTCCGGGGGACCAGCGCCACCAGCAGCAGCGCCCCGCCGACGATCGCCGCCACCGGGGCGAGATCGCCCAGCCCGTCGGCGAGCCCCGGCAGCTCGTCGGCGTCGGGCAGGGGCACCACGAGCAGCGCCACAGCGAACGCGGCGAGCAGGAGCAGCAGCAGCGCGAACCGGACGGCCGACGGCTGCCGCATCAGCCGCCGGACGGCGGGGATCATGCCCGGGCGGCGGCCGCCACCGCGGCCCGGCGTTCGCCGCGGAGCCGATCGGACCAGGTGTCGTCCAGCGGCTGGAGCTGGTGCACGCCGGTGGCCCAGCGCAGCAGCAGGTCGGCCAGGGCCGGGTTGCGGGCCAGGGCCGGGCCGTGCGAGTACGTGCCGAGCAGCTTGCCCCGCCACGCGCCCTCGGTGGCCCCGTCGTTGCCGACCCCGGTGGTGACCCGGGCCAGCGGGGAGACCCCGGGGCCCAGGTGGGTACGCCCGCCGTGGTTCTCGAAACCGGACAACGCCGGCACGCCCAGCCGCGGGTCGACGTCACCGGCCAGCTCGCCGACGGCCCGGGTCGGGCCCCGGTCGGAGGAGAAGTCGAGCAGCTCCAGCCCGGCGCAGCGGGTGCCCTTGGCGAAGAAGGAGGTGCCGAGGAGCTGGTAGCCGGCGCAGACGCCGAACACCACCGACCCCTGGGCGACCGCGCGGTGCAGGCCGCCGTCGGCGAGCAGCCGCTGCGCGCCGAGCGCCTGCGGGCCGTCCTCGCCGCCGCCGATCAGGTAGATGTCGGCGGTGGCCGGCAGGCGCTGGTCGGAGCGGACCTCCATGACCTCGACCGGCATCCCGCGCTGGCGCGCCCGGCGGGCGAGGATCAGCATGTTGCCCCGGTCGCCGTAGGTGGAGAGCAGGTCGGGGTAGATCCAGACGATACGCAGACTCTCAGTTGACACGGTCCAACTCCGCTCGGATGTCCTGGAACGCGGTGTAGTTCGCGATGACCTCCAGGCGCCCCGGAGGCGCCGTCCGGACGGCCTCGTCGAACGTCCGCACGTGCTGGAACGGCACGTCGTTGACCTCGAGCCGAACCGCGAGGTCGTACGCGCGGTCACCGGTGATCAGCACCTGCCGGCCGCGCAGCGGGGCGAAGTCGACGTCGAAGAGCCAGGAGGTGTCCAGCCCGTCGGGGTCGCGGGCGTTGATGGAGAGCAGCGTCGGGGCCTGGTCGGCCATGTCGAACGCCTCCAGCCAGCTGGCCGGGTTCTTGGCCAGCAGCAGCCGGATGTTGCGCCCGTCCCGGTCGACCTGCGCGTAGCGGCCGGCGACCGAGGTGACCGAGCCGAGCTGCAGCACCGCGTCGACCGGCCGGACGCCGAACTCGGCGGCGACGGCCAGCGCGGTCGCGGCGTTGCCGACGTTGACCTTGCCGGGGAGCTGGAGCTTGACCTTGTGCCAGGCGCCGGTCGGATCGACCACGCCGTCGTCCTCCACCGTCCACTGCGGCTCGGGCCGGCGCAGCGGGCAGCCGCTGCACCACCACTGCTCGCCGGAGCGCTGGATGGTCGAGCCGCACTCCGGGCAGACCCAGGAGTCGTCGTGCCAGCGCTGCCCGGCGCTGAACCAGGTGACGTGCGGCGGGGCGATGCGGTGGTCGTGGTTGGGCGGCGGGGTCGCGGCCCACACCACCATCGGGTCGTCGGCGTTGGCGACGATGCGGACGTTGGTGTGCCGCACCAGCGCGGCGCGCCAGAGCTGCGCCATCATGGCGACCTCCTTGGCCCGGTCGAGCTGGTCACGGGAGAGGTTGAGCAGCGCGACCACGTGCGGCTCGGTGGCCTCCAGCACCTGGGCGAGGTAGTGCTCGTCCACCTCCAGCACCGCGTACGGCGTGCTGCCGGCCTTGGCCAGCGCGGAGGTGTGCCCGGTCGGCATGTTGGCGCCGAAGGAGTTGGTGGCCACCCGGCCGAGCACCCCCACCGCCGCGGCGGCGAGCCGGGTGGTGGTGGTCTTGCCGTTGGTGCCCGAGACCAGGGCGATGGCCCGTCCGGCCGAGAGATGCGCCAGCAGGTCGGGATCGATCTTCAGGCCGATCCAGCCGCCGATCACCGAGCCGTCGCCACGGCCCGCGGCCCGCGACAGCGCCGCGGCCGTCCGGGACACGGAGCTGGCCACCTTCGCCCGCAGGGGCATCTTCGCGTCGGTCACGGCAGCGAGGTTACCGGACCGCCGGGCCCGCCAGATCGCCGCCGACGGCGAACCGTTCGGCCGGGACGCCCGGGCGGGCCGTACGGAGCGGGATGGGCCGGACGGAGTCGATCTATGTCGGAAAGCGGACGCGCGCCGGGGGCGCTTCCGCCCTCCACTCCGCTCCACCCCGATTGACGTGCTCTTTTGCGGGCGGACAGGGCGCGCCACGCGGGCGATTCTGGTTGCAGGTGGAGGGAAGTGGAGTAGAGTGGGGCCCAATGGTGAGGCCGGGAGGGCCCACCGGCCCGGGGGGTCAGCGGCGCCGCGAACGCCGCTCAAGGGCGAGGGGGTTGGGCCGATGTTCCTCGGCACCCACACCCCACGCCTGGACGACAAAGGCCGGTTGATCCTTCCGGCGAAGTTCCGGGACGAGTTGGCGGGGGGTGTCGTGATCACCAAAGGGCAGGAGCGCTGCCTCTACGTCTTCCCGACGCCGGAGTTCCAGCGGATCGCGGAGCAGTTGCGCGCGCAGCCGATGACGCACAAGGCGGCCCGGGCCTACAGCCGGGTCTTCTTCGCCAGCGCCCACGACGAGGTGCCCGACAAGCAGGGCCGGGTGACCATCCCGGCGCACCTGCGGACGTACGCCGCCCTCGACCGTGACCTGGTGGTGATCGGCGCGAGCACCCGGGTGGAGATCTGGGACAAGGTCGCCTGGGAGACCTACCTCGCCGAGAGCGAAGACGACTTCGCCGACATCTCGGAGGGGGTGCTGCCCGGCGGTCTGTAGGGCGTGACGGCGCCCGACGTACTGCGAGATCTCCAGCCGCTTTCGAGTTCCTGGCACCCCTTCCCCGGTGCCAGGCGCACGATCCGATGGGGGGCCGCGGCCTCCGGCGGGCGGGAGCGGATGGGGATCTGGCGGTACGACGGCACGGCGTCGTCCGACGACAGGCGCGAGACGGAAACAGGGTTTCAACCAGTGGGGGTCGACATGGGGGAGCTACGCGGCACGCACGTGCCGGTGCTGCTCGAGCGGTGTCTCGAGTTGCTGGCCCCCGCGCTGGGCCGGGGCGGGCGGACGGTCCACGTCGATGCGACGCTGGGTCTGGCCGGGCATGCCGAGGCGGTGCTGCGGGCGCATCCGGAGACGGTGCTGATCGGGCTGGACCGGGACACCGAGGCGCTCGCCCACGCGCGCGCCCGGCTGGCTCCGTTCGCCGACCGCACCCATCTGGTGCACGCCGTCTACGACGAGCTTCCCGAGGTGCTCGACCGACTGGGCTACCCGGCGATCGACGGGATCCTGTTCGACCTGGGGGTCTCGTCCCTGCAACTCGACGCGCCCGACCGCGGGTTCGCATACGCGCAGGACGCTCCGCTGGACATGCGGATGGACCAGACCCGGGGGGTGACCGCCGAGGAGGTGGTCAACACCTACTCGCACCCGGACCTGGCCCGGGTGCTGCGGGTCTACGGCGAGGAGAAGTTCGCCGGCCGGATCGCCTCGGCGATCATCCGGGAGCGGGAACGCGTCCGGATCACCTCGTCGGCGCGGTTGGCGGAACTGGTCCGCGACTCCATTCCGGCACCAGCCAGACGAACCGGGGGACACCCGGCAAAGAGAACGTTTCAGGCTTTACGGATCGAGGTAAACAAGGAGCTGGCAGCGCTGGAGACGGCGCTGCCGGCCGCGCTCGACAAGCTCACCGTGGGCGGCCGCATGGTGGTCCTGTCCTACCACTCGCTGGAGGACCGGCTCACCAAGCTGGCGCTCGCCGACCGGGTCCGCAGCAAGGGCCCGGTCGACCTCCCGGTCGAACTGCCCGGGTCCGGTCCGACGTTCCGGCTGCTCAGCCGGGGCGCCGAACTGGCCGGGGAGGGGGAGGTCGCCGCGAACCCGCGGGCCGCCTCGGTGCGGCTGCGGGCCGCGGAGCGGCTCGACCCGGACGCGGAGCAGCAACGGGGTACCGACCGCGAACGGTACCGCCGACGGGTCAAGGCGATGCATCAACCGGGGGCGGTGTCGGGGGGGTCTGGTAAAGATCCACAGCCGACATCGGGGGACGGGACAGGGACGGACGTGGAGGGGGAGGGACATGACTATTGACAAGCGCGATCGCCGGGACGTCACCGGCGGCGGGCAGCGCACACCGCGGTCGGGGGGCCGGACCGCGGCGGAGCGGGCCACGCGCATCGGGACCGGCACGCCGCGGGCGGACCGGGTGAGCCGACTGGAGGAGACTCGCGCCCGGGGGGCGCGCGAGTACCCGAC
>NZ_JAMOKF010000368.1 GCF_023656545.1 Micromonospora phytophila | reverse complement strand
GTGGGGAGCGCTTTCCCGCTGCCCTGTGCATACTTGCGCGGTTGATGTTGAGAGGCGGGTGCGCCCGCCGGCTGCTGCGCGAGGTGGTTCTGGTGGTCGACAAGACGGTGGCGCGGCGGGCGGCGGCGACCGGCAGCACCGCGGCGATGGCCGACCCGGGGCTGCGGCAGCTGCTCGCGGGGCTGACCGCGGTGCGGGACGGTGACTTCGGCACCCGGTTGCCGGAGGACGCCGACGGACTGCTGGGCGAGATCGCGACGGTCTTCAACGGCATGGTGGACCAGCTGTCGCTGTTCACCTCCGAGGTGACCCGGGTGGCCCGGGAGGTGGGCACCGAGGGGCAGTTGGGCGGTCAGGCCGAGGTCCCCGGGGTGTCGGGCACCTGGAAGGACCTGACCGACTCGGTCAACGCCATGGCCGGCAACCTCACCGACCAGGTCCGCGACATCGCCGAGGTGGCCACGGCCGTGGCCCGGGGCGACCTGTCGCAGAAGATCACCGTCGACGTGCGGGGCGAGATCCTGGAGCTGAAGGTCACCATCAACACCATGGTGGACCAGCTGTCGTCGTTCGCCGACGAGGTGACCCGGGTGGCCCGGGAGGTGGGCAGCGAGGGCCGCCTCGGCGGTCAGGCCGAGGTGCCCGGCGTGGCCGGCACCTGGCGGGACCTGACCGACTCGGTGAACTTCATGGCCGGCAACCTGACCAGCCAGGTCCGCAACATCGCCCAGGTCACCACGGCCGTGGCCCGGGGCGACCTGTCGCAGAAGATCACCGTCGACGCCCGCGGCGAGATCCTGGAACTCAAGAGCACCATCAACACCATGGTGGACCAGCTGTCGTCGTTCGCCGACGAGGTGACCCGGGTGGCCCGGGAGGTCGGCACCGACGGGCGGCTCGGCGGGCAGGCCCAGGTCAGCGGCGTCGCCGGCACCTGGCGGGACCTGACCGACTCGGTGAACTCCATGGCGGTCAACCTGACCGACCAGGTGCGCAGCATCGCCCAGGTGGCCACCGCGGTGGCCCGGGGCGACCTGTCGCAGAAGATCACCGTCACCGCGCACGGCGAGATCCTGGAGCTGAAGAACACCATCAACACCATGGTGGACCAGCTGTCGTCGTTCGCCGACGAGGTGACCCGGGTGGCCCGGGAGGTCGGCACCGAGGGCCGGCTCGGCGGCCAGGCCGACGTCAAGGGCGTCTCCGGCACCTGGAAGGACCTCACCGAGTCGGTCAACGTCATGGCGGACAACCTCACCGCCCAGGTCCGCAGCATCGCCGAGGTCACCACCGCGGTGGCCAAGGGCGACCTGACGCAGAAGATCCGCGTCGACGCCCGCGGTGAGATCCTGGCGCTCAAGGAGACCATCAACACGATGGTCGACCAGCTCTCCGCGTTCGCCGACGAGGTGACCCGGGTGGCCCGCGAGGTGGGCACCGAGGGCCGCCTCGGCGGCCAGGCCCGGGTGCTCAACGTCGGCGGCACCTGGAAGGACCTCACCGACAACGTCAACGAGATGGCCAACAACCTGACCAACCAGGTCCGCTCCATCGCGCTCGTCGCCACGGCGGTGGCCCAGGGCGACCTGAGCCGCAAGATCACCGTCGAGGCGAAGGGCGAGGTGGCGGTGCTCGCCCAGACCATCAACACGATGGTCGACACCCTGGGCGCCTTCGCCGACGAGGTGACCCGGGTGGCCCGCGAGGTGGGCACCGAGGGCCGGCTCGGCGGCCAGGCCCGGGTGCCGAACGTGGCCGGCACCTGGAAGGACCTGACCGACAACGTCAACTCGATGGCGAACAACCTGACCGGCCAGGTGCGCAACATCGCCCAGGTCACCACGGCGGTGGCGCAGGGCGACCTGACCAGGAAGATCGACGTCGACGCGCGCGGTGAGATCCTGGAGCTGAAGACCACCATAAACACGATGGTGGACCAGCTGTCGTCGTTCGCCGCCGAGGTCACCCGGGTCGCCCGGGAGGTCGGCAGCGAGGGCCGCCTCGGCGGCCAGGCCGAGGTCGAGGGCGTCTCCGGCACCTGGAAGCGGCTCACCGAGAACGTCAACGAGCTGGCCGGCAACCTCACCCGCCAGGTGCGGGCCATCGCCGAGGTGACCAGCGCGGTGGCCACCGGCGACCTGACCCGCTCCATCACCGTGGACGCCCCCGGGGAGGTCGGCGAGCTCAAGGACAACATCAACTCGATGGTGGAGTCGCTGCGCGAGACCACCCGCACCAACCAGGAACAGGACTGGCTCAAGACCAACCTGGCCCGCATCTCCGGGCTGATGCAGGGCCACCGGGACCTGGACGTGGTCGCCGGCCTGGTGATGAACGAGCTGGCGCCGCTGGTCTCCGCTCAACTCGGCACGTTCCTGCTGGTCGACGACAGCACCGGCGGCACCGCCCTGCGGGTGGTCGGCGGGTACGGGCACGACACCTCCGGTCGCCGGTACACCCTGGGTGACTCCCTCGTCGGGCAGGCGGCGGTGAGCAAGCGGGCGATCGTGGTCGACGCGGTGCCGGCCGACTACGTCACCGTCTCCTCCAGCCTCGGCGCCGCCGCCCCGCTGCACCTGGTGGTGCTGCCCATCCTCTTCGAGGACCAGGTGCTCGGGGTCATCGAGCTGGCCAGCATGGGCCGCTTCACCGAGGTGCAGCGCGACTTCCTCGACCAGCTCACCGAGACCATCGGCGTGAACGTCAACACCATCGTGGCCAACGCCCGTACCGACGTGCTGCTCACCGAGTCGCAGCGCCTCGCCGCCGAGCTCCAGGCCCGCTCGGAGGAGTTGCAGGCCCGCTCGGAGGAGTTGCAGCGCTCCAACGCCGAGCTGGAGGACAAGGCGGCGCTGCTGGTCCGCCAGAACCACGACATCGAGACCAAGAACTCCGAGATCGAGCAGGCGCGGCAGGAGCTGGAGGCGCGCGCCCAGCAACTCGCGCTCGCCTCGAAGTACAAGTCCGAGTTCCTCGCCAACATGAGCCACGAGCTGCGTACGCCGTTGAACTCGCTGCTCATCCTCGCCCAGCTGCTGGCCCAGAACCCGAACCGGAACCTCACCGCCAAACAGGTCGAGTACGCCACCGTCATCCACTCGGCCGGCACCGACCTGCTGCAGCTCATCAACGACATCCTCGACCTGTCCAAGGTGGAGGCCGGGAAGATGGACATCAACCCGGAGACCTTCGAGCTGTCCGCGTTGCGTGACTACGTCGACGCCACCTTCCGGCCGCTGACCACGCCGCGCGGCCTGGAGCTGGAGATCACCACCGGTCCGGACGTGCCGACCGAGCTGCACACCGACGAGCAGCGCCTGCGGCAGGTGCTGCGCAACCTGGTCTCCAACGCGGTCAAGTTCACCGAGAAGGGGCGGGTGCAGCTGCGCATCGAGCGGGCCCGGCCGGCGGAGCTGCCGGACGGCTTCGACCCGGGCGACGGCGTCGTCGCCTTCCGGGTCATCGACACCGGCATCGGCATCGCCGAGCAGCACCTGACCGCCATCTTCGACGCCTTCCAGCAGGCCGACGGCACCACCAGCCGGCGCTACGGCGGCACCGGCCTCGGGCTGTCCATCAGCCGGGAGATCGCTCACCTGCTCGGCGGGTGGATCGAGGCGCACAGCGTGCTCGGCCGGGGCAGCACCTTCACCCTCTACCTGCCCATCGGCGCCGTTCCGGTCGGGGCCGGTGCGGAGGCGTCCGGCGGCGCCGGGGCCCTGCCGTGGGCGGCCCCGGCGGCGTTGCCGCCGGCCGTCACCCTCCAGCCGGGCGAGGTCCGCCGGATGCTGGTGCTGGAGCGGCACGACAAGGGGCTGCTCACGGTGCTCGCCCAAGGCGTGGCGGCCGACCTGGGCGGGGCGCATCCGCCGGTGGAGATCTCCACCGCGGTGGACGTCGCCTCGGCCGTCGAGGCGCTGGCCGCCGGCCGGTACCACGTCCTGGTGCTCCACCTCGACCTGCCCGACGACGGCGGGACGGCGCTGCTGAAGACGCTGCACGACGACCCGGCGCTGCGCGGGGTGCCCGTGCTGGCGTACCGCGGGCACCCGCTGGCGCCCGGGCAGGACGCCCTGTTGCAGGCGTTGGCCCACGAGCGCCCGCTGGAGATCCTGCGCAGCCTGGACGACCTGCGCGAGCGCATCGCCCTGCACCTGACGGTGGTCACCCCGGAGCGGGTGCTGCCGTTCGCCCCGGTGGTGCCCGAGGTCCGGCCGGCGCTCGACGCGCTCCCCGGTGACCTCGCCGGGCGCAAGGTCCTGGTGGTGGACGACGACGCCCGCAACGTCTTCGCCCTCACCAACATCCTGGAGCTGCACGGCCTCGACGTGGTCTACGCGGAGAACGGCCGGCAGGGCATCGAGACGCTGATGCGCCACGACGACATCGACCTGGTCCTGATGGACGTGATGATGCCGGAGATGGACGGCTACGCGGCGACCGCGGCGATCCGCGCCATGCCCCGCTACGCCGACCTGCCGATCATCGCGGTGACCGCCAAGGCGATGCACGGCGACCGGGAGAAGAGCATCTCCTCCGGGGCCAGCGACTACGTCACCAAGCCGGTGGACGCCACCGACCTGTTGCAGTGCATCCACCGCTGGCTCAACGGCTGACCCGCCCACACCCCCTGCCCGCCGGCCGGCCGAGGGGCGGCCGGCGGGCCGGGGAACCAGGACCGCGCGCCGGACCGGGTCAGCCGCCGGGCGGGGTTGTGCCGTCGAAGGTCGCCCGGTCCAGGAAGAGCAGCCGGGCCCGCTTCTCCGGCAGCTCGATCAGCGGCCCGGCGACGAAACCGCTCCGCAGCAGCCGGGCGATCGCCCGGTCGTTGCGCGCGTCCGGCTCGGCCACGATCCGCCGGCGGCGCGGGTCGGTGA
>NZ_JAMOKF010000367.1 GCF_023656545.1 Micromonospora phytophila | reverse complement strand
CGACCCCCCGCGGCGCGGAGGGCGGGGCGGGAGAAGGCGGCCGGTGCGGCGTGCCGGGGGCGGCGCGGCGCGGGCGTCCCCGCCGCCGGGTAGCCTCCCCCCATGGCGGACACCTCCACCCAGTCGATCATCGTCGGCGCGCCACCGGAACGGGTGGCGGCGGTCATCTGCGACTTCCCGAGCTACCCGGACTGGACCGACGCGGTACAGCGGGTGGAGGTCATCGAGGAGTACGAGGACGGCTACGCCAGCCAGGTCCGGTTCACCATCGACGCCGGCGTGATGGCCGACGAGTACGTGCTGGCGTACGAGTACGCCGAGGACCTCTCCCGGATCGAGTGGCACCTGGTGGCGCCCTCGAAGATGCAGAAGGCCCAGCGTGGCTCGTACGACCTGGTGGGCGCCCCGGACGGCACCACCACGGTGACCTACACCCTGGAGGTCGAACTCTCCGTGGGGATGCTCGGCATGTTTCGCCGCAAGGCCGAGAAAATGATCATGGATACCGCGTTGAAGCAGCTCAAGCGCCGGGTAGAAGCACCCGGTGCGGCGCAGTGACGCGTTCGCCGGCACGGTAGAGGAGCCGACCATGGGTGCAACGGATCCGGGTTCGGCCCGGGAAGAGGCGGAACGACTGGTCGCCACCGTGCTGGCCGCCGCCCGGCTGGCCTCCGCGGGTCGGACGGCCGGCCCGTGGGGTCCGCTCGGTGGGATCGTGTCGAGTGTCCTCGGTCACAGTGCCGCCCCGGGCGGGTCGACCGGCGCCACCGGCGGCGGTTTCGCCACCGGCACGGCCGAATGCTGCATCTGCCCGGTCTGCCGCGGTATAGCGGCGTTGCGGGATCCGAGTCCCGAATTCGCCGAGCGGCTCGCCACCGGAGCTGGGGATCTGGCCGCCGGAGTGGCCAGCCTGCTGCGGGCGTTCACCCCGCCGGAGGAGTCCACGGAGCCCGTCGTCCGGCCGGCCGCGACGGCCGACAGCGGCCCCGCCGACGATCACGTGTGGCGCGAGGCCACCCGGAGCGGGCATGATTCTCAGCCGGCGCCGCAGCGGGACGTCTGGTCCGCCGCGACCCGGGCGGAGGAGTCGGCCGTTCCGGCCGCCGCATCGCCCGTCGACGTCGCCGGGCCGGCCGCCCCGGTCACCGTCCGGACGCCGGCCGACCGTCCCGTGGTGCCCGCGTCCCGGGCGCCGGGCGACGCGGGCGAGGACGCACCAGGCGACGGGGCCTGACCATCGCACCTCCCGACACCCCGCCGGCGACGCGCCGGCGCGGTGCGGGCAGCACAGCAGAGGGGAGTGGCAGCGGTGACGCTGACCATCGGAGTCGACGTCGGTGGCACGAAGGTGGCCGGCGGTGTCGTGGACGACACCGGCAAGGTCCTCGTGCAGGCCCGACGGGACACCCCCGCCGATGACGTCGGCAAGACCCGCGACGTCATCATCGAGCTGGTCGGCGAGTTGGCCACCGGACAGTCGATCGAGGCGGTCGGCATCGGCGCGGCCGGCTGGATCGACGCCAGCCGCTCCACCGTCCTCTTCGCCCCGAACCTCGCCTGGCGGGACGAGCCCCTGCGCGAGTACGTCAGCGCCGCGGTCGGCCTGCCGGTGATCGTGGAGAACGACGGGAACGTGGCCGCCTGGGCCGAGTTCCGCCACGGCGCGGCCCGCGACGCCGACGACTCGATGGTCATGTTCACCATCGGCACCGGCGTCGGCGGCGGCATCGTGCTCGGCGGAGAACTGGTCCGGGGCGCGAACGGCATCGCCGCCGAGCTGGGCCACATGCTCACCGTGCCGGACGGCCACCAGTGCGGCTGCGGCCGGCTCGGCTGCATCGAGCAGTACGCCAGCGGCAGCGCCCTGGTGCGCTTCGCCCGCGCCGCCGCCCGGCAGGAGCCGCACCGCGCCGGCGCCCTGCTGGAGCTGGCCGGCGGTGAGGCCGAGGCGATCACCGGCCCGATGGTCACCGCCGCCGCGCAGGGCGGCGACCCCGTCTCCGCCGAGGCGTTCGCCCAGGTCGGGCGCTGGCTCGGCACCAGCCTCGCCGACATGGCGCAGATCCTCGACCCGCAGGTGCTCGTCGTCGGCGGTGGCGTGATCGACGCCGGCGACCTGCTGATGGGCCCGACCCGCCGGTCCTTCACCGACGCGCTGGCCCAGCGCAGCCGGCTCCCGGTGGCCGAGATCCGCCCGGCCGAGCTGGGCAACACCGCCGGTGTCATCGGCGCGGCCGACCTGGCCCGCCGGATCTGAGGCGGGACGGGTGACGCAGAGCTCCGGCGTGCCGCTGCGCGTCGTGTCGTACAACATCCACAGCCAGCGGGACGACACCGCCGCGCTGGCCGAGGTGGTCCGCGCCGCGAGGCCGGACGTGGTGGTCGTGCAGGAGGGGCCGCGCCGGTTCCGGTGGCGGCAGCGCTCCGCCACGCTCGCCGAGTCGTTCGGCCTGGTGGTGGCCGCCGGCGGGCTGCCCTCGCTGGGCAACCTGGTGCTGACCAGCCTGCGGGTGCGGGTGCTGGCCACCCGGTGCCAGCGCTTCCCGCTCACCCCGGGCCGGCACCTGCGCGGCGCCGCGTACGCCGAGTGCGTGGTCGGCGGCGGCGCCCGGTTCACCGTGGCCGGGTCGCACCTGTCCACCGACGCCGCCGAGCGGCCCGGGCAGGCCGCGCTCTTCAAGCGCGACCTGGACGCGGCGAGCACGCCGGTCATCGCGGCGGCCGACCTCAACGAGGGTCCGGACGGGCCGGCCTGGGCGACCGTGGCGCGGGGGCTGACCGACGCCGCCGTGGCGACCGACCGGGCGGACCGGCTCACCTACTCCTGCACGAACCCGCGGCGGCGGATCGACGCCCTCTTCGTCGACCCGCGGATCACGGTGGTCGACTACGACGTGGTGGACACTCCGCAGACCCGCCGGGCCAGCGACCACTTCCCCGTCCTGGTCGACCTGCTGCTGCCCACGGCCGACTGACCGGCGCGACCGCGCCGGGGGCTGGACATCCCGCTCCGTTGTGGAGAGGATTCTGCGCGACCCGGCACTCGTGCCGTACAAAAGGAGATTCCCGGTGTCCACCTCCACCGATCCCGGCCGGCCCGACCCGGAGACGAGCACGCTCGCCCTGACCCGCGACGGCCGCCCGGTCTCCGACCGGGGCGAGACCGTCTGCGTGATCGGCGCCGGGGCCAGCGGCCTCACCGCCGTGAAGAACCTCAAGGAGCACGGCTTCGGGGTCGACTGCTACGAGCGGGAGACCGGCGTCGGCGGCGCCTGGAACTGGCGGCACGACCGCAGCCCGGTGTACGCCAGCACCCACCTGATCTCGTCGCGGCCGTTCACCCAGTTCCCCGACTTCCCGATGCCGGACGACTGGCCGGACTACCCGCACCACAGCCAGCTGCTCTCCTACTTCGAGCGGTACGCCGACCACTTCGACCTGCGCTCGCACATCTGGTTCGGCACCGAGGTGATCCGGGTCGAGCCGGTGGCGGGCGACCGCTGGGACGTCACCACCCGCAGCACCGGCGGCTACGGCCCGGAGCGCACCTCCCGCTACGCCGCCGTGGTGGTCGCCAACGGTCACAACTGGTCACCGAAGCTGCCCCGCTACGAGGGGCTGGAGGAGTACCGCGGCGAGATCATGCACGCCTCGTCCTACAAGGACCCGGCGCAGCTGCGGGGCAAGCGGGTGCTGGTGGTCGGCGCCGGCAACACCGGCTGCGACATCGCCGTCGAGGCGGCCCAGCAGGCGTCGCGCTGCTGGCACTCCACCCGCCGCGGCTACTGGTACGCGCCGAAGTACGTTCTCGGGCGCCCAGCCGACCAGGTCAACGACGCGCTGCTCGCGCTGCGCGTACCGCTGCGGGTGCGGCAGTGGCTCTACCACTGGACGCTGCGGCTGACCGTCGGCGACCTGACCCGGTTCGGCCTGCCCAAGCCCGACCACCGGGTGTACGAGACGCACCCGATCGCCAACAGCCAGCTCGTCTACTACGTCGGCCACGGCGAGATCACCCCGGTGCCGGACGTCGCCCGCTTCCACCCGTACGCCGTCGAGCTCTCCGACGGCCGGCAGATCGACCCGGAACTGGTCGTCTTCGCCACCGGCTACCTGCCGCGCTTCGAGTTCCTCGATCCCAAGGTGCTCGGCGACGACGCGGGGGCGGGCCGGCCGACACTCTGGCTCAACGCCTTCGTCCCGGACCACCCCACCCTCGCGGTGGCCGGTCTGGTGCAGCCGGACTCGGGGATCTTCACCCTGTCGCACTGGCAGACGGTGCTCTTCGCCCGGCTGCTCCGGTTGCGCGTGACCCGTCCGGACCGGGCGGCGGCGTTCGCCGCCAAGGTGACGGCGAACGCGGGGGAGCGCTACTCCGGGCACGTCAAGGACAGCAGCCGGCACTGGTTCGAGGTCGGCCACGCGGACTACCTGCGCGCCGTCCAGCGCGCCCTGCACGACCTGGAGGGTTCCCGGTGAGCGCGAGGAGTGCAGCGCAGCGGAGCCCCGCAGTCGCGAACGAGAGGCCGGTGCGGTGAGCGAGCAGGTGCGGGTCATGCGGGGGCGGGAGTGGGCCCGTCCGGTCCGCCCGGTCCGGCGGGAGGTGCTCAGCGCGAGTCCGGAGCTGGAGGAGGGGCGCCCGCCGCTGCTCTTCGTGCCCGGTTTCGGGCACGGGGCGTGGGCGTTCGCCGAGCACTGGCTGGGTCATGCCGCGTCGCGCGGATTCCCGGCGTACGCGCTGAGCCTGCGTGGGCACGGCGGCAGCGGGCCGGCGCCGGAGGCGACGCTGCGGGCGTACGCCCACGACGTGGTCCAGGTGGCGGCGGGCCTGCCGCGCCAGGCGGTGCTGGTGGGGCACGGTGCCGGGGCGCTGGTGGTCGCCCACGCCCTGGCGCGTTACCCG
>NZ_JAMOKF010000366.1 GCF_023656545.1 Micromonospora phytophila | reverse complement strand
GACCCGCTCGGCGCGGGATGGTCGCCTCACAGCCGGCAGGCGTGGATGTTGGTGACCAGGATGGCCCGGGCGCCCAGCTCGTAGAGCTCGTCCATGATCCGGTGCACGTCCTCGCGGAGCACCATCGCCTGCACCGCCACCCAGCCCTCGCGGTGCAGCGGGGAGACCGTCGGCGACTCGATGCCCGGGGTCAGCGAGCTGGCCCGGTCGAGCAGACCGGCCGGCACGTCGTAGGCGAGCATCACGTAGCGGCGGGCGACCAGCACGCCGTGCAGCCGGCGCAGGAGCTGCTCGGCCTGCGGGTGCGTCGGGGCCCCGGTGCGGCGGACGAGCACGGCCGAGGAGCGCAGCAGCGGCTCGCCGAAGACCACCAGCCCGGCCTGGCGCAGCGTCGCGCCGGTCTCCACCACGTCGGCCACGACGTCGGCGACGCCGAGGCGGATGGCGTTCTCCACCGCCCCGTCGAGGCGGATCACGTCGGCCTTGACGCCGAGTTCCGCGAGGTGCCGCTCGACCAGACCGGGGTACGCGGTGGCGATCCGGTGCCCGCCCAGCTCCTGCACCGAGTGCACGTCGTCGGGTCGGGCGGCGAAGCGGAAGGTGGCCCGGCCGAAGGCGAGGTCGACGACCTCCTCGGCCGGCGCGCCGGAGTCGATCAGCAGGTCCCGGCCGGTGATGCCGACGTCCAGGTCACCGGAGCCGACGTAGGTGGCGATGTCCTTGGGGCGCAGGTAGAAGAACTCGATGTCGTTGGGCTCGTCCCGGCAGACGAGGTCCTTCGGGTCGGTGCGCTGGCGGTAGCCCGCCTCGCGCAGCATCTCGGCGGCCGACTCGGCCAGGGAGCCCTTGTTGGGGATGGCGACACGCAGCATGACGGAGTGCTCCTTCGATCGGTCCTGATCAACGACGGGGCGCACTCAGAGATGTCGGTAGACGTCCTTGAGCTCGAGACCGCTCGCGAGCATCAGCACCTGGACCTGGTAGAGCAGCTGGGAGATCTCCTCGGCGGTACGCTCCGGCCCCTCGTGCTCGGCGGCCATCCACGACTCGGCCGCCTCCTCGACGACCTTCTTGCCGATGAAGTGCACGCCCTTCTCCAGCGCGGCGACCGTGCCCGAGCCCGGGGTGCCGGCGGCGGCCTTGGCCTGCAGCTCGGCGAACAACTCCTCGAACGTCTTCACGGGAGGCGATTCTTCCAGCCGCCCGGGGCGGTCGCGTGCTCCGGGTCCGGGCGCGTCGTCTTTCCCACGCCGCCGCGCGACGGATCCGCGAGCTCGCCGACGTGGGCGGTGTCCGGGGGCGGCGGGGCACCGCCACGTCGGCGAGATCGGGTCGTGCTCAGCCGGCGAAGCCCACCCGGTGGCCGTTGCTGGCGATCCCGCGCACGGCCAGGGCGGCGTCGAGTGCCGCGACGGTGGCCGCCCAGCCCTTGTCCTCCGCCGAGCCGGGCAGCCCGGCCCGGTCCCGGGCCTGCTCGATGGTGTCGACGGTGAGCACCCCGTGGGCGACCGGCTTCCCCTCGTCCAGGGCCACCCGGGTGAGGCCGTCGGTGACCGAGCGGCAGACGTAGTCGAAGTGGGCGGTGGCGCCGCGCACCACCACGCCGAGGGCGACCACCACGTCGCAGCGCCGGGCCAGCGCCTGCGCCACCACGGGCAGCTCCACCGAGCCGGCCACCCGGGCGACGACGGCCCGGGCCCCGCACGCCTCGGCGGCGGCCACCGCCCGGTCCGTCATGTGGTCGGTCAGGTCGCCGTGCCAGCGCGCGGCGACCACGCCGACGGTCATCCCGGCGGCGTCCACCACCGTCACGCCCGGTTCACCGAATCCCGCCATGTCTACGCTCCGATCTCGTCGCCGGGGACCGGGCGGCCCATCGGGGCCTCGGTCACCTCGTCCAGCTCGTCCAGCAGGTGTCCCATCCGGTCCCGCTTGGTCCGCAGGTAGCGCACGTTCTCCGGGTGCGGCCGCACCGGCAGGCCCTCCCGGCCGGTGATGGTGAGCCCGTAGCCCTCCAGGCCGGCCCGCTTCGCCGGGTTGTTGGTGAGCAGCCGCATCTCGCGCACGCCGAGGTCGTAGAGGATCTGCGCGCCGGTGCCGTAGTCCCGGGCGTCGGCCGGCAGGCCGAGGTCGAGGTTGGCGTCCACGGTGTCGCGGCCCAGGTCCTGCAACTGGTAGGCCTGCAGCTTGTGCAGCAGGCCGATCCCGCGCCCCTCGTGCCCGCGCACGTAGAGCACCACGCCGCGGCCCTCCCGCGCGACCCGCTCCAGGGCGGCGTTGAGCTGCGGGCCGCAGTCGCAGCGCACCGAGCCGAAGACGTCGCCGGTGAGGCATTCGGAATGCACCCGGACCAGCACGTCGCGCCCGTCGCCGATCTCGCCCATGACCAGGGCGACGTGCTCGGCCGAGTCGTGCTCGCTGCGGTAGCCCAGCGCCCGGAACACCCCGTGCCGGGTGGGCATCCGGGCGTCGGCGACCTGCTCGACCTGCTTCTCGGTCCGCCGCCGGTACGCGACCAGGTCGGCGATGGTGACCAGGGTCAGGGAGTGCTCGGCGCAGAACTTCTCCAGGTCCGGCACCCGCATCATGGTGCCGTCGTCGTTGACCAGCTCGCAGAGCACGCCGGCCGGCCGCAGCCCGGCCAGCCGGGTCAGGTCGATCGCGGCCTCGGTGTGCCCGGGCCGGCGCAGCACGCCGCCCTCGCGGGCCCGCAGCGGCACCACGTGCCCGGGGCGGGCCAGGTCGGTCGGGCCGGTGGTGGGGTCGGCGAGCAGCCGGATGGTGTGCGCCCGGTCGGCCGCCGAGATGCCGGTGCTCACCCCCTCGCGGGCGTCCACGGTCACCGTGTAGGCGGTGCCGCGCCGGTCCTGGTTGGTGTGGTGCATCGGCGGCAGGTCCAGCCGGTCGCACTCGCTCTCGGTCAGCGGCGCGCAGATGTAGCCCGAGGTCCACCGGACCATGAAGGCCACCAGCTCCGGCGTCGCCAGTTCGGCGGCGAAGATCAGGTCGCCCTCGTTCTCCCGGTCGGCGTCGTCGACCACGACGACGGGCCGGCCGGCGGCGATGTCCGCCACCGCCTGCTCGATGCTGGCAAAGGTGCTCATGCCGCCACTCCGCTTCGCTCCGGGCCGCCCTGCGGCGCCACCCTGCTGAGGCTGATGATTCGCTCGCTCCGCTCGCTCATGCGACGGCCTCCGAGTAGGTCGACGGGATCGGGTCGGGCGCCGGCCGGGCCGCCCGCGAGGTGCGCCACCAGGCGACCAGGCCCCAGACGCAGAAGGCGCCGTAGAGGAGGTACATGGCCGCCGAGGGGTAGAAGCCGCCGCGCAGCAGCAGCGGCACGCCGACCGCGTCCACGGCGATCCAGATCAGCCAGAAGTCCACCCAGCCGCGGGCCATGCCGTAGGTGGCCAGCAGGCTGCCGGTGAGGATCCAGGCGTCCGGCAGCGGCCCCCACGAGCCGAGGGCGGCGAGCACCGGGTACGCCGCGGCGGTGCCGAGGACGGCGGCGGCCAGCAGACCGAGCCGCTCCCGGCCGGTGGCCCAGCGGGGCGCCACCGCCGCCCGGTCGCCGTCGCCGCCGCTGCGGCGGTTGCGCGACCAGCGCCACCAGCCGTAGAGGCTGAGCGTGAAGAAGAAGACCTGCCGGCCGGCCTGTCCGTAGAGGTCATGGGCCTGCGGGGTGGCGAAGACACCGCCGAGGAAGACGGTGAACAGCAGCGCGTTGCCGATCATGCCGACCGGCCAGGCCCAGACCAGCCGGCGCAGGCCGAACAGCGCCGAGGCCAGCCCGAAGCCGTTGCCGACGATCTCGCGGACCAGCACGGGCGAGCCGGCGATGCTCACCTGCGCCTCGAGCAGCCAGCCGAGCGGGCCCATCAGGCCACCCCGCCCGTGGCCGGGACGCCGGGAAGGCCGCCGTTGCCGGGCAGGGCGACACCCCCGGCCGGGCCGGCGTCGCCCGGCAGGGGACGGACGGACAGGTCGCCGTCGCCGCCGGCCAGCCGGGCGCCGAGCAGCCGCTCGACGTACTTGGCCAGCACGTCGACCTCCAGGTTGACCGGGTCGCCGACGCGACGCGCGCCGAGGGTGGTGAGCTTGAGGGTGGTGGGGATGAGGCCGACGGCGAACCAGTCCGCGCCGACCTCGGCGACGGTCAGCGAGACACCGTCGATGGTGATCGAGCCCTTCTCCACCACGTACCGGGCCAGCGCGGCGGGGAGCCGGAAGCGGACCGTCTCCCACTGGGCGGCCGGCTCCCGGGCGACGATCTCGCCCACGCCGTCGACGTGGCCCTGCACCAGGTGCCCGCCGAGCCGGCTGCCGAGCGCGGCGGCCCGCTCCAGGTTGACCGGGTCGCCGGCGCGCAGCGCGCCCAGCGCGGAGCGGCGCAGCGTCTCCCCCATCACGTCCGCGGTGAAGACCCCCTCGGCGACGTCGACGACGGTCAGGCAGACGCCGTTGACCGCGATCGAGTCCCCGTGCCGGGTGTCGGAGGTGACCAGCGGGCCGCGGACCGCGACCAGTGCCGAGTCACCCGCCGTCTCGGTGACCCGGACGACCTCACCCAACTCCTCGACGATGCCGGTGAACATGTCAGCCCTCCCTCTTTCGGGGCAGCGCGGTGATCCGCAGGTCGGGACCGACCTGCGTAACGTCGACGATCTCCAGGTCGATGGCTTCGGCGATCGTGGTCACACCCGCGTCGACCAGCGCGGTCGGGCCGGCGCCGAGCAGCCGGGGCGCGACGTAGCCGACGACCTTGTCGACCAGTCCGGCGGCGAGGAACGCGCCGGCCAGCTTCGGGCCGCCCTCCAGCAGCGCCGCCCGGATCCCCCGGGTGTGCAGCGCGGCGAGCAACGCCGCCAGGTCGACCCGGCCGTCGGGCCCCGACCCGACCTCCGCGGCGGTGGCGATCCACGTCCGGGCGGCGCCGTCGCGGACCCGGGCGTCGGCGGGCGTACGCGCCGACGAGTCGACCACGACGCGCAGCG
>NZ_JAMOKF010000365.1 GCF_023656545.1 Micromonospora phytophila | reverse complement strand
TGGGCCGCGACCCCGACACTCAGCATCCGCACCGAGCCCGGCGGGTCCAGCTCCACCGCCGGCGCCGGCGCCAGCAGCTGGCGGGGCAGCCGGATCCGCGCGACGAGGCCGTCCTGGCCGCCGAACAGCCGCACCTCGACGGAGAGCCGGGCGGCCAGGTGGCTGACCACGAACAGGCCCATCCGCTCGACGGTCGCGACGTCGGCGGCCGGCGGCGTGGCGAGCACGGCATTCGCCTCGGCCAGCGCGGTCGGGCTCATGCCGAGACCCTGGTCGACGATCTCGACCACCGCCCCGACGTCGTCGGCCCGGGCGGTGACCGTCACCAGGGTGTCCGGCCGGGAGAACGCGGTCGCGTTCTCCAGCAGCTCGGCCAGGAGGTGGACCAGCTCGCCGATGGCATGGCCGACAATGTGCAACTCGGCCACCGACTCGTGGCGCACCCGCTGGTACTGCTCGATCTCGGCGCTGGCGGCGAGCAGCACCGCGCCCAGGCCGACCGGCCGGTTCCACCGCCGGGTCGACTCGGTCCCGGCCAGCACCAGCAGGCTCTCGTCGTTACGCCGCATCCGGGCGGCCAGGTGGTCGAGCTTGAACAGGTTCTCCAGCTGATCCGGGTCGCTCTCCTCGCGTTCCAGGTCGTCCAGGAGCTCCAGCTGACGTTCGACGAGGACCTGGCTGCGTCGGGCCAGGTTGACGAACATCGCGTTGACGTTACGCCGCATGGTCGCCTGCTCAACGGCGACGCTGACCGCGCTGCGGTGCACCGCGACGAACGCCTCGGCCAGCTCGCCGATCTCGTCGAGCGACCGAACCACCGCCGGCGGCACGTCGATGGCGGGCACCCCGCCGGTCAGGGTGCGCAGCCGGTCCAGGGCGTCCGGCAGCTCGATCTGGGCGATCCGCAGGGCCTGGCCGCGCAGCATCCGCATCGAGCGGGCCACGGACCGGCCGACCAGGACGGAGATCAGCAGGGCGACCAGCAGCACCACGACGATCACGCCGACGACCAGCAGGGTGGTCCGCAGCTGGGTCGCGCTGACGTCGTCGGCCTGCCGGACGGCGTCGTCGAGCACCGACGCCTCGACCTGGCGGAGCAGCTCCTGGCGCTCCTCGCTGGCCGCCCACCACTGTGGAGCGGGCAGCACCGCCGGCTCGGCGCCGGCGGTGGGCACGCTCTGTTCCTCCAGGCGGGTGGCCGACACGAACGCCGGGTCCACCGAGGTCTCGTCGTACCGGCGGATCTGGGTGTTGGTGGCAGCGACCCGGAACGCGCCCAGCGCGGTCAGCTGCTGCGCCCGCAGGTCGGTCAGGATGACCTGGTCCTCGACGCCGTAGCGGCCGGCGCGGGCGGCCTCGTAGAGCTGGGCCCGGACCTGCGAGGAGAGCTCCTTGACCCGGGCGAGCTGCACGTAGCGCAGCACCGCGTCGCTGAGCGCGGGCTGGTCGGCACCGGGCGACGGCTCGGCGAGGAGGTTGAGCAGCGCGTCGACGACCCGGTGGTAGTTGCTGAGGATGGTGTCGCTGCCCAGCACCGCCGGGGCGATCGCGGCCCGAATGTAGACAACCTGCTCGTACGCCTCCAGCACCTCGGAGTACGCGACCCGCCAGGCCGCGTCGGCGTCGGCCAGCGGCTCGGCGGCCCGGCGCAGCTCGCGCAGGGCCACGTCGCTGCCGCCCTGCAGGGGCTTGAGTGCCGCGATCGCCGCGTCCCGGTTGGCGCCGGTGCCGCTGCGCCGCAGCTCGGCGAGCTCGCCGGCGGTGCGGTCCCGTTCCAGCTGCAACTGGTGCACCACCGTGGTGATCTCCCGGCCGATGCCGACCTGCTGGGCGAAGTCACCCAGCGCCGTGGTCTGACCGACCAGGCCGCGGGTCTGCACGCCGGCCAGCACCAGGAACGCCACCGAGGGGATGACCAGCACCGTGGCGAGCTTGGTACGCATCCGCCAGTCCCGCATCCGGAACGGGGAGCGACGCCGGTGGGGAACGACCCGGACGTCGAACCGGCGCCGGCGGTGGTTCGACACCGCGCCACCCGCCGGACCTTCGCCCACACCTGCCTCCTTGGTCCCTCGCGTCCGCCGCGAGCCGGGGAGCGGAGTCCATCCAACCAGGCCCGGGAGCTGTGTCAACGGGCTGGGCTGAGGAGCGACTCAGGAGGGTGAGCCCCGCTCATCCGTCCGGCCGATGCCGGTGGGCTCGGCGGCACCACCCAGGCGTCCCAACGCGAGCAGCGCCGCGCCGGTCGCGCCGATCTCCGGGTTGCGCTGCCAACGGACCGGCCGGGGCGCGAGGGCCGCGGCGAACGCCGCCCGCCACCAGGGCGAGGCGGCCACCGCTCCGCCGCCCAGCACCACCTCGACCGGCTTGTCGACCGTGGACTCCAGCACGGTCAGGTCCGCGGCGATCAGGTTGCACAGCTCCCGCATCAGCCCGGCCACCATCTCCACGGAGGTGGTGCCGAAGCTCAGGCCGCGCAGCTCGCCGGAGCCGGCCGGGACCAGGCCGGGCGGTCGGGCGCCACCGAAGCGGATATCGGCCGGCCGGCCGCCGTCCAGTGGCACCCGGGCCAGAGCGGCGTCCAGCTCGGCCCCCTCGGGCAGCCGCAGCTCCCGCTTCGCCCAGGCGAAGAGGTTGCCCCCCGACGAGTACGCCGTCCCGGTCACCACGTGGTCGTGGTCGACCCGGTACCGCCAGAGCTCCCCGGGCAGCCGGGGCAGCTCCTCCCCGGCCCGGACGCGCTGCATCAGCCGGACCGCCGCGGAGGTGCCGACGGTCACCGCCGACCGGTCGGTGGTGACACAGCCGGAGCCGATGTTCGACGCCGCGCCGTCGCCCACCGGCGCGGCCCACGACGCGTCGGTCAGCTGCGGCCAGCGGCGGGCGTGCACCGGCCGCAACCGGCCCCGCCAGCCCAGCGGCGCCAGCTCGGGCAGCTCCTCGGCACGGGCGCCGGCCAGCGCGCAGGCCTCCGGGTCCCAGGTCATCATCCGCAGGTCGAGCAGGCCGGTCCCGGAGGCCTGGGAGACCGACATGGGGGCGGAGTCGAGCAGCTCACCCAGCACGTACTCGACCAGGCCGGCGAAGCGGGTGACCGGCGTGGCGGCGTGCTCGCGCAGCCAGGGCAGCCGGACCGACCAGTAGCAGCGGTGCCACCAGGCGCCGGTGCGCTGGTGGAAGTCGTCCGGGTCGGCCGGGCCCGTGGCCCCGCGGACCGGCGCCGGGCGGGTGTCCAACCAGGCCAGCACCGGCCCGAGCGGCTCCCCGCCGGCGTCCAGGGGAACCACCGAGTGCCACTGCCCGGAGGTGGCCACCAGCTCCACGTCGCGCAGGTGGCCACCGGCGGCCAGCTCGTCCAGGCACTCCACCAGGCACGCCAGGTATCGGACGGCGTCGAGGGTGCCGGTGCCGTCGTCGTCGACGGTGAGGCTGACCTTGCGCCGGGCCAGCGCGCCGGGCAGCGGACCGGCGTCGGCGTCCAGCACGAGGCCGCGTACCGAGGAGGTGCCCAGGTCGAGCGCGAGAATGTTCATCGCGGGTCAAATTACCCGGTCCGAGGGGGTGGGGGGTCCCGGCGGCTCGCCCGTACGCCCGAACGACTTCCCGTGCCGACGTCGGCCACGTAGGGTGGTCGCATGCCCGCGCACCTGTCCTGCTGGTGGCCCGCCGACCCGGCGGCCATCCCCCGCGCGTAGCTATCCCACGCGGCCGCCCGACGAGGCGGCCGCCGGTCTTTCCCCCGGCCCTCCGGTCGCCCCCCGACGGCGACGCCCGGCCCTGAGGAGACCGATGACCCACCTGCCCCAGCTGCTCGCCGCCGTCGCCGACGGCTGCGACCCCGGCCCGTTCGCGCTCGTCCGGCGCGAGGGCGCCGACCACCTGGAGCTGTTCACCGGCACGGTCCGCGCGGTCGACCGGCTCGCCGACATCCCGCTGCCCGCCGGGGCGCCCGGCCCGCGGACGCTGGCGCTGGTGCCGTTCCGGCAGGTCGCCGAGCGCGGCTTCGCCTGCGTCGACGACGGCGTCCCGCTGGAGTGCCTGGAGATCGACCGGCACGAGCGGCTCGACCTGGCCGAGGCGCTCGACGCGCTGCCCGACGTGCCCGTGGCCACCACCGACGCCGGCTTCGACGTCGGCGACGACGAGTACGCCGCCACCGTCGGCCGGGTGCTCGCCGAGGAGATCGGGCGCGGCGAGGGCGCCAACTTCGTCATCCACCGGACCATGCGGGCCACCGTGCAGGGCCCGCCGCTGATCGCCGCCCTCGCCGCGCTGCGCCGGCTGCTGCTGCGCGAGCGGGGGGCGTACTGGACCTTCGTGGTGCACACCGGCACGCGGATCCTCGTCGGCGCCAGCCCGGAACGGCACGTCAGCGTCGACGACGGGCTGGTCATGATGAACCCGATCAGCGGCACCTTCCGACACACCGGCGCGGACGCGGACCTCGCCGCCCTGCTGCGCTTCCTCGCCGACGCCAAGGAGGTCGAGGAGCTGTACATGGTGCTCGACGAGGAGCTGAAGATGATGGCCACGGTCGCCGAGCACGGCGGGCAGGTGGTCGGGCCGTACCTGAAGGAGATGTCCCACCTGGCCCACACCGAGTACCTGCTCGCCGGCCGGGGCTCGAAGGACGTGCGGGAGGTCCTGCGGGAGACGATGTTCGCGCCCACCGTCACCGGCAGTCCGATGGAGAACGCCTGCCGGGTGATCGCCCGCCACGAGAGCGCCGGGCGGCGCTACTACGCGGGGGTGCTGGCGCTGCTCGGGCGAGACGACGCCGGCCGGCAGAGCCTGGACGCGCCGATCCTGATCCGTACCGCCGAGATCTCCCCGGCCGGTGAGCTGCGGGTTCCGGTCGGGGCGACCCTGGTCCGGCACTCGACGGCGGCGGGCGAGGTGGCCGAGACCCACGCCAAGGCGGCCGGGGTGCTCGCCGCGCTGGGGCTGGCCCCGCAGGCGCCCGCGCCCGGCCCCGGCCCGGCGGTGCGCCTCGCCGACGACCCGCAGG
>NZ_JAMOKF010000037.1 GCF_023656545.1 Micromonospora phytophila | reverse complement strand
GGCCGGCGGCGGAGTGCCCGCGTCGGCGGCCGCCGGGTCGGGCGTGGGCGGGGTGTCGGCGGTACCGGTTCCGGGGGTCACCGGGGCGGGGGTGTCGAACGTCGGTGAGGCCCAGCCCTGGCCCGACGTATCGGGGCCCCACCCGGACGCTGCGGCCGGGGGAGCCCAGCCCGACGCCGCCTCCGGCGTGCCGCTCACCGCCCAGCCGCCCGGCACCGCCACCCCACCGGTCAGTGACGGGTAGTCGGCGGGGGACGGCGGCTGGCCCTGCCCCGGGACGGCGGGTGGTCCGGCGGTCGCCGCCCAGGACGGAGCGCCGCCGTCGACCTGGTCCGGCGGCCAGAGTGGTTCGATGTCCCGCTCCGGCACCGGCGGCTGGCCGGGCACATGGACCCGGTCGGCGTTCTCGTCCACCACGGTTCCTCCCCATTCCTCCTGCCGAGGATAGGCCCACCGGCCGGTCGGGATCCGCCGTCGCGGGGGCGCCGAGGTCAGGCCGTCCAGACCGCCCACGCGCCCGGCTCGGTCCACCAGGACCGCTTCCGGCTCAGCTCGCCCTCGACGCCGTCGTCGAGGAAGGGGACCTTCCCGTCACGCGGGACGACGGACACGGCCCGCCCGCGTGCCCGGCGCACCTCCAGCCGTACCCGCTTCCTGCCCAACGCGGAGCGGGTGACCACGGGAACGGCCACCGCCACCTCCACCAGCCCGTCCGTCGGGTCCGGGTTGCCGAGCAGCGTCACGTCGTCGAGCCGGGCGTACCCGCCGGCGTTGCCGATCGCGCAGGCCATCAGCGGTTCGTCGCCGGTGGAGAGGACCGCGTCGTCCACCTCCACCCGGCCCCGCCAGTGCAGCGGCCGGCCGCCCTCGTCGGCGGCGCCGAGCAGCGCGCCGTCCAGGGTCACCGAGCCGCCGTCGTTGCGCAGCAGGTCGAGCCGGCGGGCCGTGCCGTCCAGCACCGCGGCGGCCACCGCCGCCGGGTCGCGGGGCAGCCCGAGCTGCGCGGCCAGGTCACGCTGCGTCGTGCTCCGGGCCGGGTCGAGCGGCAGTACGGCGATCGGCGGCAGGTCCGGCACCGTCCGGTTGCCGGCCAGGTCGTCGGGACGGCGGCTGGGCGGTGGGGCGTATCGCCGGACCAGCCGGCGCAGGACGGCGCGCAACTGCGCGTCGTTGGCGGTGGCCACCACGAGCCGGGTCTTGGAGTCCGGGTCGGGCCAGGTGAGGCCGTCCGCACGGGGCGGGCCGTCCAGCCGGGCCAGCACCTCGTCGACCTCGGCGTCGGAGCGGGCGGTGACGGTTTCCACCCGCGCGCCCCGGGCGGTGAGCGCGTCCGCGCAGGCCAGCACCGGTACGCGCGGCGTCTCGCAGCGCTCCTCGGTCTTCGCCTGCGCCGAGCCAGCCTCGGCCGCGCCACCACAGCAGGCTCCGCCGCTGCCGCAGCCCCCGCCGGGCGCGTCCCGCTCCGAACCGAGGGTGAGCAGCACCACGTCGTACACGGGTAGGAGCCTCCTGCCTCTCGACGCGACCCCTGCCGGCCGCGTCGTCACTACTTGTTAGCCTGACACCCCGGGCTCGCCAACCGGTCGCCACCTGGCACCCGAGCCTTCTGGAGGCGGAAAAGATGCCAGCGATCGTGCTTCTTGGCGCTCAGTGGGGCGACGAGGGCAAGGGCAAGGTTACCGACCTGCTGGGTGAGCGGGTCGACTACGTCGTGCGCTACTCCGGCGGCAACAACGCCGGCCACACGGTGATCACTCCGGACGGGCAGAAGTACGCGCTGCACCTGATGCCGTCGGGGGCGCTCTCGCCGAGCGCGATGATCGTCATCGGCAACGGGGTGGTCGTCGACCCGAAGGTGCTGCTGGCCGAGATCGACGGGCTCGCCGAGCGCGGCGTGGACGTCTCCCGCCTGCGCATCTCCGGCGACGCGCACCTGATCATGCCGCACCACCGGGCGCTGGACCGGGTGGTCGAGCGTTACCTCGGCACCCGGCGGATCGGCACGACCGGCCGGGGCATCGGCCCGGCGTACGGCGACAAGGTCGCCCGGATGGGCATCCGGCTCCAGGATCTGCTCGACCCGGGCATCCTGCGCAAGAAGCTGGAGCTCGCGCTGCGCGAGAAGAACCAGCTGCTGTTCAAGATCTACAACCGCAAGGCGATCGACGTCGACGCGACGATCGAGGAGTACCTGGAGTACGCGGAGCGGCTCAAGCCGTACATCGCCGAGACCCGGGTGATGCTCTGGGACGCCCTCGACCGCGGCGAGACGGTGCTGCTCGAAGGCGCCCAGGCCACCATGCTCGACATGGACCACGGCACGTACCCCTTCGTGACCTCGTCCAACCCGACCGCCGGCGGGGCGTGCGTGGGCGCCGGCATCCCGCCGACCGCGATCACCAAGGTCATCGCGGTCAGCAAGGCGTACACCACCCGGGTGGGCGCCGGCCCGTTCCCGACCGAACTCTTCGACGACAACGGCCAGCACCTGCGCAAGATCGGCCACGAGTACGGCACCACCACCGGCCGGGAGCGCCGCTGCGGCTGGTTCGACGCCGTCGTCGCCCGGTACGCCTGCCGCCTAAACGGCGTCACCGATCTGGTCATCACCAAGCTGGACGTGCTCACCGGCATGGCCAAGGTGCCGATCTGCGTCGGCTACGAGATCAACGGGGAGCGTTTCGACGACATGCCGATGACGCAGACCGACTTCCACCACGCCAAGCCCATCTACGAAGAGCTCGACGGCTGGTGGGAGGACATCACCAAGGCGAGAACCGAGGACGAGCTCCCGGAGAACGCCCGCCGCTACATCGCCCGCATCGAGGAACTCTGCGGCACCCAGGTCAGCGTCGTAGGCGTAGGCCCCGGCCGCGAAGAAAACGTCCTCCGCCACCCCCTCCTCCCCTAACCCACCCCACCGTTCCCCCCGCCCCCGGCCTCCCCCGCCCCCCGCGTTGATCATGAGGTTAGCGGGACTTATGTAGATCAAAGTCCCCGCTAACCTCATGATCAACCGTGAGAAGGGGAGGGGGAGGGGTTTTCCACAGGGGGAGGGGGTTGTCCACAGGGGCGGCGGGAGGGGGGGTGGGGTTTGTCAGCGTGATTCCTCGTGGATCGTGCAGACGTGCTCCGCCGGGTTGCAGGAGTTCAAGACGGTTTGGTGACCCGGGCGCAGGCGCTTGACGCCGGGCTCAGCAGGCACGACATCGACCACCTGGTCTCGGTCGGTCGATGGCGGCCACTCGCGCGGGCCGTCTACCTCGTCAACGTCGAAACGCCGTCGCGCCGCTGTCGGATCAGGGCCGCTGTGCTGTCGCTGGGTCCGCTGGCCCATGCGGTGTTCGGAACGGCGGCCGAGTTGCACGGCCTCGCCGGACTGCCCCGGCGGGACGAGATCCACGTGGCGCTTCCGGGTCGAGCCGCGAAGCTGGCTCGTGTCTCAGACCAGGCCATCGTGCTGCACCAGTTGGAGCACCCACCCGGTTCGGTGCTGCGCGTCGCTGGGATCGCGGTCACGACGCCGCTGCGGACGGTCGCCGAACTCATCCTCCGGGAGCGCCGCTATCCGGCCGTCTCGGTGCTTGATTCCGCGCTCTGGCAGAGGCTGCTCGGGCCCGAGGATCTGGCGGTCATCCCTGCCCTGATCAGGGGACGGCGCGGCGCGGTCGCGGCCCGCGGGTACCTGGCCGAGGCCGATGGTCGCGCGCAGTCCCCGCTGGAGACCCGCACGAGGCTGCGCTGCGTCGACGGCAAGGTCCCGCCGGACGCCCTCCAGTTGGCGGTACGGGACCACGACGGCTACCTGCTCGGCATCGGCGACCTGGGCTGGCGTGCCCCCCCGCGTCATCGCCGAAGCCGACGGTCGCGGTCCCCACGGCACCCCGGAAGCAGTCTTCGCCGACCGTCGCCGGCAGAACCGGCTGCTCAACGCCGGCTGGACCGTCCTCCGCTTCACCTGGACGGACACCCTCGACCCCCACTACATCCCCTATGCCGTCCGCGATGCCATCGCCGCAGCCCGTCATCGTCGATCATGAGGTTGACCGGGCACTTGTCGATCGAAAACCCCGCTAACCTCATGATCAACGGAGGGGGTCCGGGGGGTCGGTAGGATCCGGGGTCGTGCGCGTACTTCTTGTTGGGGGTGGCGGGCGGGAGCATGCGCTCGCGCTGGGCCTCGCCGGTGACCCGTCCGTGGAGGCATTGATCGCGGCGCCGGGAAATCCCGGGATCGCGGCGGTGGCGCAGGTGCGGGAGGTCGCCGCCGCCGATCCGGCCGCGGTGGCCGCGCTGGCGGTGGAGGTCGCGGCCGATCTGGTGGTGATCGGGCCGGAGGCGCCGCTCGTCGCCGGGGTCGCCGACGCGGTACGCGCCAAGGGCATCGCCGCGTTCGGTCCGTCCGCTGAGGCCGCCCGGCTGGAGGGTTCGAAGACGTTCGCCAAGGACGTGATGACCGCCGCCGGCGTGCCGACCGCGAGGGCGTACACCTGCACGGACGCGGAGGGCACCGCGAAGGCGCTGGACGAGTTCGGCGCGCCGTACGTGGTGAAGAACGACGGGCTCGCCGCCGGCAAGGGCGTGGTGGTCACCGGGGACCGGGGCGCCGCCCTGCGGCACGCCGAGGAGTGCGGCCGGGTTGTCGTCGAGGAGTACCTGGCCGGCCCGGAGGTCTCGCTCTTCGTGGTGACCGACGGCGAGGCGGCGGTGCCGCTGCTGCCCGCGCAGGACTTCAAGCGGGTCGGCGACGGCGACACCGGCCCGAACACCGGCGGCATGGGGGCGTACGCGCCGCTGCCGTGGGCGCCGCCCGGCCTGGTCGACGAGGTGATGGCCGACGTCGTCCACCCGACGCTGGCCGAGATGCGCCGCCGGGGCACCCCGTTCGCCGGCCTGCTCTACGTCGGGTTGGCGATCACCGCCGCCGGCCCCCGGGTGATCGAGTTCAACGCCCGCTTCGGCGACCCGGAGACGCAGGTGGTGCTCGCGCTGCTGGAGACCCCGCTGGCCGGGCTGCTGCACGCCGCCGCGACGGGCACGCTGGCCGCGCACCCGCCGCTGCGCTGGCGCGACGGCTCCGCGGTTACGGTGGTGGTCGCCGCGGAGAACTACCCGGCGGTGCCGCGTACCGGTGACGTCATCACCGGCGCGGACCGTCCGGGCGTCATCCACGCCGGCACCGCCCGCCGGGCCGCCGACGGCGCGTTGCTCTCCGCGGGCGGCCGGGTCCTCTGCGCCACCGCCACCGGCACGGACCTGGCTGCCGCCCGGGACGCCGCCTACGCGCTGGTCCGCGGCATCGGGCTGGCCGGCTCGCACCACCGCACCGACATCGCCGCCGCCGCGGTCGACGGCCGCATCACCCTGCCGGACTGACCCGGCCGCAAGGGTGGACGGCCGGATCGCTCTGCCTGGCTGGCCCCGCCGCCCTCCTCGGCGCAGCGGCGGCGGTGGGCGGCGGTCGGCGGCGGTCGGCGGCCGGATCACCCCCACCGGGCTGATCCCGCCGCCGCGCCGGCCTGGTTCGTGAGCCGGGCCGTGGGCGGCCCGCGGGCGGTGACCGGCCGCGTCCTGGGCCGGGGGCTGACGCCGGCGGCGGGATTTTCCGGCCCAGCCGGGCAACCCGCGCCGTGCCCGCCTCCGTTTGAGCGGTGAGGCGAGGAGGTGGCGGGATTGCCTGCCGACATCGAGGGTTACCGCGAGTACGTCGGGGCGCGGCTGGAACCGCTGCGCCGCACGGCGTACCTGCTCTGCGGTGACTGGCACACGGCCGACGACCTGGTGTCGACGGCGCTGGTTAAGCTGCTGCGGCACTGGCGGCGGGTGTCGACCATGGACAGCCCCGACGCGTACGTCCGGCGGACCCTGCTGCGGGTCTGGCTGGACGAGCGCCGCCGGCCCTGGCGGCGGGAGGCCGTCTGGTCGACGGTCCCGGACGGCCCGGTGCGGTCCGCGACCGACGGTGCCGCCGACCGGCTGACCATCCTCGCCCTGCTGGCCGAGCTGCCGCCGCGCCGCCGCGCGGTCCTGGTGCTGCGCTACTTCTGCGACCTGTCCGTGGAGGAGACGGCCCGGGAACTCGGCTGTACCGCCGGCACCGTGAAGAGCCAGTCGGCCCGCGCGATCGAGACCCTGCGGGGGCGTCTCGTCGGCACGCCGGCGCACCCCGAGGAGGTACGCACCGATGGATGATCTCCAACAGCAGTTGCGGGCGGCGGTCGCCACCGCGCCGCCCACCCGCATCGACGTGGACCGGCTGATCGCCGCCGACCGGCAGCGCCGCCGCCACCGCGCCTGGACGCTCGCCGGCACCGGGATCGCCGCCGCCGTCGCCGCCGTCACGGTGACGCCGGCACTGCTGGCCGGTCCCGGGCCGGACCCGGGCGGTCTCCCGCTGCCACCTGCCGGTGCCGGGTCGCCGTCCGCCGGCCCGTCGCTCTGCGCGGTGGCGGAACCGGAGCCCAGTGGGCCCCAGCCGCCCCTGCAGACGTACGACACGGTGCGCGCCCGACCTACCGAAGGCCCTGCGGCGGCCCTCGCCCGACTGACCGGGGCGCTGCGTCCGGCGCTGGGCGCGTTGCCGTCGGGCGTGGCGGTGGACGGCATCCTGCCGAACTGCGACCTGGTCCAGTTCACGTACCACCCGAGTTACCGGGAGTACGAGGCCGTCGTCCGGCTGACCCGCGGCGGCCAGGTCGACAGGTTCTCGGTGTCGCTGCGGCCGACCGCGGCCGACGAGCGCACGGGCTGCGTGCAGGCACCCGACCCGGGCGACTGCACGAGCAGTCGGGCGGCTGACGGCAGTGTCGTCGTCACCAGCACCGCCAGGCTGGGCGACGCCGGCCGCGAACAGCGCTGGGTGCTGGTGCAGCGGCCGGACGGGACGTCGGTGGTGGCGGTGACGAACAACTTCCTTGTCGGGGACCGACCGGACCGGGAACCGGCCGGCGGCTTCGAGCCGCCGCTGCTCACGGTGGAGCAGTTGGTCGAGATCGCCCGCACCCCGGGGCTGACGCTCTATCCCTGAGCCTGTTGGTGCCTCCGGACCCGGTCGGGCCCGGAGGCACCGGCCGGCCGCTCAGTCCCGGTGCGCCGAGGGGGCCCACTGCTCGCCGAGCGGCACGGGCCCCTCGGTCCGGCTGGACGTGCCGCCGGGCGGGGCGGGCGGGTGGCGGGGCGGCTCGTCCAGCGCCCGTAGCACCGGCAGCGGCGCGGCGACCAGCGCCGCCACCAGCAGCGTCCCGGCCAGCACCAGGAAGGCCGGCCGCAGCCCGAGCCACTCCACCAGCGGCCCGGCGAGCAGGTAGCCCGCCGGGCCGGCGGCGTACGCGAAGGAGGTCATCACCCCCACCACCCGGCCCCGCAGCCGCTCCGGCGTGCGGGTCTGCATGGCGTAGTTGGCCAGCGGGTTGACCGGCCCGTAGGCGAGCCCGATCAGGGCGGCGAAGCCGAGCATGGCCGGGTACGGCGGCAGCGCGGCCAGGCCGACCAGGGCCGCGCCGGTGACCACCAGGGCGACCGCCATCAGGGTCCGCCGGCGGATCCGGCGGCCGGCCGCGCCGGAGGCGAGCGCCCCGACCACGGACCCGGCGCTCATCGCCATCAGGACCGCGCCGAGCCGGGCCGGTTCCCCCTGGGCGACGAACCACGCCGGCAGCAGCACCCCCTCGACCGGCAGGTAGAGCGCCACCAGGACCATGGTGATCAGCGCGATCGCCCGCAGCAGCGGGTCCCGCCAGACGAAGCGCAGCCCCTCGTTGGTGCCGCGCCACAGGCCGGCGGGCGGGCGTTCCGGGCGGCCGGCGCCGGGCAGGCGTACGGCGGCGATCAGCAGGACCGCCAGCGCGAAACCGACGGCGGTGACCCAGAGCGTCGGGCCGGGGCCGATCACGGCGATGAGCACGCCGCCGACGCCCGGGCCGATCAGGAAGGCGATGCCCCAGACCGCCTCGTGCACGCCGTTGGCCCGTTCGATCCGCCAGTGGGCGGCCTGCGCGGCGGCCGGCAGCAGCGTCTCCCGGGCGGTCAGCCCCGCCGGGTCGAAGATCGCGCCGAGCACGGCCAGCGCGACGATCCAGCCGAGGTTCAGGCCGAGCAGGGCGTCGACCACCGGGATCGCCGCGACGGAGACGGCGGAGAGCGCGTCGGAGACCAGCGCGGTACGCCGACGGCCGAGCAGGTCGACGACGGTGCCGGAGACGAGGCTGGACAGGAGCAGCGGCAGCGCGGTGGCCGCGGCGACCACTCCGGCGGCGGTGGCGCTGCCGGTGCGTTCCAGCACCAACCAGGGAAGGGCCACGGTGGCCACCCCGTTGCCGGTGCCGGAGAGGAGCGTGGCCGCCTCGACCAGGAGCAGTGGTGTGCGTCGGCGCGGCCGGGCGTCGGTCATCGTGATGATCAGCCTAGGCGAGCCGGCGTGGCTGGTCAGCCGTAGTAGCGACGCAACTCGCGGCTGAGCACCTTGCCGGTGGCGTTGCGCGGCAGGTACTTGACGAAGATGACGTCGCGGGGCACCGAGAAGCGGGCCAGGTAGTGCCGGACGTACTCGCGGACCGCCTCCGGGTCGAGCGTCTCGCCGGGGTGCAGGGCGAGGAACGCGGCGAGCCGCTGGCCGTACTCCGGGTCGGGTACGCCGATCACGGCGGCCTCGCGCACCTGCGGCAGCCGGGCGAGCAGGTCCTCCACCTCGGACGGGAAGACGTTCTCGCCACCCGAGACGATCATGTCGTCGGCCCGGCCGTCGACGAAGAGCAGGCCGTCGGCGTTGATCCGTCCGAGGTCGCCGGTGTCGAGCAGGCCGTCGCGGCGTTCCCGGCTGGCCCCCGAGGTGTAGCCCTCGAAGAGCATCTCGTTGCCGACGAAGATGCGGCCGACGCGGCCGTCGGGGACCGGTTCGCCAACCGGGTCGAGGATCGCCAGGCGGGTGCCGTGCGGCGGGCGGCCCGCCGTGGTGGGTGCGGCGCGCAGGTCGGCCGGGCCGGCGATGGAGGCCCAGGAGACCTCCGTGGAGCCGTAGAGGTTGTAGAGCACGTCGCCGTAGGCGTCCATGAACCTCGGAGCGAGGCCGCCGGGGAGCGCGGAACCGCTGACGGCGACGACCTTCAGCGGGGGCCGCGGGTCCGGCGGCGGCACCTCCAGCAGTCGCTGCAGCATGACGGGTACGGCGAAGAGCGCGTCGCAGCGCTGCTGCACGAGGGCGGCCAGCGTGGCGGCCGGGTCGAACCGGCGGTGCAGCACGATGGTGGCGCGCAGCGCGAAGGCCACCTGGAGGGCGGCGTACCCCCAGGTGTGGAAGAGCGGCGCGGCGATCATCATCCGGTCCCGGGCGTGCAGCGGGATGCGGTCGATGATGGAGACCAGCGGGCCGAAGCCGTTCGGGGTGGGACGGCGGGCGCCCTTCGGCGCGCCGGTGGTGCCGGAGGTGAGCACGATGATCCGGCCGTCGCGCTCCGGCGGGCGCAGCTCGCCGGGGAGGGCGCCGACGATCAGCTCCTCGCAGGCCCGCTCGTCGAGGCGGTGCACCTCGGCGGGGAGGCCGAGGACCCGGTCGGCGAACTCGGTGTCGTGCACCAGCACCCGCAGCGCCTGCTCGTCGGCCACGGTGGCGAGCTGCGCGGCGGAGAGGCCGGTGTTGACGAGCACCGCGTCCGCGCCCAGCAGGGTGGCGGCCACGATGCTCTCGATCAGCCCGTGGTGGTTGCGGCAGAGCACCCCGATCCGTTCACCGGCCTGCACGCCCAGCGCCGCCCGCAGGGACCGGGCCAACCGCTCCGCCCGGTCCAGCAGTTGGGCGTAGGTCAGCTCGGTGCCCTCGTCGTCGACGACGGCGGTCCGGCCGGGGTCGCGGGCGGTGGCCTGGCGCAGCTCGCCGGCGAGGCTCCATCCCCACGCGCGCAACGCGCCGAGTTGCGAGGCGACCCGGATCGGACGGCCGGGGGTGAGCAGGCCGCGCCGGGTGAGAGTGGCGACGATGAACGGCAGGTCCATGTCCCGGGCCTCCTTCCGTGGTGCGCGAAGGGCCCCCGAGCCGGGGGCCCTTCGGATGCGTCCCTCTCGATCATGCACCGGAAGTGGTACGGGGCGCAGCCGACGTTCGGCTGGTCCGGGGCGTGGACACTTCGGGGCGCCGGTGTCGGCACCCCGGGTGGGTCTCAGCGGATCTGGACGCCGGAGATCGCCCGGGAGATGACCAGACGCTGGATCTCGGAGGTGCCCTCGAAGATGGTGTAGATCTTGGCGTCCCGGTACCAGCGTTCCACCGGGTGGTCCCGGAGGAACCCGGCCCCGCCGAGCAGCTGCACGGCCTTCTCGGTGACGGAGACGGCCACCTCGCCGGCCTTCAACTTGGACATCGAGCCCTCGCCGGCGGTGAAGGGCCGGTCGTTGCGGCCCATCCAGGAGGCCCGCCAGACCAGCAGCCGGGCGGCGTCGATCTCGGTCTTCATGTCGGCCAGCGCGAAGGCGACGGCCTGGTTCTCGATGATCGGCCGTCCGAACTGGACCCGGTCCTTCGCGTAGTCCAGGGCGTACTCGAAGGCGGCACGGGCCACGCCCAGGGCCTGCGCGCCGACCGTCGGACGGCTCAGCTCGAAGGTGCGCATCGCCGCCTGGCCAGAGGCGCGCTGCCCGGAGCGGGCCCGGTCGAGCCGCTCCAGCAGTGCCTCCCGGCCGCCGAGCAGGCAGCGCCCGGGTACGCGTACGTCGTCGAGGAAGACGTCGGCGGTGTGTGACGCGCGCAGACCCAGCTTGCGCAGCTTGCGGGTCGCGGTCAGCCCGGCGGTCCCCGGCGGCACGACGAACGCGGCCTGCCCTCGCGAGCCCAGTTCCGGCTCGACGGAGGCGGTGACCACGTGCACCCCGGCGATCCCGCCGTTGGTGGCGTACGCCTTCTGCCCGCGCAGCACCCACTCGTCGGTGGCCTCGTCGTAGACCGCCCGGGTGCGCATCGCGCCGACGTCGGAGCCGGCCTCCGGCTCGCTGGTGCAGAAGGCGGCGACGGCGGGCTCGTCGACGGTGCCGAAGCACTGCGGCACCCATTCGACCATCTGGTCGGGGGTGCCGGCGCCGTAGATGGCGGCCACCGCGAGGGAGGTGCCGAAGATGCCCAGGCCGATGCCGGCGTCACCCCAGAAGAGTTCCTCGCTGGCGATCGGCAGGGAGAGGCCGGTGGGGTCGGCCCAGCAGGTGGCGAGAAACTCGAAGCCGTAGAGGCCGACCTTCGCCGCTTCCTGGATGATCGGCCAGGGGGTTTCCTCCCGGGCGTCCCACTCGGCCGCGGCCGGGCGCACGACCTCGGCGGCGAAGCCGTGCACCCAGTCGCGGAGATCCCGCTGTTCCTCGTTCAGGTCGAGCGAGAACTCGGCCACGTCAGGCCTTGGGGATGTCGAACAGGTTGGCGATGTTGGCGGCCAGGCCCAGGTCGCCCTTGGCCTTGAGCTTGCCGGTCATGAACATCATGACGGGGTTCGCGCCACCGGAGACGATCTTCAGGAACTCGACCGGGCCCATGGTGAGGCTGAGCTTCGGGTCGTGCTGCGGGGTCTCGTTGACCGTGCAGGCGCCGTCGGCGATGGCCACCTCGTAGGTGTCGGTGCCACCGTCGGGGCGGCCGGTGATGTTCCAGTGGATCACGGCGTTGGTGGAGCCGGCCCGGTCGGCGCGGAAGAGCTGCGGCATCCGGCCGAAGACCTCGCTGAGGATCTTGCCGCGCAGGTCGCCGGACATCACCTCGGCGATCTTGTCGTCGGGGGTGGACTTGACCAGCTGGGCGAACTCCTTCGGGCCGACGTTGGCGAAGTTGGCCGGATCGAAGTCAGTCATGGTGCGCACCTTCCGGGGGATTTGGCTACTCGTGCGTAACCTTACGCACGAGTAGGTATGCTCGCAAGAGTGTCCACCCCACCCACCTTCAAGCGCCTGCCCCGGGCCGTCCGGGAGCAGCAGATGCTCGACGCGGCGGTCAAGGTCTTCTCCCGGCGCGGCTTCCACGCGGCCAGCATGGACGAGATCGCCGAGGACGCCGGCATCTCCAAGCCGATGGTCTACGCGTACCTGGGGACGAAGGAGGAGCTCTTCGTCGCCTGCCTGCACCGCGAAGGCACCCGGATGATGCAGGCCATCGCCGGGGCGGCCGCCCCGGACCTGCCGGCCGACGAGCGGCTGTGGCGCGGGCTGCGGGCGTTCTTCGGCTTCGTCGGGGCGCACCGGGACGGCTGGGCGGTGCTCTACCGGCAGGCCCGGGGCGAGCAGCCCTTCGCCGGAGAGTTGGCCGCCATGCGCACCCGGCTGGTGGACGTGGTCGCCGGGATGCTCGACCACGCGCTGCGCGCCGAGGGGCGCGAGGTGGGCGAGACCGAGCTGGAGGTCGTCGCGTACGCCCTGGTGGGGGCGACCGAGTCGCTGGCGGACTGGCTCGCCGACCACCCGGATGCCGACCCGGAGAAGACGGCCACCCGGATGATGAACGTCGCCTGGCTCGGCGCCGGGCAACTCCTGCGCGGCACCACCTGGCGCCCGCCCGCCAGCTGAGCACGGGATTCTCGGCGGGACGGGCCGGCGGCGCAGGATCACCCCCGCTCGGCGGGCGCCACCACCCGGAGCGCGAGGCCGCCGCGACTGACCGAGGTCGGCGGGGCGGCACCGGGTCCGCTCAGTCCAGAGCGGCCCGCACCTGCGGCGGCACCTGGAGCAGATCCAGGCTGTTCCGCCACAGCGTCTCGAGCTGGGCCGGATCGTTGAGCAGCTTCGCGAGCAGCGCGCGTCCCTCGATCTGGGCGACCATGGACCGAGCGGCCTCGCGGGCGTCGACCGACGGCCCGGCCCGGCCCTGCTCCTTCGCCTCGACGACCACTTTTTCGATGAGGTCGATCTGGGCCTCGAAGATCTCCTGGAGCCGGCTGCGGATCTCCTCGGCCTGGTTGCTGAGCTCCAGCGCGAGGTTGCCGAAGAGGCAACCGGCCACTAGGCCGGCCTTGCGCTGCCCGGCGCGCTGCACCTCCTCGGTGGCCTCGAACAGGTCCCGCAGGCGCCGCAGCGGGTCGCGGTCGCTGCCGAGCAGCTCGACCCACCGCCGCCGCTGGCTCGCCCAGTGTTCGTCGATCACGGTGAGCGCGAGAGCCTGCTTGGACTCGAAGAAGTAGTAGAAGCTGCCCTTCGGCACACCCGCTGTGGTGCAGATCTCCGCCACGCCCAGCCCGGAATATCCGCGCTGCTCCAGCAGCGTTGCGGCGGCGTCGAGGATCTTGTTCCGCGCGTCACTGGTCCGGCCCATGGCTTGGACAATACACGACCGGTCGTCTAGCTTTTTTGTCGACCGGTCGTCTACTGGTCACCCCGGGGCTCCAGCCGACAGGGCTGCGGCCAGGCAGAAGGAGATCGTCGTGAGCACCAGTCAGGCACAGAAGGTCGCAGTGATCACCGGCGCGTCCCAGGGCATCGGCGCCGGCCTCGTGGCGGCGTACCGCAAGCTGGGGTACGCCGTCGTGGCGACCTCACGCTCGATCGCGGAGGCCAACGACCCGGAGATCGTCACCGTCCGGGGTGACATCGCCGACGCCGACACCGCGGAGCGGGTGGTCAGCGCGGCCCTTCAGCGCTTCGGCCGCATCGACACCCTGGTCAACAACGCGGGCGTCTTCCTCGCCAAGCCGTTCACCGACTACACCGACGAGGACTTCGACCAGGTCACCAGGATCAACCTCGCCGGATTCTTCCACCTCACCCGGCGGGCCCTGCCGCACCTGCTGGCTTCCGGCGCAGGCCACGTCGTCACCATCACGACCAGCCTCGCGGAGCAGCCCAACTCCAACGTCCCCTCGGCGCTCGCGTCGTTGACCAAGGGCGGCCTCAACTCCGCGACCAAGTCCCTGGCCATCGAGTACGCGAGCCGGGGAGTCCGGGTCAACGCCGTCGCACCGGGCGTCATCAAGACCCCGATGCACCCGGTCGAGACCCACGAGACGCTCGCCGGCCTGCACCCGGTCGGCCGGATGGGCGAGACCAGCGAGGTCGTCGACGCCGTCGTCTACCTCGAGTCCGCGCCCTTCGTCACCGGGGAGATCCTGCACGTCGACGGCGGCCAGAACGCCGGTCGCTGACCCACCGCCACCCGCTGAGAGGACCACGCGATGCCGATCGTCACCATCCAGATCACCCGGGAGGGCAGCACGCCCGGCGCCTCCGGGGCTACCGCTGAGGAGAAGGCCGCACTCATCAAGGGTGTGAGCGAACTGCTGCGCGACGTTCTGAACAAGCCGTTGACCTCGACCTTCGTGGTGATCGACGAGGTCGAGAAGGAGAACTGGGGGCGGGGCGGGCTCCCGGTCGACGAGTTCCGACGGCAGCAGGACACGCCCTCACCGGAGTAGTCGCCTGGGGCAGCGTGGGGAGCGCACCGGCATGGATCAACGGTCAGAGCCTGACCACGATCCGGACCGCGCCGGTGCGCACCCGCCACCCGGGCGGCGGCTCGCCACCACCTTCGCGACCCACGCCCTGCGCCCGACGGGGTGACGCCTGTGCCCGCGGGATCGGTGGTGGGTCACCGGCGGGCGGCGGCGCGGCGGCCGCGCAGCCAGCGGGTCGCCTCCAGCAGCAACGTGATCGCGACGGAGATGCCCACGGCGGCCAGCGCCCCCTTCAGCGGGTGGCGTTCGAAGGCCAGCCCGCCGAAGTAGCCGAGCAGCCCGCAGTAGGTCGCCCAGCTGACCGCGGCGATCGAATCGAAGAGCAGAAACGGCCGGCGCGGGTAGCGGACCGCGCCCATGGTGAGGGTGACCGCCGTCCGCCCGCCGGGGACGTACCGGGACGTGGTCAGGATCAGCCCGCCGCGGCGGTCCACCGCCCGGCGGGCCCATTCGGAACCGGCCCGCCGCCGGCTGCCCGCGGGAAGGCGGGCGACTCGTCGGGCCCCGCCGCTGCGCCCGATGGCGTACGAGATGTGGTCGCCGACGAGCGCGCCGAGCGCGGCCACCGCGATCACCGCCACCAGGTTGGGCCGCCCGCTGGTGGCGAGGACGGCGGCGGTGATCACGGCGGCCTCGCCGGGCACCGCCGGGAAGAACGCGTCGACCGCGGTGAGCCCGAAGAGCAGCAGGTACACCCAGGGCGAGGTGACCGTCTGCCGGAGCAGGTCGAGCACGGACTCCATGCCCCCATGCTCGTCGGGAGCGCGCCGGCCGGTGGCCGAGTCGCCGGATCACCCGCCGGGCCGCGTCCCGATCGTCCCGGGGCTCGCGAACCTTGCGGTGGCCGACGGGAACACCCCGGGTCCGGACCCGTGGATGACCGGCGGCCACCCGCCCCGGTGGGCGCTCAGCGGACGGTGCCCACCAGGTGCGGGCGACCGGTACGCGCGTCGTGCAGGGCGAAGTCCCACCCGGGGGTGGCGCTGAACGCCACCGTGCCGGGCAGCGGCACCGGCAGCTTGAACGCCACGTCCACGGTGTACGCGTCCGGCAGCCGGCTCTCCAGGGCAGCCAGGCAGCGGGCCTTGCTCCACATGCCGTGTGCGATCGGCCGGGGGAAGCCGAGGAGGCGGGCGCCCAGCCGGGTGGTGTGGATCGGGTTGTGGTCGCCGGAGACCCGCGCGTAGTCCGTGCCGACCCGGGGCTCGACCCGCCAGCGCCCGGTGGCGGGCGGGGGTGCGGGCCGGTCACCCCGGTCGCGCCGTTCGCCGCCGGGCGTGCGCTCCCTGCCCAGGTACGTCGAGACGCCGCGCCAGACCTCCTCCCCGCCGACCGAGCCGATGAGCACCACGTCGATCTGCCGGCCCCGGTCGTGCGGGCGCAGGTTCTCGGCGTACGTGCTGAAGTCGAGGGTCTCGTCGGCGGTGATCGGCCGGTGCACCGTGATCCGGTTGCCGACGTGCACCACACCCGTCAGCGGGATCGGGAAATCCGGCGTCGTCATCAGCAGCAGCGACAGTGGGAATCCCATGATGTGCGGGTACGTCGCGGGCAGCCGGTCGGCGAGCCGGAAGCCGCACACCCGGTCGTAGTCGGCGAGGTGCGCACGGTCGACGGTTGTCCCGGCCGCCGCCAGCTCCACCGCGGGCGGCGCGGCGGGTCGGCGGGACGGACCGATCCCGGGCAGCGCGCCGAGCAGCGCCCGACGGTAGAGCGCGCCCGACGCCGGCATCCGCGACAGCTCGACGAGCTCCCGGGCGGCCCGCTCGTCGGCCGACGCGGGGCGCGACAGGTCGTGCGTGGAGTAGGCGGACAGGTCGTGGGTCGCCTCGACGGCCAGGTCGTGCCCCGGCTCCGGGGCGCGGATGGCGGCCAGCTCCGCCGCCGACAGGACCTGCGTCGGCCCGTCGATCAGCTCGTGGACGGACAGCTCCTCGGTGGGACCGTCGGCGGGGTCCTTCCTCCTGGCCATCACGCCCCCAGCAGGCTCTGGCCGCAGACCCGGACGACGTTGCCGCTGAGGGCACCGGAGGCCGACCAGGCCAGCCAGCCGATGGTCTCGGCGACGTCCACCGGCAGGCCCCCCTGCGACATGCTGTTCATCCGGCGGCCCGCCTCGCGCAGCGCCAGCGGGACCCGCGCGGTCAGCCGGGTCTCGATGAAGCCGGGCGCCACCGCGTTGACGCTGATGTCGCGACCGCGCAACGCCGGTGCGAGCGACTCGACCAGCCCGATGACTCCCGCCTTGCTGGTGGCGTAGTTGGTCTGGCCCCGGTTGCCGGCGATGCCGGCGATCGAGGATACCGAGACGATCCGCCCGCCGGCCGGGATCAGCTCCCGCTCCAGCAGCACGTCGTTGATCCGTTCCTGGCTGGAGAGGTTGACGTCGAGCACCGAGTCCCAGCGGTCGGCGTCCATCCGGCCGAGGGTCTTGTCCCGGGTGATGCCGGCGTTGTGCACCACCACGTCGACCTTGCCGTGCCGGGCGGCGAGGTGCTCGGCGAGCCGGGTGGGGGCGTCCGGGGCGGTCAGGTCGAGCTGCACGGCGGTGCCGCCGATCTCGTTGGCGACGGCGGCCAGCTCGTCGCCGGCCGCCGGGATGTCCAGGGCGACGACCCGGGCGCCGTCCCGGGCGAGCACCTTCGTCAGGGCCGCACCGATGCCCCGGGCCGCCCCGGTGACGAGCACGACCTGGCCGTCCAGCGGGCGGTCCCAGTCGGCCGGCGGCTCCGCGCGGCCGGCGCCGACGCGGACCACCTGCCCCGAGACGTACGCGGACCGGCCGGACAGCAGGAAGCGGAGGGTCGCCTCCAGGCTGGTCAGGGTGCCGGCGTCACCGTCGGACGTGACGTACACCAGTTGGGCGGTGACGCCCCGGCCGAACTCCTTGCCGATGCTGCGGGTCAGCCCCTCCAGGGCGCGCTGGGCGGTGGCCTCGCGGGGCGAGCCGCACTCGGCCGGCGGGGTGCCCAGCACGACCACCCGGCCGCCGGGCAGCACCGAGCGGGCCTGCGGGTGGAAGAAGTCGTAGAGCTGGCGGAGCTGGGTGGAATCGGTGATCCCGGTGGCGTCGTAGACCAGGGCGCCGTACCGCTGGGGGGTGCCTTCGGTGGCGGTGGTGCCGGCCACGGGATCGAGCAGCTCGACCCCGGCGGCGGTCAGGATCTTGCCGACCGGCTCGGCGAGCCGGCCGCCGGTGGCCGCGCCGAGCAGCGCCGGCCCGGGCAGCAGCGGGTCGCCGGGGGTGTGCCGGCGCAGTCGAGGCGGGTCGGGCAGCCCGAGGCGCTTGACCAGCGCGCGGCCGGCCCCCGATTGGACGAAGCTCGCGTACCTGTCGGTCATAGGCGTAGCCTACTGGCCAGTAGGTTGTGGGCAAGCCCTGAAACGGAGGCGGGATCGTGCAGAGCATCCGGCGGGTCGCGGTCATCGGCGGCAACCGCATCCCCTTCGCCCGGTCCAACTCGCGGTACGCCAGCGCGTCCAACTCGGACATGCTCGGCGCGGCGCTGGACGGGCTGGTCGCCCGCCACGGGCTGGCCGGGCAGCGGGTCGGTGAGGTGGTCGCCGGGGCGGTGCTCAAGCACGCCAAGGACTTCAACCTCACCCGTGAGGTGGTGCTCGGCTCCCGGCTCGACCCGCACACCCCCGCGTACGACATCCAGCAGGCCTGCGGCACCGGCCTGGAGGCGGCCATCCTGGTCGCCAACAAGATCGCCCTCGGGCAGATCGACGTCGGCATCGCCGGTGGCGTCGACACCACCTCCGACGCGCCCCTGGCCGTCAACGAGGACATGCGGCGCACCCTGCTCAAGCTCAACAGCGCCCGCACCCTCGGCGAGCGACTGAAGATCGCCGCCAAGCTGCGCCCGTCGCAGCCGTTCCGGCCGGAGATCCCGCGCAACGCGGAGCCGCGGACCGGGCTGTCGATGGGAGAGCACGCCGCCCGCACCGCACTGCAGTGGCAGATCGACCGGCAGGCCCAGGACGAGTTGGCGCTGCGGTCGCACCAGCGGCTCGCCGCCGCGTACGACCGGGGTTTCTTCGACGACCTGATGACGCCCTACCTCGGACTGACCCGCGACCAGAACCTCCGCGCGGACACCAGCCTGGAGAAGCTCGGCTCGCTCAAGCCGGTCTTCGGCGCGAAGGGCCCGGACGCCGACCAGGCGACGATGACCGCCGGCAACTCCTCGCCGCTGACCGACGGCGCGTCCACCGTGCTGCTCGCCTCTGAGGAGTGGGCGCGCGAGCGCAGCATGCCCGTGCTCGCCTGGTTCACCTGGTCGGAGACGGCCGCCGTCGACTTCGTGCACGGCGACGAGGGGCTGCTGATGGCCCCCGCGTACGCGGTGCCCCGGATGCTCGCCCGGGCCGGGCTCACGTTGCAGGACTTCGACTACTACGAGATCCACGAGGCGTTCGCCTCGCAGGTGCTGGCCACCCTGGCCGCCTGGGAGTCGCCGGAGTTCTGCAAGGACCGGATCGGCCTGGACACCCCGCTCGGCTCCATCGACCGGGACCGGCTCAACGTGAACGGATCCTCGCTCGCCGCCGGCCACCCGTTCGCGGCCACCGGCGGCCGGATCGTGGCCACGCTGGCCAAGCTGCTTGCGGAAAAGGGCTCCGGGCGGGGCCTGATCTCCATCTGCGCCGCCGGCGGCCAGGGCGTGACGGCGATCCTGGAGCGCTGATCGCAGGCCGTGGCCGGCCGCCACGGCCTGCGGCTTCCACGCCGGGCTTGAGTCCCGTAGGAGAGCACCGGTGAACAACCCGCCGTCCGGCCTGAGCAACCTTGGCCGAAGCTCGCTACGTCCCCTGGTCATGAAACCGACGAGAGGCGCCGTGCGGTGAACCATGCCGACGAGGACGAGTACCGGCAGTTCGTCGCCGCCCGGCTGGACTCGCTGCGCCGGACGGCGTACCTGCTCTGCCGGGACTGGCACACCGCCGACGACCTGGTCTCCATCACCATCGGCAAGCTCTACCGGCACTGGCGCCGGGTGAAGGCCGCGGAGAACGTGGACGCGTACGTCCGCGCGGTGCTGACCCACGCCTGGCTGGACGAGCGCCGGCGCCCGTGGCGCCGGGAGCGCAGCACCGACGAGCTGCCCGACCAGGTCGACGTGGAGCTGCCCGAGCCGACCCTGATCGACCGGGAGGTGCTGCTGGATCTGCTCGGCCAGCTTCCGGCCCGTCGCCGCGCGGTGGTCGTCCTCCGCTTCTACTGCGACCTGTCCGTAGAGCAGACCGCCGCGATCCTGGGCGTCAGCACCGGCACCGTGAAGAGCCAGGCGGCCCGTGGCCTGGCGGCGCTGCGGCTGCTGATGGCCTCTCCGGTATCGACGACCCGGGGGGAGCTGTCATGACGTACCAGCAGGTGTTCGACGAGGCAATCGGCGACGTGCCGGTCTCGACCGTCGACGTGGAACGGGTGATCGGGCGGCAGCGCCGCGCCCGGCGGCTCCGCTTCGGCACGGCGGGTGCGGCGGTCGTCGCGGCCGTGCTCGCGGTGGCACTCGGCACCAACGCCCTGGTGGCGCCGCACGCGAAGGCACCCATCACCGACGTGTCCCCGGCGCCGACCACCATCCCGGGTATGCCCGAGGACCTGGACCGCATCGACGCGGCCGTCGTCGCGGCCCTGATCCGTACCGAACCGCGCCTGGTCTGGTCGGCCGACGGGGTCGACTCCGGTACGACCCCGAACTGGCAGTCCGAGGCCGGCGGCGCGGTGGCGAACGCCGCTCCCGACGCGGGGTACCGAGGTCACGGCAGCATCCGGGTCGGTGCCGGTGAGGTAAGGGTCTCGGTGTGGATCGAGCGGGACGGCGCCGTGATGTGGGAAAGGCTCAGCGGGTGTAGCGGCAAGTCCGCCCCGCACTGCACCGAACGGACGGGCCCGCGCGGCGAGCAGATCACGATCTCACAGAAGGCATACGAGGGCGAGAAGGTGCCGGAGCGGCTGAAGGGCAAGGCGCACAGCAGCGGCGAGAGCATGCGTGTGCGAGCCATCCGGCCGGACGGCTCGTTCATCGAGGTCGGGGCCCACACGGCCGACGGGAAGCCACGGCTTCCGGTCACGGCGGACCAGATGGTCGCAGTCGCGGTGGACGGGGCGGTCACCCTCGCCCCGCTGCCCTCCGCGTCCCCGGCACCGAGCTCGACAGTGACCACGATCGCCGGCACCGACGAGGACGGTGAACGGCTCGGCAACGCCCTGACGGCGGCGCTGAAGCGGCAGGCGGCCGGCTTCACCTGGGTGACCAAGTGGGGTGGGTCGGTGAGTCCCGAACCGGTCTGGATGGACAAGGGACACGTCAATGTCGACGTGCCCTACCTCGGTTACGCCAACTTCCAAATCGGGGATCGCGGCGGCCAGATCTCCCTTGGACTGGTGCGCGACGGCCGAACAGCCTGGGAGTACGCGTCGCCCTGCCCCACCGCCGGCCTGGCCGCTCGGAACTGCACCCTCAGCGAGGGCCCGACCGGAGAGAAGATCCGCGCCCGTCACCTGGTTGCCGACTTCGGCAAGCCCGGCACCCTGCACCGGCCGGCGCTCAGCTCGCTCCGGCAGATAGCGGTGCTGCGTCCGGACGGCACGTACCTGTTCCTGGCCGTATCGGGTGGCGAGACCGTGCTGTCCATGGCGCAGCTGACGGACGTGGCTCGTGACCCGGCGCTCGCCATCGCACCTCCGCCGCCACCCGGCACGAAGGCGTCCCGAGGCTCCGGGCCTCCGTCCGACTTCGACATGGGCGTGGGGGCAACGGCCGCCGCCGCCGCGCTGGACGACGTAGCGGCGGACGGGACGATCTTCCTCAGGCTGTTCAAAGGCCCGGGCGGCGGACCGACCGGGAACGGCCTGATGTCCTTCTCCTTTTTTGTAGAGCGGGACGGGATGGCCGGCGACGGCGAGATCCTCGTCCAGCGGCGGGTGAGCGCCACCCTCAGCTGCGCGACTGTTCGCACCCAGCCGGCGGAAGATCACCCCCGGCACCAACACGCCGGCGAGTGCGCCGAGTCGACCCGTCCGGACGGCAATCGAGTGATCACCGTCGTCTCGCGGTCGTCCGGCATGGTGACCTACACCGCGTTCGTACAGCGGCCCGACCGGGGCACGGTCGAGGTGGTCCTCGACAACCGGCCGAACACCGGCGCCGCCACCGACATGCCGGGGGGCGGGCAGATGGCTGACATCCGGCCGAAGAACACGAAGGGCGGGGCTGCTCCGCCGCTGACGCTGGAACAGGTCGTGGAGTTGGCTACGCATCCCGACCTGGTGAACCTGCTGCCGTGAAGCCTCGGGGCCGGGATGCACGAGTCCCGGCCCCCGGAGCGGTGTTGCTGGACCGTGCACGTCGTCCCGGAGGTGTGACGTCGCCCGGCCCGAGCCATGCCGCTGGGGCTACGGCCAGCGGGTACGGGAGAATGCGTACGTGACGACGATCCCCAACGTGCTCGCCAACCGTTACGCCTCGCCCGAGCTGGTCGCCCTCTGGTCGCCGGAGGAGAAGGTCCGGATGGAACGGCGGCTCTGGCTCGCCGTGCTCCGGGCGCAGCGCGACCTGGGCGTGGCCGTCCCGGACGGCGTGGTCGAGGCGTACGAGCGGGTGCTGGACCAGGTCGACCTGGCCTCGATCGCGGAGCGGGAGCGGGTCACCCGGCACGACGTGAAGGCCCGGATCGAGGAGTTCAGCGCGCTCGCCGGGCACGAGCACGTGCACAAGGGGATGACCTCCCGGGACCTCACCGAGAACGTCGAGCAGCTCCAGGTGCGCCGCTCGCTGGAGCTGATCCGGGACCGGGTGGTCACCACGCTGGCCCGGCTGTCCCGGCTCGCCGTCGAGCACTCCGACCTGGTGATGACCGGCCGCTCGCACAACGTCGCGGCGCAGGCCACCACGCTGGGCAAGCGCTTCGCGTCGGCCGCCGAGGAGCTGCTCATCGCGTACGAGCGGCTGGACGACCTGATCAACTGGTACCCGCTGCGCGGCATCAAGGGCCCGGTCGGCACCGCCGCCGACCAGCTCGACCTCTTCGACGGCGACGCCGACAAGGTGGCCGAGCTGGAGCGCCGGGTGGCCGGGCACCTCGGCTTCAGCCGGGTGCTGGACAGCGTCGGACAGGTCTACCCGCGCTCGATCGACGTGGCGGTGCTCGCCGCGCTGTCCCAGGTGGCGGCCGCGCCGTCGTCGCTGGCCACCACGATCCGGCTGATGGTCGGCCAGGAGCTGGCCACCGAGGGCTTCAAGCCGGGCCAGGTCGGCTCCAGCGCCATGCCGCACAAGATGAACACCCGGTCCAGCGAGCGGGTGAACGGCTTCGCGGTGATCATCCGGGGTTACCTGTCGATGGTCGGCGAGCTGGCCGGCGACCAGTGGAACGAGGGAGACGTCTCCTGCTCGGTGGTCCGCCGGGTCGCCCTGCCGGACGCGTTCTTCGCCGCCGACGGGCTGTTCCAGACCTTCCTCACCGTGCTGGACGAGTTCGGGGCGTACCCGGCGGTGGTCAACCGCGAGCTGGAGCGCTTCCTGCCCTTCCTGGCCACCACGAAGATCCTGGTGGCGGCGGTCAGGCGGGGCGTGGGCCGGGAGGTCGCCCACGAGGTGATCAAGGAGCACGCGGTCGCCGTCGCCCTCGCCATGCGCGAGAAGGGCGCCCCCGAGAACGACCTCTTCGACCGGCTGGCGGCGGACGAGCGGCTCGGCCTCACCCGTGCCGACATCGACACCCTGGTCGCCGACCGCACCGCCTTCGTCGGCGCCGCCCCCGCCCAGGTCCAGGCCGTCGCCCGGCGGGTGGCCGCCGTGGTCGACGCCCACCCCGAAGCCGCGGCCTACACCCCACCCCCCATCCTCTGACCCACCCCACCACCGACCCCCGCACCTGCCCTGGTTGATCAAGAAGTTTGCGTCCGAAACGGAGATCGAAGAGGACGAAAACTCCCTGAGCAACCGGGCTCGGGCGCGGCGTGGCTCGGGCGCGGCGTGGCTCGGGCCGGGTGCGGACGGGTGGGGTCAGGAGTCGCGGGTGGGGGTTTCCGCGGCGGAGCGGAGGTTGGGGGCGCTCGCGGGTTCGGCGATGCCACCGGGGGAGTCCGCGAAGGCCGGATCGTGGGCGGTTTCCGCGGCGACCAGCGGCTGGTCGGGAGGCATGACGTCGGGAGCCTTGGGTACCACGATCACCGCCGTGCCGTACGCGCAGATCTCCATCCACATCTCGCCGCAGTCCCGGCTGTCGAAGCGCATGCCGATCACGGCGTTCGCGCCGAGCCGCAGGGCCTCCTCGCCGAGCCGGGCGACCGAGTCGGTACGCCACCGCGTGAGGTTGTCCGGGGCCATCGGGTCGTACGCGCCACCGCGCAGGTTCTTCACCCCTTCGCGGTAGGGGTTCCGCGTCCGCGCCATCGACGACACCACTTCGCCGAGGATCTGGCGGATCTCGTAGCCGGGCAGTTGATCCGTCGTCACGACCAGCACGCATCTGATGCTGTCAGGGGACGGCCGGGCGGTTAGCGAGGGTTGTTCACCTGATCGGATGCTGCAAAACAGCGCGGCGCGGACGACCGGCGCGGGGCCGACCATCCGCGCCGCCCGCGGCGCTAACCGTCAGACACCGGCCACCGACGTGATCCAGGCCCGGTTGTACGCGACGCTGCCGTAGTTCTGGATGCTGTAGCCGTCGGCGGTGGAGGCGACGCCGACCTGCGCCCCGTTGTAGAACTCCGGACCGCCCGAGTCGCCGCGCCACGCGTTGCCGCTGATCTCCGTGCTCCGGATCGCCTGCCCGCCGTACGCGTCGGTGTAGCTGGTGCTGGTCACCCGGACGGTCGCGGTCTTGAGCTGGCTGGAGGCGGAGCAGCCGCTGTAGCAGGTCTGGCCCCAGCCGTAGATCGTGTTGGTGGAGTTGATCGGCGGGTTGCTGTTGGCCAGCGTGACGTACGAGGTGCTCACCGAGCTGGACAGGCGCATCAGGGCCAGGTCGTAGCGGCTGTAGGTGGCGCTGACGGTCCGGGTGACGCCGCCGGAGGAGCGGTAGACGCTCCCGACCCGGACCGACATCGTGCCGTTGAGGCAGTGCCGCGCGGTGAGCACCCACTGCGGCGCGATGATCGTCCCGGAGCAGGTGAACGAGCCGTTGCTGAACACCGCGGCGGCCCACGGGGCGGACGAGACGGTGGTGCCGCCGATGATGAACTGCGGGCCGGCGGGGGCGGCGACGGCGCCGGAGCTGGCGCCGAGCACGCCGGCCACCGCGGTGGCGAGGACCGCGATCAGGGATCGGATGCGCATGTGGAGCTCCTTCGCAGGGGTCGTGCCCGGGTTCGCCGGGCCGAGCTGCCGGCCGGCGGGCGGGGGTGGCCCGACGAACGGGACGTCAAATCGACGTTCGACGATGTACGGTAGGGCCCTGAGATGTGGTTCACAAGAGTTTCATCGAAATACCTCAATCGATGGGAGGCGTCGCCCGGCAGGTGCCCGGAACGGTGCGAAACGGGTGGGACGGCAACGGATCCGCATCGGGATCGCAACGAAGCCGTATCGGTCTCCCGGCCCCCGCGCCGGTTACGTCGATCACTGCCTGAACTGCGTCCGGCCGGTGCGTCCGGGGCGGTATCTGCCAGGTAGGCTGGCTGCGCTCGCCCGTTGTGGGTCGGCACCCAACTGCGTACACAGTCAGGAGTGCCCAGTGCCTCGCGTCGTCGTCGACGTCATGCTCAAGCCCGAGATCCTCGATCCGCAGGGCCAGGCCGTCGCAAACGCGCTGCCCCGGCTCGGCGTCAGCGACGTCGCCTCGGTCCGGATCGGCAGGCGGATCGAGATCGAGTTCACCGGTGAACCGGACCTGGGCCGCGCCCGGGAGATCGCCGACAAACTGCTCGCCAACCCGGTCATCGAGGACTTCACCGTCCGCCTGGTCGAGGCCGACGAGACCGCGGACGCCCGCTCGTGACCGCCCGGGTCGGTGTGGTCACCTTCCCCGGCTCGCTCGACGACGGGGACGCGGCCCGGGCCGTCCGGATCGCCGGTGCCGAGCCGGTCCGCCTCTGGCACGGTGACGCCGCGCTGCACGGCGTGGACGCGGTCGTCCTCCCGGGCGGCTTCTCCTACGGCGACTACCTGCGCTGCGGCGCCATCGCCCGGTTCGCCCCGGTGATGGAGACGATCGTGGACGCGGCCCGGGGCGGCCTGCCGGTGCTCGGCATCTGCAACGGCTTCCAGATCCTCTGCGAGGCCCACCTGCTGCCCGGGGCGCTCACCCGCAACCAGCACCTGCACTTCCGCAACCGGGACCAGATCCTGCGCATCGAGTCGGCCGGCACCGCGTGGACCAACGCGTTCCAGCCCGGCCAGGAGGTGCTGATCCCCGTCAAGAACGGCGAGGGTTGCTACGTCGCCGACACCGCGACGCTGGACCAGCTCGAAGCCGAGGGCCGGGTCGTCGCCCGGTACGTCGGCGGCAACCCGAACGGGTCGCAGCGCGACATCGCCGCGATCACCAGTTCCGCCGGCAACGTGGTCGGCATCATGCCGCATCCCGAGCACGCGGTGGAGGCGCTCACCGGCCCCTCCCTGGACGGTCTCGGCTTCTTCACCTCGGTGCTGAAGCACCTGGTGGGGGCGCCGGCGTGACCGTGCGCGGCGGCATCATCGGTCGGCTCACCCGCCCGCTGGGCGGCCTTGAGCGCAGCGAGGAGAGGTCATGACCACCCACCCGGACGAGGTACGGGAGACCCCGGAGGCCTTCCCGGCCGCCCCGGCGCAGCCGGTGGAGCCGCGTCCGGCCGCCGTCGGGCCGCAGGCCGCGCCGGCCCGGCACGCCGAGCCGGCGAACGCCGACTGGTCCAACGGCGTGGACACCGTGCCGCGCGCCGGTGCCACCCCCGGTGAGCTGCAGCCGTACGCCGAGCTCGGGCTCCGCGACGACGAGTACGACCGGATCCGGCAGGTCCTCGGCCGACGGCCCACCCAGGCCGAGCTGGCGATGTACTCGATCATGTGGAGCGAGCACTGCTCCTACAAGTCGAGCAAGGTGCACCTGCGCCAGTTCGGCGAGAAGGCCCCGCCGAGCGACCGGCTGCTCGCCGGCATCGGCGAGAACGCCGGCGTGGTCCGGATCTCCGACGAGCTGGCGGTGACCTTCAAGGTCGAGTCGCACAACCACCCGAGCTTCGTCGAGCCGTACCAGGGCGCGGCGACCGGCGTCGGCGGCATCGTCCGGGACATCCTGGCCATGGGTGCCCGCCCGGTCGCGGTGATGGACCCGCTGCGCTTCGGCGCGGCCGACCACCCCGACACCGCCCGGGTGCTGCCCGGCGTGGTCGCCGGCGTGGGCGGTTACGGCAACTGCCTCGGCCTGCCCAACATCGGCGGCGAGGTCGTCTTCGACCCCTGCTACCAGGGCAACCCGCTGGTCAACGCGCTCTGCCTCGGCGTGCTGCCGGTCGACCGGCTGCAGAAGAAGGAGGCCACCGGCCCCGGCAACATCGTGGTGCTGATGGGCGCCAGGACCGGCCGGGACGGCATCGGCGGCGTGTCGGTGCTGGCCAGCGCCACCTTCGACGAGGGCAGCGAGCAGCGCCGCCCGTCCGTGCAGGTCGGCGACCCGTTCATGGAGAAGCTGCTGATCGAGGCCTGCCTGGAGCTGTACGACGCCGAGCTGGTCGTCGGTATCCAGGACCTCGGCGGCGCGGGCCTGACCTGCGCCCTCACCGAGACCGCCGCCTCCGCCGGCACCGGCATGCGGGTGTGGCTGGAGCGGGTCCCGCTGCGCGAGCCCTCGATGGAGCCGCACGAGATCCTGGCCAGCGAGTCCCAGGAGCGGATGCTGCTGGTCGTCGCCCCGGACAAGCTGGAGGCGGTGCTCAAGACCGCCGAGAAGTGGGGCGTCTGGGCCACCGCGATCGGTGAGGTCACCGGATCGTCCGCCGACGGGCAGCCGGGCCGGCTGCTGGTCACCTGGAACGACCACCTGGTGGTCGACGTGCCGCCGGGCTCGCTGGTCGACGACGGTCCGGTCTACGCCCGCCCGATGCGCGAGCCGGCCGACCTGATCCTGCTCCAGGCCGACCGGGCCGAGACGCTGCCCCGGCCGACCGACCCGGAGGCGCTGCGGGAGACCGTGCTGCGCATGATCGCGTCGCCGAACCTGGCCGACAAGACCTGGGTCACCGAGCAGTACGACCGGTACGTGCTGGGCAACACCGTGCTCGCCCAGCCGGAGGACTCCGGCGTGATCCGGATCGACGAGAAGAGCGGCCTCGGTGTCGCCCTCTCCGTCGACGGCAACGGCCGGTACGCCCGCCTCGACCCGTACAACGGGGCGAAGCTGGCGCTGGCCGAGGCGTACCGCAACGTGGCGGTGACCGGCGCGAAGCCGATCGCCGTGACCGACTGCCTCAACTTCGGCTCGCCTGAGGACCCGGGCGTGATGTGGCAGTTCGCCGAGGCCGTGCGCGGCCTGGCGGACGGCTGCCTGGAGCTGGGCATCCCGGTGACCGGCGGCAACGTCAGCTTCTACAACCAGACCGGTGCCGCCGCGATCCACCCGACCCCCGTGGTCGGCGTGCTGGGCGTGCTGGACAACGTGGCCGACCGGGTGCCGATGGGCTTCGTGCCGCGTGCCGGCGGGGATCACGACCAGCTCTTCCTGCTCGGCGAGACGCACGTGGAGCTCTCCGGCTCGGAGTGGGCCTGGGTGACCCACGAGCACCTCGGTGGCGTACCCCCGCAGGTCGACCTGGCCGGCGAGCGGCAGTTGGCCGAGCTGGTGGCGGAGGCCGCCCGGGTCGGGCACCTCAGCTCCGCGCACGACCTCTCCGACGGCGGTCTCGCGCAGAGCCTGGTCGAGTCCTGCCTGCGTCGCGGGGTCGGCGCCCGGATCGCGGTGCCGGAGCGGTTCGACGGTGGCTCGATGCCGTTCGTCTACCTGTTCAGCGAGTCCGCCGGGCGGGCCCTGGTCTCGGTGCCGCGCGGCCACGAGAAGGCCTTCACGGCGCTCTGCGCCGAGCGCGGGGTGCCGTTCGAGCTGATCGGGGTCACCGACCCCGCCGGCGGCGCCCTGGAGGTGCACGGCCAGTTCCGCATCGGCCTGGACGAGCTGCGGGTCGCGCACACCGCGACGCTGCCGCGCCTCTTCGGGGGCTCGGAGGTCGTCGAGGTGCCCGCGCCGGCGACCGGTGTGGCCGGCGCGGTCGAGGCCGTCCCGCTGCCCGCCGCCGAGGGGGTCGAGGTGACGCCGGTGGACCCGGCGGCCG
>NZ_JAMOKF010000364.1 GCF_023656545.1 Micromonospora phytophila | reverse complement strand
GTCGGTGCCCGGCCGGTGGGCTGAGCGACCCTTGCACGCACTCGCGCCCCGACCGAGCGGTCGGGGCGCGAGTGGACGACGCGGGTGAGGCCGATCAGGGCTCGACGTCGATGACCTTGTGCGGCCGTTCCTGGGCGGTGAGGCTCATCGGCGGGGTCTCGTCCCGGTGCTGCTGCTGGAAGCGGTTCATCAGCCGGTGCTCGTCCTTCGGCGGCCGGTCGTTGGCCAGCAGCACCGCCAGCCAGGGGATCAGGATCATGCCCAGCCCGACGAGCGGGAGCCAGAGCCAGAGCAGCGGGGCCTGCACGCCGACCAGGACGGCGCCGACGATCACGCAGGCCACCCGGATGCCCATCATGAGCACGTAGCGCTTCTGGCGGCTGGTGAGCTGGTCGTCCTGGCTGCGCGAGGCGTCGGTGATCAGGATCGGCTGGTACGCCTGACGCTTCACCACGGACCTCCTCGAGGGGATTACGACCCATCCTGTCACCTCCCGAGCGTGATCAGCGAAAACCGACGCATCTGCTTACGTGTTACGCCCGTGGTACGCTCCCGATGTGGGCAGCCGGTTCAGCTTCACCGACGAGGCGTTGGCCAACCTCCGGGTCTACGACGTCACGCCGGCGGAAGTCTGGGAGGCTCTGCACAGCAGCCGTCGGGTCATCCGCCACCTGGGCGACGACGTGATGGTGGTCTACGCCGCCGCCCGCCGGGGGCGCCGGCTGGCCGTGCTGCTCGCCGAGGCCGACGGCACCGACAACGACTGGGACATCCTCTCCGCCCGCGAGCTGAGCGACGTCGAGGCCAAGCGCTACGACGACGCGGTGCGGAGGGATCGCCGACGAGGAGGCGGTCACGATGCACCGTGACGAGGCGACCAAGCGGTTCCACGGAGACGACGCGCTCGCCGAGCTGATCGACGAGAGCCAGCCGGTGGAGCTGCCCACCCCCGACACCGACACACCGATGGTCAGCCGCTCGGTGCGCCTGCCCCTGGAGACGTACGAGCGGGTCCGGGCGGCCGCCGACGCGCGGGGCATCGGGGTGACCACGCTCATGCGCCAGTGGATCGAGGCCGGCCTGGCCGACCTGGACGACTCGGCGACGGTCTCCCTCGCCGACGTGCGGCGCGCGCTGGCCTCGCTCTCCCGGCCGACCGCCGCCTGACCCGCCCGCCGTCTCACCCGCCCGACCCGCTCTCCTGGTCGGCGGTGGCCGGTCAGAAGGGCGACGCGGGCTGCTCGACCGGGCGCCCCCGGGCGCGTACCGCGTCGGCGACGGCGATCCCGGTCAGCACGACGGCGCTCACCGTCAGCGCGACCATCGGCGGCAGCCGCAGCGCCACCGGCGCCAGCCCGATGAGCAGGACCACGCCGACCAGCCGGGACCGGGAGACCCGACCGAAGATCTCGTACTCGAAGCGTGCCCGGGCGGCCAGGAAGAGCGCCGGACCGCCCATGATGAACACCGGCCAGCCCGACTCGGTCCGCCCGAACGGGTGGGTGATGACCAGCTCGTAGCCGACGCCGGTGAGCAGCACGCCGGCGACGATCACCAGGTGGGTCCAGGTGGCGGACTCACCCAGCAGCCCGGGGGAGCGGGCGGCCGCGATCGCCTCGGTGAGCAGGTGCCCGGCCCGGTGGAAGTAGATCCGCCACAGCAGCGCGGTGGTGAGGAACGACACGGCGAAGGCACCGGCCTGCGCGGCGGTGAACTGCCCGCCGCTGAAGGTCAGACCGATGACCAGGATCGTCTCGCCGAGCGCGATCAGGAAGAACTGCTGGTACCGCTCCGCGAGGTGCTCCCCGGTGACCGCCCAGCCGGCGGTCCGCACCGCGGCCCGCCCGGGTAGCGGCCAGCCCAGCGCGAGCCCCAGGTAGTCCCAGGCCAGCGCGAGCGTCCAGCACGGCGCACGCAGCGCCGGCACCAGGCCGCCCGCCAGCCAGGGCAGCGCGCCGATCGAGGACCAGAGCAGGATCCGGGAGGTGACCGCCCGGCGCGGGTGACCGCGCAGCGCCAGGGTGAGGAAGAACGGCCGACCCACCTGGACGGTCAGGTAGGCCAGCACGAACGGCAACGCCCGCTCGGCGAAGGCCCCGGGGATCGCGACGGCCATCACCATGGCGGCGAACGCCGAGGCGAGCACCACGAACTGGATGGCCGCGCGTTCCGGCTCGTACCGGCTGGTCGCCCACGCGGTCAGTGACCAGATCATCCAGAGCGCGAGGAACAGCAGCACAGCACGGTCTCGGCCGTCTCGCGGAGCACGTCGCGCCCGTGGGTGGACAGGTCGTCGATCAGGCGCTGGGAGACCCGGGTGAGCGCGAAGACGAAGACCAGGTCGAAGAAGAGTTCGAGGAACGAGGCGCGCGGCGAACTCATCCCGCCGCGCAGCAGCGCCGCACCCCGCTCGTCGGTCATCAGCCACCCGTCGCCGCCCGACGATCCCAACGATCCGGCGGCGGCGGCGTTGCGTCAGCCCTGGGCGCTCTTCGCCTTCGCCGCCGCCTTCATCTGCTGCTTGTACTCGCGGACCCGGCGCAACGAGTCGGCGTCGGTGACGTCGGCCACCGAGCGGTGGGCGCCCGGGTCGCCGTACCCGCCGGCGGCCTCCCGCCAGCCCTGCGGCGTCACCCCGAACCGCTTGCCGAGCAGGGCGAGGAAGATCTGCGCCTTCTGCGTGCCGAAGCCGGGCAGGTCGGCGATGCGGCGGAGCAGCTCCGGGCCGTCGGCCGCGTCGGCCCAGAGCCGGGCGGCGTCGCCGTCGTACCGGTCGACCAGGACCCGGCACACCTCCTGCACCCGGGCCGCCATCGCCTTGGGGAACCGGTGCAGCGCCGGCGGTCGGGCGAAGAGGGCGACCAGGGCCTCCGGGTCGTACCCGGCGAGTTCCCGGGCGTCCGGCTCGTGGCCGAGCCGCTGCGCCAGCACGTACGGGGAGGAGAAAGCCTTCTCCATCGGCACCTGCTGGTCGAGCACCATGCCGAGGAGCAGGGCCAGTGGGCTGCGCTCCAGCAGCCGGTTGGCCTCGGGGTCGATGGGCAGCGCGAGCGTCATGGGTGACATCCTGCCCGCCGTCGTACGCCCGGCGCGCGGGCCGCGCCGATCCGACACCCGGTCCGATTCACCGTGAGGTTAGCCTGTGCTAACTTCTGACCGTCGACCGTCGTGAAGGGGTTTCGCCGTGACCGTCTCTGTCCGCAGGTCCACCGCGACGCTGTTCGCCGCCGGGCTGCTCGCCTCCGGCCTGGTCGCCTGCGGGTCCGGCGAGGGCGACGCCGCCGACCCCGGCAAGCCGAACGACAAGACGATCACCGTCTACAGCGGGCGCAACGAGCAGCTCATCAAGCCCCTTCTGGAGAAGTTCACCCAGCAGACCGGCATCACCGTCAAGCCCCGGTACGCCACCACCGCCCAGCTCGCCGCGCAGCTCGTCGAGGAGGGCGACAAGTCGCCGGCCGACGCGTTCCTCGCCCAGGACGCCGGAGCGCTCGGCGCGGTCGCCAAGCGGGAGATGTTCACCACGCTGCCCGAGGCGACCACCGCCAAGGTGCCCGAGGCCTACCGGGCCCGCGGCGGCCAGTGGGTCGGGGTGAGCGCGCGCTCCCGGGTGCTGGCGTACAACGCCGAGCAGGTGCCCGCCGCCGAGCTGCCGAAGTCCGTCTTCGAGCTGACCGACCCGAAGTGGAAGGGCAAGATCGGCGTCGCCCCGACCAACGCCTCCTTCCAGGCGTTCGTCACCGCGATCCGGGTGCAGCACGGCGAGCAGAAGGCCAAGGACTTCCTGGCCGGCCTCAAGGCCAACGAGCCGCAGATCCGGGACAACAACGTCAAGATCGTCGAGGACGTCGACAAGGGCACCATCCCCGTCGGCCTGGTGAACCACTACTACCTGGGCGAGGTCGCCAAGGAGAAGGGCACCACCCCGGAGGCCCTCAAGGTCAAGCTGCACTTCTTCCCCGCCGGCGACACCGGCGCGCTGGTCAACGTCTCCGGCGTCGGGGTGCTCAAGCACGCCGCGCAGGACGCCGACACCCAGGCCTTCGTCGACTACCTGCTCGGCACCGAGGCGCAGCGGCACTTCGCCGAGCAGACCTTCGAGTACCCGGTCGTGGCCGGCGTCCCCGCCCCGGCGTACGTGCCGCCGCTGGCCGATTTGGACACCCCGGCGATCGACCTGAACGACCTCGACACGCTGGAAGCCACCATCACCCTGATCAAGGATTCGGGGCTGGTGCCCTGAGCACCCAGACGACCACCGCGGGGTCGGCCCTTCCGGGGCCGGCCCTGTCCGGCGTACGCGGGCGGTTGCGGCGGCTGGCACCGCGCCCGACGCTGCTCGCGGCCTCGACCGTCGCGGTGGCCGTGGCCCTGGTCCCGCTGGTCTACCTCGCGGTACGCACCGCCGAGGCCGGCGCCGACCGGATCGCCGCCGAGCTCTGGACCGAGCGGGTCGGCCTGCTCGCCCTGCGCAGCCTCGGGCTCGCCGCCGTGGTCACCGCCGCCTGTGTCCTGCTCGGCGTCGGCGCCGCGTTCCTGGTCACCCGCACCGACCTGCCAGCCCGGCGGCTCTTCGCGGTGCTGGCCGCGCTGCCGCTGGCCGTCCCCACCTACATCGCCGCCTTCGCCTGGGTCTCCAGCGTCGACCGGCTGGAGGGGTTCTGGCCGGCGGCGCTGGTGCTGACCCTCTGCTCGTACCCGTACGTCTTCCTTCCGGTCGCGGCCGCGCTGCGCGGCGCGGACCCGGCCCAGGAGGAGGTCTCCCGCTCGCTGGGGCGCAGCGGCTGGCGGACCTTCACCAAGGTCACCCTGCGGCAGATCCGGCCGGCCACCGCGGCCGGCGCGCTGCTGGTCGCCCTCTACGTGCTCTCCGACTTCGGGGCCGTGTCGATCCTGCGCGCGGACACCTTCACCCGGGCCATCTTCGTCGCCTTCGACCTGGGCTTCGACCGCACCGGCGCGCTGGTGCTCTCCAGCGTGCTGGTGGCGCTGACCGTGCTGCTGCTGGCCGGGGAGACCGCGACCCGCCGGCGCGG
>NZ_JAMOKF010000363.1 GCF_023656545.1 Micromonospora phytophila | reverse complement strand
CGGTCCGCCACGTCCGTGTACGGGGTGACCGGTGGCAATCCGCTGCTGGTGGCCGAGATGCTGGCCACCGCCGCGGTGGGTGTCCCGCCGACCGTGCGTGACCTCATGTTGTCCCGACTGAGCGGGATGTCCCCGGCCGCTCGCGAGGTCGCCGGGCTGGTGTCGGTGGTGCCGTCATGCGTCGAGCCGACGGTGCTCGACACCCGGGCCGCCGGCGTCGACGAGTGCATGGCCCACGGCGTCCTCACCGCGACCGGCGACCGGTTGGGCTTCCGGCACGAGCTGCTGCGGCGCGCCGTCGAGGAGTCGCTGTCACCGGTACGCCGTGCCGCGCTGCACGCCGAGGTGCTGGCTGCGCTCAACGGGCGGCCCGGGGTGGACCCGGCCCGCATGGTGCACCACGCACACCATGCCGGCGATCCGGTGGCGGTGTTGCGCTGGGCCCCGGTGGCCGCCCGGCAGGCGTCCGAACTGGGCGCGTACCGGCAGGCCACCGCGCACTACGCCACGGCGCTGGAGTGCGCCGCCGTGCTGCCGGACGCCGACCGGGCCGGGCTGCTGGAGGCGTACTCGGTGGCGGCCTATCTGGGCGGGCGGGCGCCGGAGGCGCTGACCGCCCGCCGGCAGGCGCTGGCGCTGCGCGAGGCGCGGGGAGACACCGCGGAGATCGGCGTCGGGTTGCGCTGGGTGTCACGGTTCGCGTGGTGGACCGGCCGGACCGCCGAGGCCCGGGAGGCCGGGGTCCGGGCGGTGGAGGTGCTGCGCACGCTGCCGCCCGGGCGGGAGCTGGCGATGGCGTACAGCAACCTGTCGCAGCTGTACATGCTGGCCGACGAGGACGGCGCCGCGATCGAGTGGGGCGGGCGCGCGATCGAGCTGGCCGGCCGGTGCGGCGACCGCGAGACCGAGCTGCACGCCCGGGTGAACATCGGCAGCGCGCGCCTGCAGCGCGGTGAGCCGGAGGGCGTGGCCGAGCTGACGCGGGCGTACGAGGAGGCAGCCGCCGCCGGTCTCGACGACCACGCCGGCCGGGCCCTGGTGAACCTCGCCTGCACGTCCGTGGACTGGGCCGCCTACGACACCGCCGAGCGGGCGATGGCCGACGTCCTCGCCTTCACCGCCGCCCGCGACCTGGACGGCTACGGCCGGCACGTCCTGGGAAACCGTGCCCGCCTGCGCCTGGCCCGAGGTGACTGGGCCGCCGCCCTCGCCGACGCCGATCATGCGCTGGCCGGCCGCGACCAGCCCGGCGGCTCCCTGATCGGCGGCCTGACCACCCGCGGCATCATCGCTGCGCGGCGCGGGCAGCCCGGCGCGTACGCGGATCTGATCCTCGCCGCTGAACGCGGCTACGCCACCGACGAGCTGCAGTTCGTCGCGCCCGCCTCGGCCGCGCTGTCCGAGTGGTTCTGGCTGGCCGGCGATCCGGACCGGGCAGCCGCCGAGGCGAAGCGGGGGCTGGAGGTCGCCCAGCGGGGCGGCCAGCCGTGGTTCCTCGGCGAGCTGGCGTTCCGGCTGTGGCGCGCGGGCGGCTTGAGCGAGGCACCCGCCGGGGCGGCCCGGCCGTACCGTCTGCTGATCGACGGCGACTGGCGCGGGGCGGCGGACGAGTGGCGGGGACGCGGCTGCCCGTACCCGGCGGCGGAGGCCCTGAGCTGCGGCGACGCCGACGCGATCGTGGAGGCCCTGGGGGTGTTCGACGCGTTCGGCGCGGTCGTGCCGGCCCGGCGGCTGCGCGCCGACCTGCGCAGCCTCGGCCTGCGCGTGCCCCGCGGGCCGCGGCCCTCCACCGCCGCCGATCCGACCGGCCTGACCGCCCGTCAGCTGGAGGTGCTGCGGCTGCTCGCGGACGGACTGAGCAACGCGCAGATCGCCCGGCAGCTGACGGTATCGGCGAAGACGGTCGACCACCACGTGTCCGCGATCCTCGGCAAGCTCGGCGTGGCGTCGCGCGGTCTGGCGGCCGCGGCGGCGCGCGACCGGGGTCTCGTCTAGGGACACCGCCCGCCCAACATGGGGAACTTCACCCATGTGGCGGCCGGCTGCCCGCTCGTAACGTCTCGGCCATGACGACATCTCTCGCGCTCGACGGCATCAAGGCCAAGCAGCAGAAGACCTGGGCAAGCGGCGACTACGGTGCGGTGGCGGCCCTCATCCATCCGATCTCCGAGGCGACGGTGCAGGCGGCCGACCTGTCCGCCGGCTCGCGGGTGCTCGACGTGGCGACCGGCACCGGGAACGCGGCCATCGCCGCCGCCCGTTGCCTGTGCGAGGTCACCGCCGTGGACTACGTGACCGACCTGATGGACCGCGGCAGGGCCCGCGCCGAGGCCGAACACCTGACGGTGACGTTCCGCGAGGCCGACGCCGAGCGGCTGCCGTGCGACGACGGCGAGTACGACGCGGTGCTGTCGGTCGTCGGCGTGATGTTCGCGCCGGACCAGGAGCGCGCCGCCGCCGAACTGCTCCGGGTGTGCCGGCCCGGTGGCACGCTCGCGCTGGCCAACTGGACCCCGGACGGCTTCATCGGCCACCTGTTCCGGACGGTCGGCCGGCACGTCCCGCCGCCGCCGGGTGTGCGGCCACCGACGGAGTGGGGCACCGAGGCGCGGCTGCGGGAACTGTTCGGCGAGCGCGTCACCGGGTTGCGGTTCGCCCGGCGCAACTTCGTCTTCCGGTTCGCCTCGGCGGCGCAGTTCGCCGACTACTTCCGGGCCAACTACGGGCCGACCCTCAAGGCTTTCGAGGCACTGGACGAGCACGCCGCCAAGTTGCTGTACGACGATCTGGTCGAACTGGCCGACCGGCACAACGCCGCCACCGACGGCACGGTCAAGATCCCGGCCGCGTACGCGGAGGTGCTGGCCTACAAGGCTTAAAGAGTGTTGTGTATGGCGACCTCTGGTTATGCCGTCGTGCGGATGCTCTGGTAGCGGGTCTGTTGACCAGCCAGACGAGCGGCCATCAGCCGGATCATCTCGATCTTGATGAGGTCTTCGGCGTGGGCGGTGATGCGTTCGTAGTCGCGGCACAGCGTGCGGCAGCGGGTCAGCCAGCCGAACGTTCTCTCCACGACCTACCGGCGGGGTAGCAGTTGGAGCCTTTGATGTCGTCGTTGCGTTTGACGACTTCCAGCCTCATTCCCAGTTCGTGTTCAGCCCAGTCGAGAAGGCTGGCATCCACTGGCATCCACGCTGTTGGCGTACCCTCCGTCGACCCAGATCAGCCCGATGGGGGTTCTGCTCGTCGATGAGTGCATGGGTGGGCTCGGCGGGCGTCATCCCCGCCAGTATTCATGTTGTCCACAAAAAACACGATCTTGGCGGGGATGACCCACTCCTGGCGCGATCGGCGCGCCGCATTTCCTTAGCGTGGTTGCTTGATGCTCTCGATGATTCGCGCGAAGCCTTCTTTTCCGTGGCCGGCATCAATCTGGCGTTGCATGAGGCGCTGGACCATGGCGAGTACTTCGGTGCTGATGCCCTGGTCGGCACTGGCGGCCAGGATGCCGCCGAGGGCGACGTCGGAGAACTCCAGGCTCTGTTGCCCTTCGACGGTGTAGTCCCCGCCGTCGATGACCGCAGCGAACCCTTGGAACGCACCGGTCATGGCGGTCTGCCACGGTGCAGCCATGACGGCGAACGCGCCCGCCGTCACGCCAGCCGGCGCGACCATGGCGGCGCCTTGCATGAATCCGGCGAACATGACGTACATGCCGGCGAGCAGCGCGAGGTCGTACAGGGACGCCAGCCCGGGATCCTCACCGAAGTAGGTACTGCCGCCCCACAGGTCGAGCAGCGGCTTGTACTGGTCGAAAACGGCGGCCGATCCGCTGTAGAGGATCGATGACCCGGGCTGGCCGATCATGGGTGGGACGGCCATGATGCCGCCGTCCAGGTACGCGATCCGGGCATCGGCAGCCCAGGCGGCCATCTCGCGTGACTGCTCCGGTGACGTCGTGGTCACGTTGATCAACGTTCGTCCGGCCAACTGGCCGGCGAGCGGATCGAGCACTTCGTGGACCGACGCGTGGTCCAGCAGGCATGCGATCACCAGCCGGCTGGCCCGCACCGCGTCGCCTGCCGTGGCGGCGGCCTGCGCGCCCTGCGCAACCAGGTTGTCCGCCTTTCCCGCTGAACGGTTCCAGACTGTCGTCGTGTTTCCGGCCTTCACCAAGGCGGCTGCGAGAGCGCTACCCATCGCGCCCAGGCCGAGAACGCTCACCTGGACACTGTCGTTGGTTGTCATGTTTCGGGCTCTCCCTCGTGTTCGTCGTTCGGGGAGATCCTCTCCGCTGCCGGTAGGGTTGACCAGTACCGACTAATTAGTCAGGTACTCACCTGGAGGTAAGTAGGCCTTGGAGGGGCGGATGGCAACTTCAGCACGACGTGGTCCCTACTTCTGCGGCATCGATGCCGCAATGGACGTGGTGGCCGGCAAGTGGAAGTCGCTGATCCTCTGGGAGTTGCACAACCACGGGACCCGCCGGTTCGCCGAGCTCCGACGCGGTCTGCCGGGCGTCAGCGAGAAAATGCTGATTCAACATCTGCGGGAGATGGAAGAAGACGGGCTCGTGCATCGTGAGGTGCACCGCGAGGTGCCGCCGAAGGTGGAGTACTCCCTGACAGAGCACGGCGTATCCCTCAACGCCGCGCTGGCATCCTTGGGGAAATGGGGCACCGAACGCATCCGGCGGATCGGCGCGGAAAAGGTTTCGGTCGACGTTGCCGGGGCAGTTCTTCGTTAAGCACCCGAGTTGACGTCAATAGACTTCTTGCACCGGCAGCGAGCAGGAAGCGCGTCCAGGGAATTGTGGCTGGACGCGCTGGTCACCGCCGTCGGTGAGATCGGCGTGCTGACCGGCGCGCCCGCCCCGCACCTGGACGCGCTACTCGGCCTCACCCGTCTCGCGGTCCGCCAGGTGGTGTTGTCTCGGTTCGTGCCTCGCCGTCGGGATCCGGCCGCGCCTCGGGTCGTGCATCGCAGCGCGCGGGTCGCGTTGCGGGTGACGCCCGGGCAGCGGCGGCGTTGTTTCGGGCTGCTGCGC
>NZ_JAMOKF010000362.1 GCF_023656545.1 Micromonospora phytophila | reverse complement strand
CGGCCAGCCCGCTGAGCCGGGCGTACCCGGCGGCGACCGCCGCGCCGGCCCCCCCGACCAGCGCGGCGTACCGGGTGGCCGGCCAGCCGGCCACGCCGAACAGGTCCACCGTCCAGGCGGCGTACCCGTCGAGGAGCACCAGCAGCAGTCCCACCGCGGCGAAGGTCTCCGCGGTGCCGCGCAGCCCTCGTCGGGTCGCCACCAGCGGCGCGGCCAGGGCGAGCACGGTGAACGCGGCCAGGATCAACGCCCGGCCGGCGACCCCGACCGCGGCCCAGGCGACCGCCGCGAAGACCACCGCCGCGGTGCCGAGCAGCAGTCCACCGAGGACGAAGAGCAGACCCTGCACCGTCCGGGTGGACGTCTCCACCCCGCCGACCGTGTTGGACGTCGGGACCGGCGCCGTCGGCAGCGGGCCGGGCCACCCTGGCGAGCCGGCCGGTGACGGCGGGTGCGCCGGGAGCGCGGGACGCGCGGCGGGCCCGGGGAACTGCGCCCGGATCGTCGCCGCCAGCTCCGCCCGGCGCCGCCGGGTCGTCGCCAGCCGGTCCGCGAGCCCCTGGTACGTCCGGCGGGCCTGCTCGACCTCCCCGCCGAGCGCGGCGATCTCCCGGTCGAGCCGGACCACCTCCGCGGCGGCCGGGTACGGCGGCCGGCCGCAACCGGAGCAGCCGGAGCCGAGGTCGGCCGGTGCGCCGCAGGCGGGACAGGGATAGCCGGTGTTCTCCACCGGGCCAGTCTCGGCAGGCGCGGCTCAGCCGCCCAGAGTGCGCGTACTCAGGGCCGGGTGTGCTCGTGCACCCAGGCGGCGTAGCCGGGGTCGCCGCTCTCCACCCGGGTCACCAGGATCTCCGGCACCTCGTACGGGTGGCTGACCCGGATCTGGTCCACCAGCGCGGTCAGCCGGTCCGGCGCCGTCTTGAACTGCACCGACCACTCGCTGCTGGTCTCCACCCCGGAACGCCACCAGTAGGTGCTGTCCACCTGGCCGCCCACCTGCGCGCACGCCGCCAGCCGACCGGCCACCGCGGCGGCCGCCAGCACGTCGGCGACCGACCGCGCGTCCACCACCGTCGTCACCACGCAGATCTGATCCACGACCGCACCCTACGCGGCGCCGTCGCGGTTGGCCGCGATCCAGGTGTCGATCCGCGTCCACCAGTCGAAGAGCCAGTCGATGCGTTCCTGCCGGCCGGCCGGGACCTCCTCCGGCGGCACCGACCAGAAGCGCATCACGATCCGCTTGTCCATCGGCAGTTCCCGCCACACGTCGGCGACGGTGAGCATCCGGTCCAGTCCGGTGTGCGCCACGAAGATGACGCCGGCGTCCGGGGCCGCTTCCAGCGCCGCGAGCAGGCCACCGGGCTGGGGGGCGAGCACGTGCCGCATCCGCTCGGCGCGCAGCGCCATCCGCTCCAGGCCCCGGGCCCGCAGCCGGGCGATGGCCCGCAGCCGGCGCCCCGGGGTGAAGTTCCCGCCCTCGGGAAAGATCACGAAGGCGTCGTCGTCGTCCAGGCCGGTGGCCAGGTGCCCGATCTGCTCGGTCACCGAGCCACGACCGTCCGGGCCGGGGGCGAGGAACCGGTTCGGCAGCCGGTTGAGCAGCACGTCGATCGCCGGGTCCCACTGGAGGCTGTCCTTGAGCACGATCCGCGGCTCGCGCTTGAACCAGTTCACCAGGGCGTGGATCAGGATGAACGAGTCACCCGGGCCGGCGTGCCGGCAGAGCACCAGCTCCGGCCGCCCGGGGAGCGCGGTGTCCGGGTCGGTGCCGACCACGTCGATACTCAGCCGCAGCGTCCACCGCGCCTGCCAGAACAGCACCCGCAGGAACCAGCCGGCGAGCAGGTAGTGCGCACGCTGGAAGGCCGGCGCCCGACGGCGCCAGCCGAAGCCGGAGGCGACCCAGAGCACGAAGAGCGCGAGCAGCGCCGCAGCGTCCCAGACCAGGTAGACGCAGCCGATCCAGAGCAGGCGCAGCGGCCGCAGCCGGCCCGGGACGAACGGCGAGAGGGCCAGACCGAGCAGCGCCCAGACCGGCACCGTGGTCACCACCACGACGGCGAGCAGCACCACGCCGGGAGCCAGCAGCGACCGGCGTATCCACCGCGGTGGCAGCGGCATCAATGCTCCAGTTGGGTGGCCAAGTAGTGCCGGGAGGCGGTGTACGCGCGGCTGATCCGCCGCCCCACCGCCGCCATGTCCCGGTACGCCCACGGGGTGTCGTCGCGCGGGTTCAAACCGCCGGTCGGGAGCACGTGCACCTCCACCTCGTCGGGCAGGGCCGCCAGCTCCCGGGCGAACCGGTGCCGGCGGGCGATCTCGAACGCGACCTGGGCGATCTCCCAGGGCCGCCGGGGCGGGGTCAGCTCCCGCTCGATCCGGCCCACCTGAAGTACGAAGATCCGCGCGGCGCCGAGGGAGACCGCCTCGCCGATCGGGATGGAGTTGACGATCCCCCCGTCGACGTAGTGATGCTCGCCGATCCGGGCCGGCGGCAGCAGCCCCGGCACCGAGGCGGAGGCGAGCACGGCGGGCACCAGCGGTCCACTGTCGAACCAGTGCTCGGCGGCCCGCTCGATGTTGGCCGCGCAGCAGCGGAACGGCACCCGCAGGTCGGCGAAGGTGGTCTCCGCGCCCAGCTCGTTCTCCAGCAGCTTGCGCAGCGGGCGGGGCGAGTGCAGGTGGGTACGGGCGGCGAACCGGCGCAGCTGCCGGGCCACCGAGTCGCCGTACACCTCGCTCGCCTCGGGCGAGGCCCAGAGCCGGACCAGGCGGTCGGTGACCGCCTCGGACGGGTCGGCGGCGACCAGCGCGCCGTTGACCGCCCCGATCGACGTGCCGAGCACCAGGTCGGGTCGGATCCCGGCCCGGAACAGGGCGCGCAGCATGCCCACCTCGACCGCGCCGAGGACTCCCCCGCCCCCCAGCACGAACGCCACCGGTCCCCGCCCCATGTGGTTCATCCTGGCACGGGCCCCGCCCCGGGCCGGGGACGGCCCGGGCGGGCGGGCGTTGACAGGCCGGACACATTCGCGCAACCTGATACCGCTCCCACCCCGAGGCAGGTGCGATCCCGTGAGGCCAGCGCTGCATCCCGGCCGGTTGCTGGCCCGCAGGTACCGGCTCATCGACCAGATCGGCGCGGGCGGCATGTCGGTGATCTGGCGGGCCCGGGACGAGGTGCTGGACCGGGTCGTGGCGTTGAAGGTCCTCGCCCCGTCGCTGGCCGCCGACGCCCGGTTCCGCGACATGGTGCGCGAGGAGGCCCGGGCGGCGGCGCAGCTGGTCCACCCGCACGTCACCTCGGTGCACGACTACGGCGAGACGGTTGCGCCCGACGGCTCGATCACCTCGTTCGTGGTGATGGAGCTGCTGGCCGGCGAGGAGCTGGAGTTCCGGCTGACCGAGGGGCCGCTGCCGTGGGCCGACGCGGTGGAGGTCGGCGCGCAGGTCGCCGACGCGCTCGCCGCCGCCCACCGGCTCGGCATCGTGCACCGGGACATCACCCCGGCCAACGTGATGATGACCTCGGCTGGTGCGAAGGTGCTCGACTTCGGCATCGCCACCCGGATCGGCGCGCCCGACGAGGACGAGGACGGCGGCACCTTCGGCACGCCGGCGTACGTGGCGCCGGAACGCCTCGACGGGGCGCCCGCGCAGCCGGCCACCGACGTCTACTCCCTGGGCGTGCTGCTGCACGAGGCGCTGACGGGCCGGGTGCCGTACCCGGCGGACACCTGGGAGCAGCTCAGCGCGGCGCTGGCCGAGGGCACCCCGCCGTCGCTGGCCGACGTGCCGGGGCTGCCGCCGACGGTGGCCCGGATCTGCCTGCGCTGCCTGGCCCGGGATCCGGCCGAGCGGCCCACCGCCCGGCAGGTCGCCACGACCCTGCGCGACCAGCTCCTCCCGACCGACCCGCAGGCCGCCACCATGCTCGCCCCGACGGTCACCCTGCTGGCGGTCACGCCCCCGGAGCAGGTGCCGGTGCCCCCGTCCGCCGAGGAACCGCCGGACGACGGGAAGCCCCGCAGCGCACGCCGCGACCGGGAGCGCCGGCGTGGTCGGGCCCGGCGGCCGGTGCTGATCCTGCCGGTCGTGCTGGTGGCCGGGGTGACGCTGGCGGTGCCCGCGTTCCGCCAGGACGACTCCGCCCCACCCCGCTCGCAGCCCACTGTGGAGCCGACCACCGCGCCCTCCTCTCCCCCGGCGCCGACCGGCACCTCGCCGCCACGGGTGGGGTCTCCGGCGGCGTCCCCGTCCAGCGGGCCGGAGCCGACCCGGTCACGTCCCGCCCGGGACAGCCTGGTCGCGGCGGCCAACCGGCTCGACGTGCTGATCGGCGCCGGTCTCGACGACGGCGGCATCCGCTCCGACGTGGGCCTCGACCTGCGCAACGCGCTGCGCAACGTGACCGACGCGGCCCGCACCGGCCAGGGGGACCTGACCGAGCCGGTGGCCCGACTGCGCGAGAAGGTCGCGGTCCGCCTCCGCGAGGGCGGGATCACCGCGGCGTACGCGAACCGCCTGGACAGCGCGATCGCCGCACTCGGCGCCGCCCAGGTCTGACCCGCCGTTCCGGACCGACCGGCGGCGACCCGCTCAGTCCACCTCGGCAGCCCCGGCGCCCCTCTGCCCCTGCCCCCTCCGCCCCGGTCGCCGCTGCCCTGGTCGCCTCTGCCCTGGCCCTCTCCGCCCCGGTCGCCGCTGCCCCGGTCGCCTCTGCCCTGGTCGCCTCTGCCCTGGCCCCTCTGCCCTGGCCCCCTCTGCCCTGCCCACGCACGCGCCAGGCACAGACAGTGGACAGAACGTCTACAGCCCCTTTGCTCTGCACCCGCCCACGCGCCGGACACGAAGGGTGAGCGGCGCGTCTGCGGGTGCAGAGCAAAGGGGATGGGACAGGCCTCCCACCGCGGCAGCCTTGGTGACACCGGGTGATCGACCGGGCGCCTGTGCGGGTGCACCGACGGGCGGCAGGCAGGCGAAGGACGCGTCGCCGAGCGGTCGCCCGGGGCGCACGCGGGCGGTGGGCGGTGGGCGGTCGGCGGGCCGCA
>NZ_JAMOKF010000361.1 GCF_023656545.1 Micromonospora phytophila | reverse complement strand
GGCGCGTGCCACTGTCACCGCCGACCTGGTGGTCCGAGACGATCCCCGCCCGGTACGCGGCGCCGCCGGACGTCCGGCCATGCTGCTGGTGGCGGCCCGGTTGAGCGGTGTCACCGGCCCCGACGGGCAGCGGGTCAGCGCGCCGGTGCGGGTGCTGGTCCTCGCCACCGACCCGGCCTGGCGGCGGTTGCTGCCCGGGCAGCGGCTGACCGCCGAGGGGCGGCTGACCGCCCCGCGCGGCGGCGACCTCACCGCCGCCGTGCTGAGCACCGCCGACCCGCCCGTGACGCACGGGGCGGCGCCGACGTCGCAGCGGGCCGCGGGTGTGCTCCGGGCCGGCCTGCAACGGGCCTGTGCGCCGCTCCCCGACGAGCAGGGCGGCCTGCTGCCCGGCCTGGTGGTCGGGGAAACGGGCCGGCTGCCGCCCACCGTGGAGGAGGACTTCCTCGCCACCGGCATGACCCACCTCAACGCGGTGTCCGGCTCGAACGTGGCCATCGTCGTGGGTGCCGTGCTGCTGCTGGCCCGGTGGGCGCGCGCCCGCCCGTGGCTGGCCGCCGGGCTCTGCGGGCTGGCCCTGGTGGGCTTCGTCGTCCTGGTCCGGCCCTCGCCGAGCGTGGTACGCGCCGCCACCATGGGCGCGATCGGGCTGTTCGCGCTGGCTGCCGGCCGTCCCCGGGCGGCGCTGCCGGCCCTGGCCGCCGGGGTGACGGTGCTGGTGCTGGTCGACCCGGAGCTGGCCGGCGACGCCGGCTTCGCGCTCTCCGTGCTGGCCACCGGTGGGCTGCTGCTGCTTGCCCCACGGTGGCGGGACGCCCTGCGCCGCCGGGGGGTGCCGCCCGGCCTCGCCGAGGCGTTGGCGGTGCCGGCCGCCGCGCAGCTGGCCTGCGCCCCCGTGGTGGCCGGGATCTCCGGCACGGTCAGCCTGGTCGCGGTGCCGGCGATCGCGCCCGCCACGGTGCTCGGCGTGCTCGCGGCGGCGGTCTCGCCGGTCTGGCCGGCCGGGGCGGAGTTCGTGGCCTGGCTGGCGAGTTGGCCGGCGTGGTGGCTGGTCACGGTGGCCCGGCACGGGGCACGCCTGCCGGCGGGGACGCTGCCGTGGCCGGACGGGCTGCCGGGGGCCCTGCTGCTGGCCGGGCTGACCGTCGCGCTGCTGGTGGCCGCCCGGCACCCGCTGGTGCGCCGGTTGGTGGCGGTGGTCACCGTCGCCGTCGTGGCCGGCGCCCTGCCGGTGCGGCTGGTGGCCTCCGGCTGGCCGCCGGCGAACTGGGTGGTGGCCGCCTGCGCCGTCGGCCAGGGAGACGCCGTGGTGCTGCCGGTGGCCGCCGGCCGGGCGGTGGTGGTCGACGCCGGGCCGGACCCGGCGGCGGTGGACGGCTGCCTGCGCCGGCTCGGCGTACGGGAGATTCCGCTGCTGGTGTTCAGCCACTTCCACGTCGACCACACCGGCGGTGTCGCGGGGGCGTTCCGGGGCCGGCGGGTGGGCACCGTGCTCACTCCGCAGTGGCCGGAGCCGGCGACCGGGCGGCAACTGGTCCACGCCGAGGCGGCGGCCCACGAGGCGGCCGTGGTGGCCGGCCCGGCTGGCTGGCGGTACCGGGAGGGTGCCCTCGACCTGGTCGTCGTCGGCCCGCCCCACCCCCTCCGCAGCACCCGGTCGGATCCGAACAACAACTCCCTGGTGCTCTCCGCCACGATCTCAGGGGTGCGGATCCTGCTCGCCGGTGACGCCGAGACCGAGGAGCAGCGGGCCCTGCTGGAGGCGGTGCCGGCGGGCGGGCTGCGGGCCGACGTGCTGAAGGTCGCACACCACGGGTCCGCCTATCAGGACGCCGCCTTCCTGGACGCGGTCCGTCCGGCGGTCGCCCTGGTGCCGGTTGGGGCGGGCAACACCTACGGGCACCCCAACCCGGCCGTCCTCGGGCGGCTGGCCCGCGGCGGTACGCGGGTGCTGCGCACGGACACGGACGGGGACGTGGCGGCGGTGGTGGAGCGGTCGGGTCTCGCGGTCGTGGCGCGGGGCGCGCCGCCGGGACGACAGCGCCAGTAAATCGATGCCTATTATCGGCTTTAGCGGTGGAGTGAGTTGAATGTCTGGATTTGCACTGAGTGCGGGCTCCGCCAGCGGAGTGCGGATGACCAGGCTGGATCCGGCCACCGGCCGTGCGAATATGGGCGGCGTGACCGCCGCCAGCCTCGCTCCCATTCTGCTCGTCCTCGGCGACGAGGAGCTGCTCGCCACGCGCGCGGTGGCCGAGGCCGTCGCGAGGGTCCGCAGCGTCGACCCCGGCGTGGACGTCCGCGAGTACCAGGCCGGCTCCCTCACCGTCGGCGAGATCGCCGAGATGCTCAGCCCCTCGCTCTTCGGCGGGCGGCGGGTCCTGGTGCTCCGCTCCGGCCAGGACGCCCGCAAGGACCTGGCGGGCGCCCTGCTGGCGTACGCGAAGAACCCCGACCCGGAGGTGCAGCTGGTCGTGCTGCACCTCGGTGGGGCCAAGGGGAAGGCCTTCGCCGACGGGTTGAAGGCGGCCGGCGCGACGGTCGTACCCGTGGCCAAGCTCAAGGGGCACCGCGACCGGGTGGCCTTCGTCCGCGACGAGATCCGCCGCGCCGGCGGGAAATGCACCGAGGACGCCGCCGAGGCGCTTCTCGCTGCGGTCGGCAACGACCTGCGTGAGCTGGCCGCCGCCTGTTCCCAGCTGATCGCCGACACCGACGGCCGGATCGGTGCCGACACGGTCGCCCGCTACTACCGGGGTCGGGTGGAGGTGACGGGCTTCACGGTCGCCGACGCCACCATGGTCGGCGACGTGCCGGCCGCCCTGGAGGCGCTGCGCTGGGCCCTGCACGTCGGGGTCGACCCGGTGCCGATCGCCGATGCCCTCGCCGACGGCGTACGCACCGTGGCCCGGGTCGCCTCCGCCGGACGGGGCAGCCCCTACCAGCTGGCGAGCAGCCTGGGCATGCCGGCGTGGAAGATCGAGCGGGCGCAGCGTCAGGGGCGCGGATGGACGCCCGAGGGGCTGGTCCGGGCGATGCGGGCGGCGGCGGAGTGCAACGCGGCCGTCAAGGGCGGGGCGGACGACCGGGCGTACGCGCTGGAGCGCGCCGTCTTCTCCGTCGCCGCCGCCCGGCAGGGCGCCCGGTGAGCGGATCGCCCCGCGGGTCGTGGGCCGCCGTCCCGGCCGACGAGGAGCGCTACCGACCGCTCTATGCCCGCGTTCTCGGGCTGCGCTTCGTCAACCCGGGCGGCGTGCTCTGCTTCCTCTTCTTCGAGGGTGCCGTCGCGCTCGCCGCGCTGCTCGCCCTGGCCGAGCTGGTCACCTGGTGGGCCGTGCTGATCCTGCCCGCCACGGTGGCCGTGATGGTGAAGCTCAACGACATGGTGGCCGCGGCCGTGGTCCGCTCCGCGGCCCTCGTCCCCGAGCAGGAGCGGGACCGCTTCCGCCGGCAGATGGAGCCGGTGGTCGGGCGGGCCAGGGTGGAGTGGGTCACGCACAGCGTGCAGGGTGTCGTCATCGCGGCCGAGCCGGTGGCGCACGCGGAACCCTCCGAGCCGGGCCGATCCGGCCAACCGGGGGCCCGATCCGACCAACCGGGAGCCCGATCCGGGGAGCTGTGGTCGGGGCCGGTGGAGACCGAATTCGGCGTGCGGCGCAACCGCCCCGACCCGCTGAACTGACCGTTGCCACGGACCCGGGCCGGTGAAAGGGCCTGAGTCCCGCCACCGTCAACGGAAACGCCGAAAGCCCGGCGGACAGAACGTCACCGGGTGATGCGAACCGAGAGCCCGGCGCCAGGGGTGCGGGACCCGAGAGTGCGGCACCCGAGGGTGCGCCCAAGAGTGCGGCACCCGAGGGTGCGGGATCCGAGGGTGCGGGACCCAGGAGTGCGGCACTCATGAGTGCGTCACCCGGAAACTGCGGCACAGGTACCGAACCGGGTGGTGCGGAACGGAAGAGCGGCAGAAAGCCGGAAACCCCAGGACGGTGCCCGGGGTTTCCGGTCAGGTCTGCGACCGCTTCGTCAGGCGGAGAGCGAACCCACGCGCTTGGAGATCGCGGACTTGCGGTTCGCGGCCTGGTTCGAGTGGATGACGCCCTTGCTGACCGCCTTGTCCAGCTTGCGCGAGGCGTCCTGCATGAGGTTGGTGGCCTTCTCGACGTCACCAGCCTCGGCGGCCTCGTTGAACTTCCGGATGGCGGTCTTCAGCGACGACTTGACCGACTTGTTACGCAGCCGGCGCTTCTCGTTCTGCCGGTTGCGCTTGATCTGGGACTTGATGTTCGCCACGCGACAGCCTCGTCTTGATAGCTCGGGTTGGTCTGCTTGTTGCGCGCGACGAAGCATGCGTCATCGCTGCGCGAAGAGCCAGGCTACCAGGTTGCCCGGGACGAGCCAAAACGGCTCGGTCCGCAGCGGTCCGGGACGGAGTCCCGGCTCAGGGGCCCGGCACCGTTCGGCTCCCGGCCCGCCCCTCACCCGGGCACTGCCGGCTCATGCCCAGCCCTGGCGGTGGGCGAGCCAGTCGAGGGCCTGCTCGCCGCTCCACCGCTGGTGCGCGGGCAGGTGCGGCGAGGCCGTCGGTGGCGCCGAGGCCGCGGTGGTGAGGAAGTAGCCGGCCAGGGCGGCGAGGGTGGCGTCCAGCGCGTCCGGGGGCGCGCCGGCGGCCACCGGGTGCCCGGCGAAGAGCCTGTCGGCGTCCAGCCCGCCGGCGTACGCGGTGAGGAGCAGGCCCGCCAGGTCGAACCAGGCCGGCCCGTGGCAGGCCCAGGTCCAGTCGCAGAACCAGGCGTCGCCGCCCGCGTCGACGAGGACGTTGTCCACCCGCAGGTCGCCGTGGATCAGGCCGGTCGCCGTGGCGGCGTACGTGGGGAGGCGGGACTCCAGCGCGACCAGTTCGGGGAGCCGGCCGCGCACCGGCGTGGGCAACACCGGTGGCGGCTCGCGGCCGTCGGCGACCTCGACCCACCGGAGGAGGTCCTCCCGGGCCAGGTCGGCGAGGTGGGGCAGCCCGAGCCCGGTGAGCGCGGCCGGCGGCTCGGACAGGGCGGCGGCGACCCGCGCGTACCCGGCGAGGGTGGCCGTCAGCTCGGCCG
>NZ_JAMOKF010000360.1 GCF_023656545.1 Micromonospora phytophila | reverse complement strand
CGCCGGCGACCTCGCCGCCCCGCTCGCCGCCGCGCTGGCGGGTGTGGCCGGTGTACCGTGAGCGGCGTGACGAGCGTTGACGGACCGGCCCCCCAGCCGCACCCGCCCGCCGCGGGTGCCGACGCCCCGGAGCAGGCCTGGCCGGCGGCGCAGCCGACGCCTTACCCGGTGGGGCAGCCGACGCCCTACCCGGTCGCCGAGCCCGACCGGCTCACCCGCTTCGTCGTCCGGCTCTACGACCGCTCGCCGCGGTGGGCGGTGCCACTGGCCGCGCTCGGCTGCGTCGCCGCTGGCATGGGCTACGCGCTGCTCAGCGACCCCACCCGCGCGGCCCCGGACGCCGCCCCGACCTGCCTGCTCAAGCTGACCACGGGGCTGGACTGCCCGGGCTGCGGCGGCACCCGCGCGCTCTGGTACGTGCTGCACGCCGACCTGCCGGCCGCCGCCCGGCACCACTTCCTTTTCGTCTTCGCGCTGCCGTTCCTGGCCTACCTCTTCGTCGCCTGGGCGGGCCGGCAGGCGTTCGGCTGGCGGCTGCCGGAGCTGCGGCTGAGCTCCAAGGTGATCGGCGGCTTCCTGGCGGCCTGGTTCGCCTTCTCAGTGCTGCGCAACCTGCCCTGGGCCCCGTTCACCGCGCTCTACGTTTGACCGGCGCTCGGTGACCGGGTGGTCCGGAACTACTTCTCGTAGTGGTATCGGCAGCTGATCGCCGTCAGCACGTCCTCGTCGTCCTTGCCGACGGTGGTCACGTAGACCAGCCGGTGCTCGTCCGTGATCCGTCGTGACCAGGCCCCGACCAGGTGGTACTTCAGTGGTTCCGGCTTGCCGATGCCCTGATGGGGATCGCCCCGGCTGATGTCCTCGATCAGCCTATTGATCTTCTTGACCACTGTGCGGTCGGTGTTCTGCCAGAACATGTAGTCGCGCCAGCCCGTGCTGACGAACATGATCTTCACGACGGGTCGAGCTCCCGCTCGACGGCTTGCCCGTCGCGGAACTCGGCCATGCCCTGCGCCAGCCAGGCGGCATTGGCCGGTGATCGCAGCAGGTAGGCCGTCTCGGTCATGGAGTCCCAGTCTTCCTTGGACACCAGCACGGCATTGCCGTGCTTGGAGACGATCTCGATCGGTGCGTGATCCTGGTTGACCTGTTCGATCAGCGGGAAGAGGCGCTTGCGCGCTTCGGACGCGGAGATGGCGGACATCGGCAGGCTCCCGGATTCAGGCGCGAGTGGTACAAGAAACGGTACCGTTCGCGGCGGCGGCGTCGCCGTCGACCCCGCTCGTGCGGCGGACCCGACCAGCAGTGACCGGTGTTGCATCGGGCGAGCCGGGCTTGAGCGTGAGCAGCGCTGCCCACTACAGTCCCCGGAATGCCGGAGATGGTGCAGCCCCAGGTCAAGCTGATCGCGTGGACCCAGTTCCAGGCCCCGGACGACGTGCCGTGGTCGACCGACGCCGACGGCGGCCAGGCGCTCGCCGAGTTCGCCGGCCGGGCCTGCTACCAGAGCTGGAAGAAGCCCAACCCGGCCACCGCCACGAACGCCGGCTACCTGGCCCACATCCTCGAGGTCGGGCACCTGTCGGTGCTGGAGCACGGGTCGGTGAGCTTCTACTTCAGCGGGGTGTCCCGCTCGTTCACCCACGAGCTGATCCGGCACCGGCACTTCTCGTACTCCCAGCTCTCCCAGCGCTACGTCCCGGAGCGGGACGCCGCGATGGTCGAGCCGTCGGTGATCGCCGACGACCCGGAGCTGCACAAGAAGTTCGTCGAGGCCGCCGAGGCGAGCGTGCGCGCGTACAACGAGTTGCTGGAGGGGCTGGAGCGGCGCTTCGCCGACGTGGAGAACGCCACGCTGCGGCGCAAGCAGGCCCGCCAGGCGGCCCGCGCGGTGCTGCCCAACGCCACCGAGACTCGGATCGTGGTCACCGGCAACTACCGGGCGTGGCGGCACTTCATCGCCATGCGCGCCACTGAGCACGCCGACGTGGAGATCCGCGAGTTGGCGGTGGAGTGCCTGCGGCAGCTCCAGGGGGTCGCGCCGAACGTCTTCGCCGACTTCGTCATCTCGACCCTGCCCGACGGCACCGAGGTGGCGGCGAGCCCGCACGCCGAGCTGTCCTGAGCCCTTCCCCGGCAGGCTGCCCGTGGTCGTCCGCTAGGTTGGTGGCATGACGCACGACCACCTTGACACCCCAGCCCCGGCGGTGTCCCGTCCGTTCGGGCGAGTGCTCACGGCCATGGTGAGCCCGTTCACCGCCGACGGCTCGCTCGACCTCGACGGTGCCGCGCGGTTGGCGAACCACCTGGTCGACGACCAGGGCAACGACGCGCTGGTGGTCAACGGCACCACCGGCGAGTCGCCGACCACCACCGACGCGGAGAAGGAACGACTGATCCGGGCCGTCGTGGAGGCCGTCGGCGACCGCGCCAAGGTCGTCGCCGGGGTGGGCACGAACGACACCCGGCACACCATCGAGCTGGCCGCCGCCGCCGAGAAGGCTGGCGCGCACGGTTTGCTCGTGGTCACCCCCTACTACAACAAGCCGCCGCAGAGCGGCCTGCTGCGCCACTTCACCGCCGTCGCGGACGCCACCAGCCTGCCGGTGATGCTCTACGACATCCCGCACCGCTCCGGCGTGCCGATCGACACCGAGACGCTGGTGCGCCTCGCCGAGCACGGCCGGATCGTGGCGGTGAAGGACGCCAAGGGCGACCTGACCGCCACCAGTTGGGTGACCAGCCGGACCGGCCTCTCCTTCTACAGCGGCGAGGACTCCCTCACCCTGCCCGCGCTGGCCGTGGGCAGCGTCGGGGTGGTCGGCACCTCGACGCACTTCACCGGCGCGCTGACCCGGCAGATGATCGAGGCGTACGACGCGGGGGACATGGCCACCGCGCTGAGCCTGCACCGGCGGCTGCTGCCGCTGTTCACCGGCATCTTCCGTACCCAGGGCGTGATCCTGGTGAAGGCGGGCCTGGCCGCCTCGGGTCTGCCGGCCGGACCGGTGCGACCGCCCCTGGTGGACGCCACCACCGACGAGATCGCCCAGCTGCGCGCGGACTTCGCCGCGGCGGGCATGGAGCTGCCCCAATGATCGAACGACGCGATGGACGCCGGGTTACGGCGTCGCAGAATGAGGTGAACGAGTGACCGAGGCGCACTTCGAGGGTGAACTGCCCCCGCCGCTGCCGGAGGGTGGCCTGCGGATCATCCCGCTCGGCGGGCTCGGCGCCATCGGTCGGAACATGACCGTCTTCGAGTACGACGGCAAGCTGCTGATCGTGGACTGCGGGGTGCTCTTCCCCGACGTCGAACAGCCCGGCGTGGACCTGATCCTGCCCGACTTCGCCCCGATCCTGGATCGGCTCGGCGACGTCCAGGCGATCGTGCTCACCCACGGTCACGAGGACCACATCGGCGCGGTGCCCTACCTGCTCGCCCATAAACCGGACATCCCACTCGTCGGCTCCCAGTTCACCCTGGGGCTGGTCGAGGCGAAGCTGGCCGAGCGGCGGATCCAGCCGTACACGCTGACCGTGCGGGAGGGTGGCCGGGAGCGGCTGGGCCCGTTCGAGTGCGAGTTCTTCGCGGTCAACCACTCGATCCCGGACGCCCTCGCGGTGGCCATCCGCACCCCGGCCGGCCTGGTGCTGCACACTGGCGACTTCAAGATGGACCAGGTGCCGCTGGACGGCCGGATCACCGACCTGGCCGGGTTCGCCCGGCTCGGCGCCGAGGGTGTGGACCTGCTGCTGTCGGACTCCACCAACGCGGAGATCCCCGGCTTCGTCACCCCGGAGCGGGAGATCGGGCCGGTGCTCGACTCGATCTTCGCCAAGGCCAAGGGGCGGATCATCGTCGCCTCGTTCGCCTCGCACGTGCACCGCGTGCAGCAGGTCTTCGACTCCGCCGCCGAGCACGGCCGCAAGGTGGCGCTGATCGGCCGGTCGATGGTCCGCAACATGGGCATCGCCCGGGACCTGGGCCTGCTCAACATCCCGGCCGGCCTGGTCATCGGGATCGAGGAGGCGACCACGCTTCCGCCCGAGCAGATCGTGCTGATGTCCACCGGCTCCCAGGGCGAGCCGATGAGCGCCCTCGGCCGGATGGCCAGCGGCGACCACCGGCACATCACCATCGCCCCGGGCGACACCGTGGTGCTGGCCAGCTCGCTGGTGCCCGGCAACGAGACCTCGGTCTACCGGGTGATCAACCGGCTGGCCCGGGCCGGCGCCGTGGTCGTGCACAAGGACGTGGCCAAGGTGCACGTCTCCGGCCACGCGCCCGCCGGTGAGCTGCTCTACCTGCTCAACGTGGTCCGTCCCAGCAACCTGATGCCGGTGCACGGCGAGTGGCGGCACCTGCGCGCGCACGCCCGGCTCGGCATCGAGTCCGGGGTCGCCGCGGACAGGGTGGTGCTCTGCGAGGACGGCGACGTGGTGGACCTGGTCGAGGGGCGGGCCAGCCTGGTCGGGCACGTCAAGAGCCGGTACGTCTACGTCGACGGCCTCGCCGTCGGCGACGTGAGCGAGTCGCTGCTCACCGAGCGGCGGATCCTCGGCGACGGCGGCTTCATCGCCACCACCGTCGTGGTCGACTCGGTCACCGGCAAGGTGGTCGCCGGCCCGACCCTGTCGGCGAAGGGCTTCTCCGAGGACCCGGAGGCGTTCAACCCCGTGATCCCGCTGGTCACCGAGGCGCTCAACCGCGCCGCGGCGGACGGCATCACCGACCCGCACCAGCTCCAGCAGATCGTCCGGCGCACCGTGGGGCGGTGGGTCAACGACGCGTACCGGCGTCGGCCCATGATCGTCCCGACCGTCGTCGAGGTCTGACCGGCGCGTTCCGACGCCCGCCCGCACCCCGTGTGCCGGCGGGCGTCGCCGTGCACGGAGCAGCCGCGGCGCCGGTTCAACGGAGCCCGGTGGAATTGTTTTTCGTCGATCGTTCAACCGTCCGGCGGCCCCTCCCGTACTCCGACGCGGCAGGCGTGACCGCGCCGGCCGGGAGGAGCGTGGCGGATGGACCGCAGACGGATGACAGCCATCGGCGTGATGGTGGCGGCGGTGGGCGCGGCGGCGGCGGTGACCCTGCCCTCGTTCGCCGGGGAGGGCGCCGCGCCACCGGCCGCCGCGCCGGGCG
>NZ_JAMOKF010000359.1 GCF_023656545.1 Micromonospora phytophila | reverse complement strand
CCGCGGCCGCCTGGCGGGCGCCCACGACCAACGCGACGGCGGCCTGCAGACTGGCCGCGATGGAGATGACGAGCAGGAGGCTGGAGCCGCCGGCGAGGCCGGCCACCAGCAGCACCACGGCGACGAGGATGAGCAGGAGACTGGCGACTATCACGGCTCACCCCCGCCGTGTCGTACCGATGTGGCGAGGTCGGCGACCGTCATGGGGATCGACGGTCGCCGACCGATGATCAGCGACCGGCTTCGAGGGCGCCGGAACGACCGCCGCCGTAGGAACCGGCGAGACCGGCGGTGGCCAGCCCGTTGCCGCCGGCGGCCCGGCTGCCCTCGGCCCGGGTCATCTCGGCCTCCAGGCCCTGGCCACGGCCGTCGAGGTCCCGCAGCTGGCTCTCCAGGTAGGCCTTGAGCCGGGTGCGGTACTCGCGCTCGAACTGCTTGAGCTCCTCGATGTGCTTCTGCAGCGCCGTGCGCTTGGCGTCCAGGCCGCCCATGGCCTCCTGGTGCCGCTGGCGGGCGTCGCGCTCGAGGGCGTCGGCCTTGGCGCGGGCCTCGCGGGTGACCTCCTCGGCCTTGGAACGGGCCTCGGAGAGCAGCTGGTCGGCCTCGCGACGGGCGTCGGAGACGTGGTCGTCGGCCGTGCGCTGGGCCATCATCAGCACCCGCAGCGCCTGCTGCTCGCCGTCACCGCCGGCGGCCGGGCCACCGGCGGAGCGGACCTGCTCCAGCTCGGCCTGCATCGCGCGGGCGGCCTGCTCGGCCGCCGCCTTGTCGCGCTGCACCCGGTCGAGCTGGGCCTTGGTGTCGTTGAGCTCCGCCGCGAGACGGGCGTCGCCGCCGGGGCCGGCGGGGGCGCCACCACGGCCGCCGCGCTCCACCTGGGCGCGCAGCTCGTTGTTCTCCTCGATGAGACGGGCGAGTTCGCGCTCGACCTCGTCCAGGAAGGCGTCGACCTCCTCCTCGTCATACCCCCGCTTGCCGATCGGCGGTTTCTTGAAGGCGACGTTGTGGACGTCGGCCGGGGTCAGCGGCATCGAAACTCCTCGGGTCAGTTGCGGCCGCGAAAGCGCGTCGGTCATCAGACGGTGCCGATGATCGACCGCCTCAACACGAACTCCATCAGCACGAACAGGATAACCAGGAGCACAAGTGAGGCCAGGTCGATGCTCACGGTACCAATTCGCAACGGAGGGATCACACGCCTCAACGCGTTGAGGGGGGGATCAGTGACGCTCCACACGATTTCCAGCCCCACCGATGCCCCGCGCCCCGGCTGCCAGCGGCGGCCGTACTGCAGGACGGCGCTCAGGACGAACCGGGCCAGCAGGACGAGCAGGAAGAAGTAGAGCACCAGATACAGCACTTGCAGCACGATCGACAACACGGCAGGCGACGTCCCTCGGGTCGGGCGGGGCTAGCTCAGGCTGAAGAAGCCGCCCTCGGCGATCTTGGCCTTGTCCTCCGCGGTGACCTGGACATTGGCCGGTGAGAGCAGGAACACCCGGTTGGTCACGCGCTCGATCGTACCGCGCAGCCCGAAGGCGAGCCCGGCAGCGAAGTCGACAAGTCGACGCGCGTCCGCCTCGTCCATCTCGGTGAGGTTGATGATCACCGGAACTCCGTCGCGGAAGTGCTCGCCGATGGTGCGCGCCTCCCGGTAGGTGGTCGGGTGCAGCGTGGTGATCTGGTAGCGCTGCTCCTCCTCCATCGCGCGCTCGCGGGGCTGCGCCTGCGGCGCCAGGGCGAGGTTGTCCCGGGTGTGGTAGGTCAGCGCGCCGGACGCCTCGCCGGCGGTCGACCGGGTGATCGACCGGACGCTGGCCCGCTCGGCCCGCTCCGGCCGCGCCGGCCGCTCGGTCTCGGCGTGCTCGTTCTCGCCCGCCCGGCCACCGGACCGCTCGGAGAGCCGACCGCGGTCGCTGAGCCGGGACCGGGGGACCGGCGGCTCCTCGGAGTCGTCCTCCTCCTCGTCGGCGAACTCCTCCGAGTAACGGCTCTGCCGGTACCGCGAATCGCGGTAGCCACCCTTGTCGTAGCCACCGTCGTCGTAGGCCCGCTCGTCGTCCTCTTCGACCAGACCGAGCCAGACCCCCGCCTTGCGCAGTGCACCCATCCCGCGCCCTTCCGTCCGCCGTGCGGCACGCGCCCCCGTGCCGTGTCGCTTGTCGCGAGTGGACCACTTCTGCCCACCGGAGCGGATCGGCAATCCCCTGGCACGCAATTCGCGTCGCGTGCCACGACCCCCGACAGGGGACACCGTTCCTTCCAAACAACACTGATGTAATTTGCTTCTCTCGCGGTCAGGCTACCGCAGCGTGGGGCGCATTCCGAGCAACGCGCTGCCGACGCGGACATGTGTCGCGCCGTGCCCGATCGCGATCTCCAGGTCGCCGCTCATTCCCGCGGAGAGCGCGGTGGCACCTGGATGGACCGCCCGGAACGCGGCGGCCACCTCGGCCAGCCGGGCGAACGCCCGCTCCGGCTCCCAACCCAGCGGCGCCACCGCCATCAGGCCGGTGAGCCGCAGCGCGTCCGCGCCGGCCACCGCCTCGGCCACCGCGCCGAGCCCCACGTCGGGGTCGGCCGAATCCGGCACCGCCCCGCCCCGCGCGGCGTCCGAGTCGATGCTGACCTGGACCAGTACGTCCAACGGCCGGTCCCGGCCGGCCGCCGAGGCCGCGTCCAGCGCCCGCGCCAGCCGGACGCTGTCCACCGAGTGGACCACGTCGGCGTACCGGACCACCGACTTCGCCTTGTTGCGCTGCAGCTGCCCGATGAAGTGCCAGCGGGGCGTCACCCCGGCCGCGGCCACCTCGGCCGCCTTGCCGGACGCCTCCTGGTCGCGGTTCTCCCCCACGTCGGTCACGCCGAGCCCGGCGAGGGCCACCACGTCCCCGGCCGGGTAGGTCTTGGTCACCGCGATCATGGTGACCTCGGAACGGTCCCGTCCCGCGGCGGCACAGGCGTCCGCGATCCGGGACCGTACGCGGGCCAGGCCGGCCGCGAGATCGGCACGCCGGTCGGGGCGCACCGTGGCTGGGCTGTCGGTCATCGGCGCTGCTCAGGAACCGTTCTTGAGGAAGTCGGGCACGTCGACATCGTCGAAGAGCACCCGGCGGGGCGACTGCGGCGGCGCCGGCATGGTGGCCGGCGGCGCGACCGGCGCGCTCGGCTGCGCAGGCTGGTTCTGGTTGGTCTTGCGCGCCGGCTCGGACGCCTTGTACGACGGCGCTCCCCCGTCGAAGCCCGCCGCGATGACGGTGACCCGGACCTCGTCGCCGAGGGCATCGTCGATGACCGCGCCGAAGATGATGTTCGCGTCCGGGTGGGCCGCGTCGGTGACCAGCTGGGCCGCGTCGTTGATCTCGAACAGGCCCAGGTCCGAGCCGCCGGCGATGGAGAGCAGCACGCCGCGCGCGCCGTCCATGCTCTGCTCCAGCAGCGGGCTGGAGATGGCCGCCTCGGCCGCCTCGACGGCGCGGTTCTCGCCCCGTGCGCTGCCGATGCCCATCAGGGCGCTGCCCGCCCCGCTCATCACGCTCTTGACGTCGGCGAAGTCCAGGTTGATCAGACCCGGCGTGGTGATCAGGTCGGTGATGCCCTGGACACCGGAGAGGAGCACCTGGTCGGCGGTGCGGAACGCGTCCATCATGCTGATGTTGCGGTCGCCGAGCGCCAGCAGCCGGTCGTTGGGGATGACGATGAGCGTGTCGCACTGGTTGCGCAGCTCGTCTATCCCGGACTCGGCCTGCACCTGGCGGCGCTTGCCCTCGAAGGAGAACGGCCGGGTCACCACGCCGATGGTCAGCGCGCCGAGCTTGCGGGCGATGTTGGCCACCACGGGCGCGCCGCCGGTGCCGGTGCCGCCGCCCTCGCCGCAGGTCACGAAGACCATGTCGGCGCCCTTGAGCACCTCCTCGATCTCGTCGCGGTGGTCCTCGGCGGCGTTCTTGCCGACGTCGGGGTTGGCGCCGGCGCCCAGCCCACGGGTCAGCTCGCGGCCGACGTCGAGCTTGACGTCGGCGTCGCTCATCAGCAGCGCCTGCGCGTCGGTGTTGATCGCGATGAACTCGACGCCCTTGAGCCCAACCTCGATCATCCGGTTGACGGCGTTGACGCCGCCACCACCGATGCCGACGACCTTGATGACCGCCAGGTAGTTGTGCGGAGGTGTCATCCTCGGTCCTTTCCCTTCGAGATTGGCTGGGGCCGACCAGGTGCGGCTTGGCCAGACCAGTGGTCGACGAGTGCTGTCACCAGCGAGGATCAGGAGTAAACCCTCACCCTCTACTAGAGGCTTACAGTTATGTCAACCACTGATCCCCTTCGGGGCAACGTAAGCGCCCCCACGCCGAGAGCCAAGGACCTGCCCGGCGTGTCGCCGCGGGGAGCGGGACGGGTCACGTCCCGGGGCGCGGGCAGGACACCGGTCACCGGAAGGTCACCACGTCCGGCGCGCTGACGTCGATGGTGTCGGCCTTGCGGTCCAGCAGCGCGCTGGCCACCCGGGCCTTGTCCGTCCCCCGGCTGGCGTCGCCCCAGACCACCACGCGATCCCCGCGCAGCCGCAGCTTGATCCGGGCCAGCCCCTCGACGCTCACCTCCACCAGCTCACCCCGCAGCTGCGGGGTGAGCACGGCGAGCACCTCCAGCGCGGCGCGGGTCCCCGCGTCCCGCGGCCCCGGCTCGGCGAGCCGGACCAGGGGAAGGTCGTCCGGCCGCTGCGGCAGCGTCCGGAAGACCACGCCCGCGCCGTCGATCACCACGAACTGCTCGCCCTGCGGCACCACCGCCACGCCGGTGCGCTCGGTCAGCCGGACCACCAGCGTGCCCGGCCAGTCCCGGGTGACGGTGACCCGCTCCACCGGCGCCAGCTCGCCGATCCGCCGCTCTGCGGCGGCCAGGTCGACCCGGGCCAGCGGGGCGTCGTCGGGCACCGCCGCCGCGTCGCGTACCTGCACCGGGGTGACCAGGTCGGCGCCCTCCACCCGGACCTCGCGCACACCGAACAGACCGGTGCCGAGCAGGGTCCAGGCGACCAGCCCGGCGACGGCGAGCACGGCGGCGGCGATCGCCCAGGGCAGCGCCGCGCGCATCCGGCGCTGCCGGGCCCGGGCCATGAACCGGCGGGTCGACGCGGGCACCGCGTCGCTGCC
>NZ_JAMOKF010000358.1 GCF_023656545.1 Micromonospora phytophila | reverse complement strand
GCGCCGCCGCGCTCAAGGCAAAACCGACCGCGAAATCAAACGCTGCCTCAAGCGCTACATCGCCCGAGACCTCTACCGACGCCTCGAAAACCCACCACAGCCACTTGACGCGGCATAGGAGCGTCCCTCGGGCAGCGCCCCACCGCCCGCCCGTGCCGACCAGGACGTTCGCGTCCTGATCCCGGCCCGGTCCGGCGGCGAACTCCCCTGATCGACCCGGCTGGGTTCGCCGGGAACGGGCGGGTGGGACGGGGTCCCGTGAGTGGGATCCGGGGTGGGAACCCCGCGGGGGTCGGGGAGATCGGGTGGGGGACACTTCCGGTACCCCCGCCCGCCTTCTTCCTCAGGAGTGAGCCACGCCGATGTCGCTGCTCGCCAGATTCAGCCTCGCCAACCGAGGGCTGGTCGCCCTCATCGCGGTGGTGATTACGGCGTTCGGAGCGTTCGCCGTGCCGTCGCTGAAGCAGCAACTCCTGCCGTCGCTGGAGTTCCCGGCCGCGTTCATCGTGGCGCCCTACCCCGGCGCCGGGCCCGAGATCGTCGAGTCGCAGGTCACCGAGCCGATCGAGAACAGCCTCCAGGGCATCACCGGACTGGAGAAGATCACCTCGACCTCGCGGGAGGGCTCCGCGACCATCCAGGTGCAGTACGAGTTCGGCACCGACCTGGACGGCGTCGTCAACGAGATGCAGACCGCGCTGAGCCGGATCGACGCGCAACTGCCGGAGGGCGTCGACCCGCAGGTCCTCGCCGGCGGCACCGACGACCTGCCCGCGGTGGTGCTCGCCGCCGCCGGCGGGAACGACCAGCGCGTCCTCGGCGAGAAGCTGCGCAGCACCGTCGTGCCCGAGCTGGAGGCGATCGAGGGGGTCCGCACCGTCGAGGTGACCGGCATCCGGGACGACATCGTCGTGATCACCCCGGACCAGACGAAGCTGGCCGCGGCGAAGCTCCCACCGACCGCAATCGGCGCCGCGCTGAAGAGCAACGGCGTGGCGATCCCCGCCGGCGTGGTGACCGACGGCACCCGTTCGCTCCCCGTGCAGGTCGGCGCCCCGCTGGCCACCCTGGACGATTTGCGCGGCATCGTCGTCGCCCCGGCGGCCGCCCCGGTCCGCCTCGGTGACGTGGCCACGGTCGAGCAGACGCTCGCCCCGGCCACCGCGATCACCCGTACCAACGGCAAGGAGAGCCTGGGCATCGCGGTGACCGCGGCCCCGGACGGCAACGCGGTGGAGATCTCCCACGAGATCCGGGACCGCCTCGCCGAGCTGCGTGACGCCTCCGGCGCCGAACTGACCGTGGTCTTCGACCAGGCGCCGTTCGTCGAGAAGTCCATCGAGAGCCTGACCACCGAGGGCCTGCTCGGCCTGGTCATGGCCGTCGTGGTCATCCTGGTCTTCCTGCTCTCCGTACGCTCCACCGTGGTCACCGCGGTCTCCATCCCGCTCTCCGTGGTGGTCGCGCTGATCGCCCTCTGGATCGGCGACTACTCGCTCAACCTGCTCACCCTCGGCGCGTTGACCATCGCGGTCGGCCGGGTGGTCGACGACTCGATCGTCGTGCTGGAAAACATCAAGCGACACCTGGAGTACGGCGAGCCGAAGCGGGAGGCGATCCTCACCGCGGTGCGCGAGGTGTCCGGCGCGGTGACCGCGTCCACCCTGACCACGGTCGCCGTCTTCGCGCCGATCGCCCTGGTCGGCGGCTTCGTCGGGCAGCTCTTCGCGCCGTTCGCCATCACCGTCACGGTGGCCCTGCTCGCCTCGCTGCTGGTCTCGCTGACCGTCATCCCGGTCCTGGCGTACTGGTTCCTCAAGCCCTCCGGCGGGACCGCGGACGACGAGGCGGTGCGCCGGGCGGCGGAGGAGAAGGAGCTGCGCAGCCCGTTGCAGCGGGCGTACCTGCCGGTGATCGGGTTCGCCACCCGCAGGTGGGCCACCCGGTTCATCACGCTGGGCCTCGGCGTGCTCGTGCTGTTCGGCACGTTCGGCCTCTCCCGCCAGTTGGAAACCAACTTCCTGGACGACTCCGGCCAGGACACCCTGAACATCACCCAGGAACTGCCGGCGGGCACCGGCCTGGCCGGCACCGACGCGGCGGCCCGCCAGGTCGAGGCGGTGCTGGAGCGGACCGAGGCTGTCGAGACGTACCAGGTGACCGCGGGCGGCGGGGACAACCCGTGGGCCGGTGGCGGCGGCAACAACGTCGCCAGCTGGTCGCTGGCGCTCGGCGACGAGACCGACGCCAAGGAGATGCGGGTAATCCTGCGCAAGGAGTTCGACGCCCTCGGCGCCGGAGTCGGCGAGATCACCTTCGGCGGCGGGCAGGGCGGCGCCTCGGCGAACCAGTTGGAGGTGGTCGTCCAGGCCGCCGACCCGGCGGCGTTGACCCGGGCCGCCGAGGAGGTCCGGGCGGCGATGGCCGGGCTGAAGGGCGTGGAGGACGTCTCGACCAGCCTCGCCACCCGCGTGCCGCGCGTCGACGTGACCGTGGACCGGGCCGCCGCCGCCCGGGTCGGGTTCACCGAGGCGACCGTCGGCCAACTGGTGGCGCAGGCGTTCCGCGGCGCGCCACTGGGTCAGGTGACCCTCGACGGCGGCCAGCGCGACGTGGTGCTCCGCTTCGCCGGCAACCCGCCGGTCTCGGTGGAGGAGCTGCGCGCCCTGCCGGTCGGCGCGGTGAAGCTGGACGACATCGCCGAGGTGACCCAGGCCGAGGGGCCGCAGCAGGTGACCCGGATCGACGGCGAGCGCAGCGTCTCCGTCACCGGTACGGCCACCGGCTCCAACCTCGGCGCCATCTCCCAGGAGCTGCAGAAGAAGCTCGACGGCATCGACGTGCCGGGCGCGACCTTCGCCGTCGGCGGCGTCAGCGCCGAACAGGAGGATGCCTTTGCCGACCTGGGCCTGGCCGTGCTCGCCGCCATCGCGATCGTCTTCCTGATCATGGTGGCGACGTTCCGCAGCCTCACCCAGGCGCTGATCCTGCTGATCTCCATCCCGTTCGCGGCGACCGGCGCGATCGGGCTGCTGCTGGCCACCGGCACCCCGCTGGGCGTGCCGGCGCTGATCGGCGTGCTCATGCTGGTCGGCATCGTGGTGACCAACGCGATCGTGCTGCTGGACCTGATCAACCAGTACCGGGCCCAGGGCATGGGGGTCCGGGAGGCGGTCGTCGAGGGCGGCCGGCGCCGGCTCCGCCCGATCCTGATGACCGCGGTCGCGACCATCTTCGCGCTGCTGCCGATGGCCCTCGGCCTCACCGGGGAAGGCGGCTTCATCTCGAAGCCGCTGGCGATCGTGGTGATCGGCGGTCTGCTCAGCTCGACGCTGCTCACCCTGGTCCTGGTGCCGACGCTCTACAGCATGGTGGAGCACACCAAGGAGGCGATCCGGTCGTGGCGGGCGCGCCGCTCCGGCGGAGCGGACCCGGCTGCCCCGGCGGACGCCCCCGGCTACCCCGCGGGGGAGTGGGCCGCCGAGCCGGCCCCGGTGCACAGCGGAGCCACCGCGGCCGACGCCGACGCCGGCTACTCCCAACCCGCGGGTACGCCGGCCCGGCCGGCGCCCTCGGCCGCGCTGGTGGACGGCACCGACCAGTTCGAGGTGCTGCGGCTGCCCAAGAGCCGCCGGTCGCCGCTGCCGCCGACTGACTGACACCGCTGGTTCGCGAACGCCCCGACGGGTCCGACCCGTCGGGGTGTTTCGCTGTCCGTGTGCCGACGGAGGCGTCGACGCCGGCGGCGATAGGGTCCGTAGGTGCCGTCCACCCTGTCGGTCCTCACCCGGAACCGGAACTTCCGCAACCTCTTCCTGGCCGAGCTGGTGGTCTTCGGCGCGGACTGGTTCGTCATGGTGCCGCTGCTGGTGCTGCTGCCGGACCTGACCGGCAGCGGTGTCTGGGGTGCCCTGGTGCTGGCCGTCGACACCGGCATCGTGGCGCTGCTGCTGCCGTACACCGGCACCATCGCCGACCGGTTCGACCGCCGCAAGATCATGATCGCGTCGAACGTCGCGGCCCTGCTCGGGGTGCTGCTGCTCCTCGGCGTCCGCAGCGCCGGCACCGCCTGGCTGGCCATGCTCGGCATCGGCGTGGTGGCGGTCGCCAAGGCGTTCTACTCCCCGGCGGCCCAGGCCGCCCTGCCCAACGTGCTCGACCCCGACGAACTGGCCGCGGGCAACGCCGTCGCGGGCTCGGCCTGGGGCACGATGACCGTCGTCGGCGCCTCGCTCGGTGGCCTGCTCAGCGCCGTCGCCGGCCCGTACGTCTGCTTCTGGGTGGCCGCGGTCGGCCTCGCGGTCGCGGCGGGCCTGGCCACGCTCATCCGCCGGCCCTTGCAGGCCCCCCGGGACGCAGACCGGCCCGCGCAGGCGACCTGGGCGGCGATCAGCGAGGCGCTGCGCTACATCGGCCACCGGCCACGGGTGCTGGCGCTGGTCACCGTGAAGTCCGCGGTCGGCCTGGGCAACGGGGTGCTGACGGTGTTCCCGCTGCTCGCCGGGTTGTACGGGGTCGGCGCGGTGGGCACCGGACTGCTCTTCGCGGTGCGTGGGGCGGGCGCGCTGGTCGGCCCGATCCTGATGCGGCGAGTGCTGGGCAATCGGGCCTGGCTGCTGCCCGGGCTGGCCCTGTCGATGTCGCTCTACGGGCTGGCCTACCTCGGCACCTCGGTCGCCGACTGGTTTCCGCTGGTGCTCGCCCTGGTCTTCGTGGCCCACTTCGCCGGCGGCAGCAACTGGGTGATGTCCAACTTCGCCCTCCAGGGCGAGGTGCCGGACCGGTTGCGCGGTCGGGTCTTCGCCACGGACATGATGCTGGCGACCCTGGCGATCTCGGTCAGCCAGCTCGTGGTGGCGTCCGTGGTGGACGTCGTGGACGAGCCCGTCGTGCTCGCCGGATGCGGGCTGGTGACGCTGGTCTACGCGGTCGGCTGGCGGATCGCCACCCGCCGCCTCTCCCTCTCCGACCCGGTCGCAGAACCGGACCCGACCGTCGCCCGTTGACCGGTTCGACCGTCGCCCGTTGACCGGATTCGATCGTCCCCGTCGAAAGGGTTCGATCGGCAGCCGTCGCGTCGGCCGGGACCGCCGTCGGGGCGGGTGGGTGGCGCGCGCCGCGCGGCCGGGGCGGCGAACGGCCGGCCACCGGTCGGCC
>NZ_JAMOKF010000357.1 GCF_023656545.1 Micromonospora phytophila | reverse complement strand
CTCGCGGTCGCGCAGCTGCGAGGGGCGCAGCGGCGTCACCGGCAGTCCGAGCCCCTGCTGGTACGCCCAGAGCCGCCGCGCCTCGGCCAGGTCGTCGGCGGTCAGCCCGACCACCAGGGTGCCCTCGGTGCGGTAGCCGATGTCCGCGCCGGCGGCCTCGGTCAGCTCGGCGGCGAAGGCCGGCCAGCGGGCGGCGGAGGCGGTCAGCAGCCCGGTCAGCTCGTGCTCGCCGAAGTACGTCTCGGCGACCGGGGCGAGCATCCCGGCGGCGACGTGGGACGCCCCGGAGCCCGGCGCGGGGTCGTGCACGACGACGCGCAGTCCACCCGCGGCGCAGCGCCAGGCGATCGCCAACCCGACCGGTCCCGCCCCCACCACGGCGACGTCCGGTCGGTTCAGCACCCCAGGGCTCCCAGCAGCTCCGCCGTCGCCCGGGCCGGGTCGGCCGCCCCCGAGATCGCCCCCACCACCGCCACCCCGTACGCCCCCGCCGCCCGCAGCGCGGGCACCTCCGCGGCGGTCACCCCACCGATCGCGACCACCGGCACGTCGACCGCGTCCACCACCGCCCGTACGCCGGCCGGGCCGATCGGGGCGGGCAGGCCCTCCTTAGTGGCGGTCGGATGGCAGGGGCCGACACCCAGGTAGCTGGCGCCGGCGGCGACCGCCTCGGCGGCGGTGCCCGGGTCGCGGGCGGTGGCGCCGAGCACGGCGGTCGAGCCGAGCACCCGGCGGCCGCCCCGACCGGCAGGTCGTCGGCGCCGACGTGCCCGCCGTCGGCGCCCACCGCCAACGCCACGTGCAGCCGGTCGTTGACCAGGCAGGTCGCGTCGTACCGGGCGCAGAGCGCGATCACCCGGCGGGCCAGGTCGTACGCCTGGCGGTCGGTGGCGTCGTCGGTCACCCGGACCTGCACGACCAGCTCGGCGCGGGCCACCGGAAGGGCGGCCCGCAGCACGGCGAGCGGGTCCCGCCCGGGTCGGGTGTCGGTGATCAGATGCAGTCGCCCGAGGGACGGCACGGCAACACTCCTCCCTGCGCCGGCATTACCCGGATCAGGTTCGACGGTCGGGGGCTCACAGCCCCCCTCTCAGCCCGGTGCACCGGGCTCCCGTGGGTCACTTGCGGGTGTCACCGTACGACGGATCCTCGGATCCGCCAAGGGCGGGATGCGGATTTCCCATCGACCGTCCGAAGTCGACGGCAGGGGCAGCGGGTGACGGCGTCGTCACGCCATGCTGTCCGGATGCCCTCGCCGCCCCGCGTTCCACGCCAGCTGGCGTTCCTGCCGTGCGGGGCGGCGCGACCGTCGCCGAGGGGCTGCTCACCCGGGCACGGCGGGACGGCGCGAAGGCAGCGGGGAAGGGTGACGCAGCTCCGCGCGGCTCCGCGACCTCCGTGACCAACGGAGGCGCGGAGGCGCGGAGGTCGGTCAGAGGACGGCGCGCAGGGCGTCGAGGTCGGAGTCGGTGGGCTGCCAGGTGCCGGCGACGGCGTTCGCCGCGACCTGCCCGGGCGTGGTGGCGCCGGCGATCACCGAGGTCACCGCGGGCTGGGCGGCCAGCCCGCCGATGGCCACCTGGAGCATCGACAGCCCGCGCTCGGCGGCGTACGCCTCGATCGCCTCGATGGTGTCCCAGTCGGCGGCGGCGAGGCGCTCCGCGTAGCGGCCACCGCCGGAGAGCCGGCTGCCGGCCGGCGGGGCCTGATCGCGCTTGTACTTGCCGGTGAGCAGGCCGTTGGCGAGCGGGAAGAACGGCAGCATGCCGAGGCCGAACCGCTCGCAGGCGGGGATCACCTCGGTCTCGACGGAACGTTCCAGCAGGCTGTAGTGGTTCTGGGCGCTGATGAACCGGGCCCGGCCGTTGGACGAGGCGACCCAGTCGGCGTCGGCGATCTGCCAGCCGGCGAAGTTGGAGTTGCCGAGGTAGCGCACCTTGCCGACGCGGACCAGGTCGTCCAGGGCGGTGAGGGTCTCGTCGATCGGGGTGCCGGGGTCGGGCTCGTGCATCTGGTACAGGTCGATGTGGTCCGTGCCGAGCCGGCGCAGCGACGCCTCCACCGCCCGGGCGATGTAGCGCCGCGCGCCCCGGGCGCCGAAGTCGGGGCCGTTCATGCCGTGCATGTCCATGCCGAACTTGGTGGCCACCACCACGTCGTCGCGGCGGCCCTTGAGCGCCTGGCCCAGCAGTTCCTCGGAGGCGCCCTGCGGCTCACCGTAGATGTCGGCGGTGTCGAAGAAGTTGATCCCGGCGTCCAGCGCGGCGTCCACCACCGCGCGCGTGCCGTCGAGGTCGAGCTTGCGGCCGAAGTTGTTGCAGCCGATGCCGACCACGGACACCACGAGCCCGGAGTCGCCCAGCCGGCGATAGGTCATCTCAGTCACGCGATCAACCCTATGCCGGCCGACCGCCCCCCGGCCGGGGACCGCCGGGCACCGCCCACCCGGATGGGTGGCTCAGCGGACGTCCCAGACCGGCTCGGGGGTCTCCACCACCTCGCCGTCGCCGCGGAAGAGCACGAACCGGTCGAAGGAGCGGGTGAACCAGCGGTCGTGGGTGACCGCGACGACCGTGCCCTCGAACGCGGCGAGCCCCACCTCCAGCGCCTCCGCCGAGGCCAGGTCGAGGTTGTCGGTGGGCTCGTCGAGGAGCAGCAGGGTCGTCCCCGACAGCTCCAGCAGCAGGACGAGGAACCGGGCCTGCTGCCCGCCGGAGAGCGTGCCGAAACGCTGGTCGCCCTGGCCGGCCAGCTCGTAGCGGCTGAGCGCCGCCATCGCCGCGTGCCGGTCCATCCCGGCCCGGTGCTCGTCACCCCGCCAGAGGATGTCGACCAGCGTCTTCGCCATCAGCTCCGGCCGGTCGTGGGTCTGGGAGAAGTGGCCGGGGCGGACCCGCGCGCCGAGCCGGGCCACCCCCTCGTGCGCCACGGGCGCCAGCGCGGCGGCGTCGACCGCGCGGTTCGCCGGGTCGGGGTCGGTGCCGCCGCGGGCCAGCAGCCGCAGGAAGTGCGACTTGCCGGTGCCGTTGGCACCGAGCACCGCGACCCGGTCGCCGTACCAGATCTCCAGGTCGAAGGGGTAGGTCAGGCCGTCGAGCGCCAGCTGCTCGCAGATCACCGCGCGCTTGCCGGTCCGCCCGCCGGCCAGGCGCATCCGGATGTCCTGGTCCTTCGGGGGTACGGGCGGCGGCCCGGCCTCCTCGAACTTGCGCAGGCGGGTCTGCGCCGCCTGGTAGCGCGACGCCATCCCCGAGTTGTACGCGGCCTTCTGCTTGTACATCAGCATCAGCTCGCGCAGCTTCTCGTGTTCCTCGTCCCAGCGCTTGCGCAGCTCGTCGAGGCGGTCGTGCCGGGCCACCCGGGCGGAGTGCCAGCTGGCGAAGCCGCCGGGGTGCACCCAGGCGCTGCCGCCCTCGACGGCGACGACCCGGTCGGCGGTGTGCGCGAGCAGTTCCCGGTCGTGCGAGACGTAGAGCACCGACTTGGCGGACTCCCGCAGTCGACCCTCCAGCCAGCGCTTGCCGGGCACGTCGAGGAAGTTGTCCGGCTCGTCGAGCAGCAGCACCTCGTCGGGACCGCGCAGCAGCAGCTCCAGGGCGAAGCGTTTCTGCTGGCCGCCGGAGAGGGTCCGGACGGGACGGTCCCGGGCGCTGTCCCAGGGCAGGTCGAGCGCGATGGTGGAGACGGTGTCGAAGAGCACCTCGGCGTCGTACCCGCCGGCCTCACCCCAGGCGGCGAGCGCGTCCGCGTACGCCAGCTGGGCCTTGCCGGCGGCGGTGCTGTACTTGCCGCGGACCTCGGCCGCCCGCATCGCCGTCTCGGTCTCCACCAGCCGGCGGCCGGCGTCGCGCAGCGCCGGCGGGGCGAGCGAGAGCGCCAGGTCGGCCAGGGTGGACTCGTCGCCGATCATCCCGATGAACTGGCGCATCACGCCCAGCCCCCCGGTACGCGCGACGGCGCCGCTCTTCACGGGCAGGTCGCCGGCGACCATCCGCAGCAGCGTCGTCTTGCCGGCGCCGTTCGGCCCGACCAGCGCCACCTTCGCGCCCTCGCCGACCCGGAACGACACGTCGGTGAAGAGCTCCCGGCCGTCGGGCAGGATGTGCCCGACCGCTGCCACGTCCACGTATCCCACGCCGGCATCCTGCCCGAGGCGTCGCCGGTGGCGACAGCCAATTACCTGGTGACCCGCAGCACCCGGTAGCCCTTCTGGCTGGCGTGCCGCTCGACCTGCCAGCCCTGCTCGACCAGCCAGCCGTGCAGCGAGTCCCCGCCGAGGTGGCGGGCGACCACCAGCCAGGCGGCCCCGTCCGGGGCGAGCCGGGGCAACCAGCGCAGCAGCAGCTGGTGCAGCTCGTCCTTGCCGATCCGGATGGGCGGGTTCGACCAGATCTCGGCGAAGGTCACGTCGGCGGGCACGTCGTCGGGCGCCGACACCCGTACCCGGTCGGCCGCGCCGACCCGCGCCGCGTTCGCCGCGGTCAGCTCCCGGGCCCGCTCGTTGACGTCGACCGCCCAGACGGTCGCCGACGGCGCCGAGCTGGCGAGCACGCAGGTGATCGGGCCGAAGCCGCAGCCGAGGTCGAGCAGGGGACCGGTCGCGTCGGCGGACGGCAGCTCGGCCTTGCGCAGCAGCACCGCCGTGCCGGGGTCGAGCCGGGTCGCGGAGAAGACCCCGCCGGAGGAGGCCAGGGCGTAGTCGCGTCCGGCGACGGAGAACCCGACCTCGCGCGGATGGGCGGCGGTCGCGGGCTCAGCGGTGAAGTAGTGGTCGCCGGTCACGTCGGCAATTCTCGCACCGCCGTCCGGGCCGGCCGGCCCGGGCCCGGGCGGGCCGACCAGCACGCCGGCGCGCCACCAGCCTCACAATTTCCCATTATTACCCCCTAAAGGGACAACGGCTCTTACTCTGGGCGACATGGTGTATCGGTACGAGTCCGATGAGGACGCATACATGGAGTACCCGGAGCCCGGGTCCGACCGGTCGGTGCTCGGTGCCGGTCCGCCGCCCCCGCCCGGCCCCTCCCCGTCCCGCTTCCCCGCGCCGTCGCTGCCCCGGAACACCCGGACCGCGCTGCCCTCCGCCGAACCGGCGCCGGCCCGCGCCGCAGCCCAGGTGTCGCCGGCGTCGGTCCGCGCCGCGGCCCAGGTGTCGCCGGCGCCGTACGT
>NZ_JAMOKF010000036.1 GCF_023656545.1 Micromonospora phytophila | reverse complement strand
GGTGGGGCCGGGCGGGCCGGTCGGGGCAGCTCCGGGCGGGGTGGGCGGGCCGACCGGCGTGGGCGGGTCGGCCGGGGTGGGGGCGGTCATGCGGCCTCTTCTCGGATCGTTCCGGTTGCGGGCAGCGACACCTGGATCCGGCACCCGGAGCCGGCGCCGCGCGCGGTGGTGGACGGGTCGAGCACCTGGATGCGGCCGCCGTGCAGCTCGACGACCCAGCGGGCGATGGCCAGGCCCAGCCCGGTTCCGCCGCCGGCGGCCCGGTCACCCCGGGTGAACCGTTCGAAGACCCGGGACCGCTCGGCGTGCGGGATGCCATCGCCCTCGTCGCTGACCTCGAAGCGGAGCTGGCCGCCGTGTTCCTCCGCGGTCACCCGGACCGTGCCACCGGCCGGGCTGTGCCGGGCGGCGTTGTCGAGCAGGTTCGCGAAGACCTGGTGCAGCCGCCAGGGATCGGCGTGCACGGTGAGCGGGACCGGCGGCTCCTCCAGCCGGAACCGGACGTCCCGGCCGGCGCCCGCCGCGGTCGCGGTCGCGTGTTCCACCACCTCGTCGAGGAAGTCGGCCACGTCGATCCGCACCCGGCGCAGCGGCACCACCCCGGCGTCCAGCCGGGACAGGTCGAGCAGGTCGGCGACCAGGTGCCCGAGCCGCTCGGTCTGGCTCAGCGCGGCGCGCAGCGCGGCCGGGTCCGGTTCCGCCACCCCGTCGACCATGTTCTCCAGAACGCCCTGCAACGCCGTGATCGGCGTACGCAACTCGTGCGAGACGTTGGCGATCAGCTCACGCCGTCGCTGGTCGGCGGCGTGCAGGTCCTCGGCCATCTTGTTGAACGCCTGAGCCAGCTCGCCGACCTCGTCCCGGGATGTGGCGCGAACCCGGCGGGTGTAGTCACCGCGGGCCATCGCGCCGGCCGCGGAGGTCATCTCGCGCAGCGGCGAGGTCATCCCGTGGGCGAGCACCTGGGAGGTGAGCAGCGCGACGCCGATCGCGGTCGCCGAGGTCATCGGGGGCAGCCAGCCGATGGCGTACCAGAAGTAGGCCAGGCCGGCGGTGCCGGAGGCGACCAGCAGGAAGCCGAGCTTCACCTTGATCGACCGCACCGGATCGAGCGGGCGGGGCAGCAGTTCCAGCACCCGGTCGACCCGGGTGAGCAGGGTGTGGGTCATGCCGGCACCTCCAACGCGTAGCCGACGCCGTGCACCGTACGGATCAGGTCGGCGCCGAGCTTGCGGCGCAGCGCCTTCACGTGGCTGTCGACGGTGCGGATGCCGGCCCCGTCGGCCCAGCCCCACACGTCGGCGAGCAGGCGTTCCCGGGGCAGCACGGTCCGCGGCCGGCCGGCGAGGTGCACGAGCAGGTCGAACTCGGTCGGTGTCAGGTGCACCTCGGCGCCGCCCCGGCGGACCCGCCGCTCCGCCGGGTTGATCTCGATGTCGCCGAGCCGCAGCCCGGGCGCCGCGGTGACCGCCGCCCGTTCCACCCGGCGCAGCAGGACGTGCACCCGCGCCGCCAGCTCCCGCATGGAGAACGGCTTGGTCAGGTAGTCGTCCGCCCCCACCGCCAGCCCCACCAGCAGGTCGGTCTCGTCGTCGCGCGCGGTGAGCATCAGCACCGGCACCGGCCGGTCGGCCTGGATCCGCCGGCACACCTCCAGCCCGTCGAAGCCGGGCAGCATCACGTCCAGGACGACCAGGTCCGGCTGCCCGCTGCGGAACCGCTCGACCGCGCTGGGGCCGTCGCCCGCGATGTCCACGGTGAAGCCCTCGGCCCTCAGGCGGGCGGCCACCGACTCGGCGATGGTCCGCTCGTCCTCGACCACCAGTACCCGGCGTTCCTTCATGGGGCCTGACTGTAGGGAGCCGGCGTGGAGATCGGTGGGGCACGTTGTGGAGAACCTGTGGAGAACGCGCCACACCTGTGGACAACCCGGTGGACAACCCGGGTGACCTCTACGGACTCTGGCCCGTCGTTGTGGACGACGAAGGGAGCTGCGAGCGTGGGCGGGTGAACGCGAAGCCGTGCCGGCTGGCGGTTCCGGCTCCCGGACCGACCGGGCCGGGACGGCCGGGGCCTGCGCTCCCCGGCCGTCCCGGCGACCGTCACTCCGGGCCGACGCGCTCCGGGCGGGCGGAGGCGGAGCCGAGCCAGGTGTGCGGGTTGCCGTACCAGCACCAGCCGAGCTTCGGCGCACCCTGGCTGATCCAGATCGCCGGCACCCGCTTGTCGCCGCAGCGGGAGCCGACCAGCGAGAAGCACTTGTTCTTCGCCAGCGCCGCCGGGTACAGCGTGACGAAGGCGAGCCCCTCGTCGATGGTGAGCGGCAGCCGGTCCTGACCGGTGATCACCTCCATGGCGGCGGCGGGGGCCAGGTTGAGCGTCTCCTCGCCCCGGTCGACGTCGAAGAGCAGGTACGCCGGCCCGGCCGGCACCTCCAGTTCCTTGATCGGGTCGAAGCGCGGCAGGTCGCCCTCGGCGTAGTGCCGGTCGACGATGCCGGCCTTCCGCTTGCCGTCGAGGGTGGTCAGCGCGACGCGGGCCTCGACCGGCACGAGGTCGCGGGTGATGACCAGCAGGAACGGCACCCGGCCCTCGGTCGGCGCGGGCAGGCCCGCCGTCCCGGCGACGGCCGCCGCGCGCAGCGGCGCGACCAGGTCACGGAAGGCGTCCTCGGTCAGGTGGGCGAGCGCCGGGTAGCCCAGGGCCACCAGGCGGTCGAGCTGGCGGTCGAATTCGGTCGCGGCGTCGAACAAGGCGGCCTCCATCTTTCGTACGGAGTACCGTACAGCGTACGACATGCGGTGCTTATTCCCGCTCGGCTGTCCCGATCGCCAACCCGGCCGAACGCACCTGCAACCCCGTGCCGCGATCCTCCGGTCATAAGGTCATGAAGGCCATCAGGAGACGGTTCTGGATTCCGTTCGTGGCGCTCCTCGGCCTGTCCGTGGCCGCCGGGATCGCCGCGACCGGTCAGCGACCGCACGGCATCACCGGTACATGGTGGCCCATGACCACGCCGGCCGCCGGCCCTCGGTCGGTGGACGCCCCGACGCCCGTCGACGGCATCCGGCCCGGCATCTCCCGGACGGAACCGGCGGAGGTGGCGGCGCGGCGGATGGTCGTGGCGGTCAACCAGGCGCTCCTCGCGGAAGCCCCGGACGCGGTCTGGAGCCCGTCACCGGGCCACCCGGCGTATCTGGTGAAAGCGGGGCGGGACGGCCGTCCGATCTCCGTCCGGATCGGCTCGCCGCTTGTGCGCGACGAGCGCCGGGGTGACCTTCAGGTGACGATCACCCTCGGCGCGTCCGGGGCGGCCGAGCCTGAGGCACGCCGGTTCGACTGGTCCTGTCGGTCCGCCGACCGGCGCCAAGGCGCGCTCTGCGACGAATCTTCGGCGCCGGACGGCACCCGGACGAGGATCCAGACGAGCGTCGGTAGGGACGGTTCCGTCCGGCACCGGGTCGACGTCGAGTTGCCGGCGGCCGGCCGGCTCCAGTTGGACGTCTCGAACATCTCCGGGCAGGCTGAGGATCCACCTGCGTCGGACGCCCCGCTGCTGATGGAGGAGGCCCGGGCGGTGGCCCTGAACATCGCCGCCCGGATCGGACCCTGACCATCGCGAATCCGCGCCAGCACGGTGCAACCTGGCGGCACGATCGCTCCGTTGTACGGCCGTGATGGTCAGTGGAGAGGAAACAGCGCGGTGAGGCGGGCCGAGGAGGACGACTTCCACGCCTTCGTCGCCGAGCGGATGGGTCGCTGGCGGCGCAGCGCGTACCTGCTCTGCCAAGACTGGCACACCGCCGACGACGTCGTGTCGGTCGCCGTCGCGAAGCTCTACCGCAGTTGGCGGCGGGTGAGCCGGGCGGAGAACCGCGACGCGTACGCCCAGCGGGTGCTGACCCGCTGCTGGCTCGACGAGCGGCGCCGCCCCTGGCACAACCGGGAGCAGTCCAGGGCGGCAGTGCCGGACGTGGTGGGCCCGGTGCCGGAGACGGTGACCGACCGGGACGGGCTCGCCGCGCTGCTGCGCTCGCTGGCCCCGAAGCAGCGGGCGGTGCTCGTGCTGCGCTTCTACCTCGACTACTCGGTGGAGGAGACCGCCCGGACGCTCGGCATCTCCGCCGGCACCGTCAAGAGCCAGTCGGCACGCGGGCTGGCCAACCTGCGCACCGCCGTGACCGGCCGGTCCTGAGAGGGGGCATCAGATGGGTCATCAGCTGTTCGACGAGTTGATCGGTACTCCACCGCCGGCGCGGGTGGACGTCGGGGGCATCATCCGGCGAGGACGGCGCGCCAGCGCCGCCCGGCGGCTCGGCGGCTCGCTGGCCGCCGTCCTGGCGCTGGCGGTGGTCGGCAGCGTCGGTGTCGGCGTACGCGATCAGGAGCCCGGCCGCGCGCCGGCCCCGCCGGTGGCCGCACCCCCCTCGCCGACCGCGGACACCCGGTTCCGCCTGGTCTTCGACACGAAGGAGAGCGCCGAGGCCAGCGCGAGGCGCCTCAGCAGGGAGTTCGACGCGGCGCTACGCGAGGTGGCACCCGGCTCGAAGTGGTTCTGGATCCCGGACTACGTCGGCGAGCCCCGCAAGCCGGACGGGCAACCGCCGAGGTTCACCCACAACGGCAGCGAAGACCTCGTCCACGGTGGGTCCGGCGTGTCCTACCGGGGACGGAAGGGCCCCCTGGGAGTGTCGATCTCCCCGGACGTGTTCGAGCCCCACGGGTCTGGCGAGCCCACCGGCTCCCGGGACGCGTTCGCGCCCGGCGGGTCCGCCCAGCCCTCCGGACACCACTGGCCGTGCGAGCTGCCGCCGGGCCACGGGGACACGCGGTACCACCGGGTGTGCGCGGAGGGGACGACCCCGAGCGGGCTCCGGATGAAAGTCGAGACGCTGACCGGCAAGCGGGATGGCAGCGTGCAGCACATCGTCTCGATCCAGCTGCCCGGCAACCGGGCGTTCAGCGCGAACGTCAGCAACATGGTAGGAGTCGACGAGCAGGCCGTTCGCGCCCAGCCCGAGGCCCCGCTCTCCGCCGAGCAGCTCAGAGCCATCGCCGTACGGATCGCCGAGCAGATCAAGGCCTGACGACCCAGGTCGGGCCGAAACGGGCGGGCAGGACTGGAGCCGGGTCAGCGGTTCCAGTCCTGCTTCGCCGCCCGCACCAGCTTGTCCTTCAGCTCCCGGGTGTGCCGCCGGCTCACCGGCAGCTCCGCCGAGTCGATCAGCACCACGTAGCCCGAGTTGACCAGCCGCAGCTCGGCGATCAGCTTCAGCTGCACCAGGTACGACCGGTGGATCCGGACGAACCCGGCGTCCGCCCAGCGCTCGGCCAGCGTGGCCAGCGACACCCGCACCAGGTGCGAACCGTCGGCGGTGTGCAACCGCGCGTAGTCGCCCTGCGCCTCCACCCAGCGCACCGCCGAACGGGGCAGCATCCGGGTGGTGCCCGCCAGCTCGATCGGAATGGTCGGGTCCTCCTCGGCCCGGGCCAGGGCCGCCGGATGCGACGGCACCACCCTCGAGCCGATCACCCGGCGCAACGACTCGGCCAGCCGCTCCGCCCGGACCGGCTTGCGGACGTAGTCGGTGGCGCCCAGGTCGAAGGCGTCCACCGCCCCGTCGTCGTACGCGGTGACGAAGACGATCGCGGGCGGTCGGGCGAAGCGGCGCAGCACCCGGGCCAGCTCCATGCCGTCCAGTCCGGGCATCCGGATGTCCAGGAAGACCACGTCCACGTCGCCGTCGCGGAGCAGCCGCAACGCCTCGGTGGCGTCCCCGGCCGTGTGCAGCCGGGCCACCCGGGGGTCGGCCCGCAGGTGGTACGCCAGTTCGTCCAGCGCCGGCGGCTCGTCGTCCACCGCCAGCACCCGGAGGAATCCGGAGGCGTTCACCGCGCTGACCCGGTCGGTTCGCTCGCTGCGCTCGCTCACGAGTTCACCCGCACGCCGGGGTGGAACTTCGGCACCCGCATGCTCACCTTCGTACCCGAGCCGAGGCCCGTCTCGACGACCAGGCCGAAGCCGTCCCCGAAGACCGACCGGAGCCGCTCGTCGACGTTGGAGAGGCCGACGTGCTGGCCCGGGTCGTCACCCGGATCGCCGGTGGCGCCGGCCAGCTCCGCGATGCCGGCGGTCAGCGTGGTCGGATCCATCCCCACCCCGTCGTCCTCCACCGTGATGTGACACTCCGTGCCCGCATCGCGGGCCTCGATGCTCACCATGCCCGTGCCGGGCTTGCGGGACAACCCGTGCCGGACCGCGTTCTCCACCAGCGGTTGCAGGCACAGGAACGGCAGGGTCACCGGCAGCACCTCCGGGGCGATCTGCAACCGCACCTGGAGGCGGTCGCCGAACCGGGCCCGCTCGATGGTCAGGTAGCGGTCGATCGAGCGCAGCTCCTCGGCCAGCGTGGTGAACTCGCCGTGCGCCCGGAACGAGTAGCGGGTGAACTCGGCGAACTCCAGGATCAGCTCCCGCGCCCGGTCCGGGTCGGTGCGGACGAAGGAGCCGATCGCGGTCAGCGCGTTGTAGATGAAGTGCGGGCTGATCTGCGCGCGCAGCGCGCGGACCTCGGCACGGGCCAGCCGCTCCCGGGACGAGTCCAGCTCCGCCAGGGCGAGCTGGTTGCCGGCCCAGTGCGCGGTCTCCAGGGTGGCCTGCACCAGGCCCGGTGCGGGCTGGCCGTCGGCGACGGCGACCAGCGCCCCGACCATCCGCCCGTCCCCGCCGGTCAGCGGCGCGACCACCGCGCCGCGTACCGCGCAGTCCACCCGGTCGCAGTGCAGCTCCGCCTCGCCCAGCACGGTCGATCGGCCCGCCGCCACCGCCCGCCGGGCCGCCGCGAGAAGTTGCGCGTCATGGTGCCCGCCCCGCCCGTCCAGGGCCAGCAGCCCGTCGGCGTCGGTGAGCGCCAGCCCGGCCGCGCCCACCAGGGCCCGCAGATGGCGTACGGCCTTCGCCGCGTTCGCGGCGGTCAGCCCGGCGCGCAGCGGCTCGGCGGCCAGCCCGGCGGTGTGCAGCACCTCGTACGTGGCCCGCTGGGTGGCCGTGGCGATGCCCCGCCGCCCGCGCAGCCGAACCACCGCGAACAGGGCCGCGGCGAGCGCGGTGACCAGCGAGACGACGCCGAACACGGCGGAGAGGTTGCCACCCACGCAGCGATCCTGGCCCTTCCCGGCAGCCAGGCCAAGCCCCGGATCAGAACTGGCGGTGCCGCCGCCCCCGGTACCGAAAGCCTCGGGTCAGCTCGGACGACCGGGCCTAGTACGCGCCCTTGCGGGCGAGCACCACGCCGACCGTGCGCCACAGGATGCTCAGGTCGTACGCCAGCGACCAGTTGTCGACGTAGTAGAGGTCCAGCCGGACCGCCTCGTCCCAGGACAGGTCGGAGCGGCCGGAGACCTGCCACAGCCCGGTCATCCCCGGCCGGACCAGCAGCCGGCGGCGTACGTCGCCGAGGAAGTCGCCGTCGTCGGCGGGGAGCGGGCGCGGCCCCACCAGTGACATCTCGCCCCAGAGCACGTTGATCAGCTGGGGCAGCTCGTCCAGCGAGGAGGCGCGCAGGAAGCGGCCCACCGCGAAGACCCGGGGATCCTGCTTCATCTTGAACAGCATGCCGTCGGTCTCGTTCTGGTCGACCAGGCTGGCCAGCCGGTCCTCCGCGTCGACGTACATGGTGCGGAACTTCCAGACCCGGAAGGTGCGCCCCTCGTGGCCCACCCGGGGCTGGCGGAAGAAGACCGGGCCGGGGTCGGAGATCCGGATGGCGATCGCGATCGCCGCGAAGACCGGGGCGAGCATCAGCAGACCCAGCCCGGCGGCGACCCGGTCCATCAGGTTCTTGGCGAGCAGCGCCGGCCCGGAGAGGGTCGGCTCCTCGACGTGCAGCAGGGGCAGGCCCTCGATCGGCCGGATGTGCACCCGGGGCCCGGCGATGTCGGTGAGCTGCGGGGCGACGACCAGGTCGACGCCGGAGCCCTCCAGCTGCCAGGCCAGCCGGCGCAGCTCACCGGGCTCGGCGCTGGCCGAGCCGCAGACCGCGATCGTGTCGCCGCCGACCTCGCGGACCAGGGCCAGCACGTCGCGGCCCGCGTAGACCGGGACCGGGGTGTCCATGCCGCGGGCCGCCGCGTAGCCGTCGGTGATGTGGATGGCGACCGGCATCAGCCCCGCCGAGGGGTTGCGGGTGACCGCGGTGTAGACCTCCAGGCACTCCGGCAGGGTGCCGACCAGCACCATCCGGTGGGCGGCCTGGCCGGCGTTTCGCCGGATGACGTGCAGGACGAAGCGGGACAGGATCCGGCCCAGCAGGATCAGCAGCAGCGCGCCGAGCAGCGCGGTGCCGACCGTGTACCGGGAGAGGTCGGTCTTCGTGGCGAAGGCGACGAAGGAGACCGTGGCGGCGACCGCGACGCCGGCCCGGATCACCCGCTTGAACTCGTCGGGGCCCAGGCCGAGGTAGCGCCGGTCGTACGCCCCGTTGCCCCAGAGGATGACCACCCAGGCCAGCGGCAGCAGGAGGAACGCGACGGTGAAGAACCAGGTCGGGTCCTCCCGCGCGTTGTAGAAACCCGCGCGCGCCTGGTCGAAGGTGTGGATCGCGGTGTAACTGGCGAACGCCGCCGCGGCGAAGTCGAGTAGCAGCAGAATGACGGTGTAGGGGCGGTGCCAGCGAGAGACCCGGCGACGCGCCCGCGCCCAAGCCGACCGGGGTACGCCGTTGTGGGACGGCGGCGTCGGCGGCTGGATCTCGAAGCTGTCGACGTGCCGCACGAGTTTGCTCCGGCCTTCGTTGGTTACCGGGCGCTGGAGGCTTGTCGTCACCTCACCCATGTCCTCCCGCATGACACGTGCCGCTCACTCGCAGTGAAGGCCCGGGTCGCCCACCGTCCCAGTCTCCCACGCGGGCACCGACCCCGACGCGGACCCGAGGGACAGCGTGTGGTGCTGGTGCCGCATGGCGTCTGGCCGGCTCCATGCCATTTCAGAAGCCGGGGACCGAGCCACTATACCGATGGATGGCGACCCCGCCAGAGCCACGGACCGGACCTTCGACGCGGGATTACCGATTCCTCTCCGTAGTCGGTGAGGGAAGTCACTCACCGTACCAATCGGGACAACCGACGGTCAGCGAGCGGCTTGCCGCCGGTCTGGCAGGTCGCGCAGTACTGGAGGCTGGAGTCGGCGAAGGAGACCTCGCGGACGGTGTCCCCGCAGACCGGGCAGGGCTGCCCGGTGCGGGCGTGCACCTTCAGCCCGGAGCGCTTCTCCCCCTTCAGCTCCGCCGCGCGTTGCCCCGACGACCGGTTCACCGCGTCGCCGAGCACCTCGCGGGTCGCGGCGTGCAGGGTGGCCATCTGGTCGTCGGTCAGCCGGTGGGTCAGCGCGAACGGGGAGAGCTTCGCCGCGTGCAGTATCTCGTCGGAGTACGCGTTGCCGACGCCGGCCAGCACCGTCTGGTCGGTGAGCACCCCCTTGACCTGGCCCCGGCGGCTGCGCATCCGCTCGGTGAAGGTGGCCAGGTCGGCGGCGAGCGCGTCGGGGCCGAGCCGGGCCACCCCGGGCACCGCCGTCGGGTCGGTGACCAGGTAGACCGCGAGGCTCTTCTGGGTGCCGGCCTCGGTCAGGTCGAAGCCGGAGCCGTCGTCGAGGCGTACCCGCAGGGCGATCGGGCCCTTGCCGGGGCGCAGCGGGGTGGCGGACGGGAACGTCTCCCGGTAGTGCAGCCAGCCCGCCCGGGCCAGGTGGACCACCACGTGCAGGTCGCCGTCGAGGACCAGGTCGAGGAACTTGCCGTGCCGGCCGGCGTCCACCACCGCCCGCCCGGCCGCGGCGGTCGGCGCCGGGTCGTACGTCTTCAGGGCGTTGATCGCGGCGACCTCCAGCCGGTCGACGCGCCGCCCCACCGCGCGCTCGCGCAGGTAACCCGCGAGCGCCTCAACCTCCGGTAGTTCGGGCACCAGCCAACGGTAGCCTTCTTTCCCGTGAGCGCGAGGAACGAGCTCGCGAGTCCCCGCCGCGCGGGGATTGAAGTTGCGAGCCCCGCAGTCCCGCGCAGAGGCCGGCACGGCCGCGAACGAAAGGCAAGCCCCGTGAAGATCGTGGTGGCGCACAACCGGTACCGGGAAGCCCAGCCGTCCGGGGAGAACACCATCGTCGACGCGGAGATCGCTCAGCTCACCGCGGCCGGCGTGGAGGTGCTGCCGTTCATCCGCAGCTCGGACGAGATCCCGACGATGCCGAAGACGGCGAAGGCGCTGCTGCCCGTCTCCCCGATCTACGCGCCCCGCGCCCAGCAGGAGCTGGGCCGGCTGCTCACCGAGCACCGGCCGGACGTGCTGCACCTGCACAACCCGTACCCCCTGCTCTCGCCCTGGGTGGTGCGGACCGCGCACCGGCACGGCGTGCCGGTGGTGCAGACGGTGCACAACTACCGGCAGGTCTGCTCCTCCGGGCTCTACTTCCGGGACGGGATGATCTGCCAGGACTGCCGGGGCAGGGCCCTGGGCGTGCCGGCGATCGTGCACCGCTGCTACCGGGGCTCGCGGGCGCAGAGCGCGCTGATGGCCACCACGCTGGCCGTGCACCGGGGCACCTGGAAGTCGGTGGACCGGTTCGTCGCGCTGACCACGGCGGTCGCCGACCACCTGCGCGACTACGGCATCCCCGACGGGCGGATCGTGGTGAAGCCGAACGCGATCCCCGACCCGGGCCGTCCCGCCCCGCTGGGCGAGGGGTTCCTCTTCCTCGGCCGGCTCTCGCCGGAGAAGGGGCTCGACCTGCTGCTGGACGCCTGGCGGCGGCATCCGGACGGGGCGCTCGGCCCGCTGCGCATCGCCGGCGACGGCGAGCTGCGCCCGCTGGTCGAGGCGGCCGCCGCCGAGCGCGCGGACGTGACCTTCCTCGGCCCGCTGGACCGGACCGGGGTGCGCGCCGCCTTGGCGGCGAGCGCGGTGGTGCTGGCGACCTCCACCTGGCACGACGTGCTGCCCACCGTGATCATCGAGGCGCTGGCCGCCGGTCGCCCGGTGCTCGGCACCGCACTGGGCGGCATCCCGTACCTGGTCGGTGGGGACACCCCGCGCGAACCCGCCGGCACCGGACCGGCCGCCGTCGCCTCCGCCGTCGCCTCCGCCGTCCCCGGCGACGGGGCGGCTGCCCTGCCGGCTGCCCTGCCGACGGGTGTGGTGGCGGGCGAAGCTGGCTGGGTGGTGCCGCCGGAGCCGGCCGCGCTCGCCGCCGCGCTGCCGGTGGCCCGGGCCGGAGCCGCCGCGCTGGCCCCGGCCGCCCGCTCCCGCTACGAGCGCACCTTCCACCCCGACGTGGTGACCAAGCAGCTCATCGACATCTACGCCGGCGTAGTGGCTGCCGGGGCACCCGCCGAGCACTGAGCAGCCACCCCGCGCCCATCAAGCGTGCAGCCCGCATGCGTGCCCGCGTGCCTACCAAGCCGGAGCGCACATGCGTGCCCGCGCGCCTACCAAGCGTGGAGCCGGCCTGCGCGTCCGCGCGCCTACCAAGCGTGGAGCCCGCCTGCGCGCCTGAGCGCCTGCGCGCCTGCCGAGCCGCGGAGCGCGTCTGGGCACCTACCCGAGCCCTGAGCCCGTCTGCGCACCTGCTGCTACTGACTGTGATCGCGAAGTCAGCGACTGAGTGGGGTAACTCAGGGTGATGGCTCTGCACCGGACCGATGACCGGAGGCCGCCGCTCTCCGGCGCGCGGGTGTCGGCTGACCTGCGGCTTCGCCGCCACGCGCGTTCTCCCGCCCTACTCGCCCGCAGGCCCTTTGCTTTGCACCCATCCACGCACCGCACACTTTCAGTAGCTGGTGCGTCGGCGGGTGCAGAGCAAAGGGGCGCGACGGGAGGGATCGGAGGTGACCAGGAGGCGCGGGTTCTTGGTTACTCAGAGTCGCGCGGGTGGCGGAGTCCAGCTGCTGCGGGCCGCCCCGGTCGCTGCGGATCACCCAAGTCAGCCCCGAATCGCCCAGCTCGGCACGGATCGCCCATGTCGACGTTCATCGTCGAGTTCGGCGTGGGGTTCAGCTTGGCGTGGACCGCTCTGCTTGGCGTGGACCGCTCAGCTTGGCGCGAAACCACCCAGCATGGCGTTAACCCAGCTCGGCGCGAACCGCAGGTCGGCCCGGATGTCCAGGTGGGTGCGGATCGTCCAGGTCGCTGCGGATCGACCCGGCCGCGAGGATGGGGCGGGCGGGCGGCTGTGCGGTCGAGACGCTGGCCGGCTTCGGGGGGCAGCTCAGCGCAGCGAGGCGCGGGCGGAGAAGGCGATGCTGGCCAGCAGGAAACCGCCGTTGACGATCGTGAAGGCGACCATCACCCAGAGGGTGAGGGCGGGGGCGACGGCCAGCACCAGCGCGGCCACGAAGATCACCGCGCCGTAGTCGCGGACCAGCTTTACCAGGCGTACGGGAAGCGAGGTCGAGGTGACCATGCTGGCGGCGTTCGGGCCGGCCTGCATCACCGAGGTGACCAGGTTGACCATCCAGGTGCCGGCGAAGGTCGCCACCAGCCACGTCGGCGTCGACGGCCGCTGCGCCACTGCGGTCGCCGAGAGCGCGGCCACCAGGGCGATCTGCGCGGCCACGTCGCAGAGCACGTCGATCCGGGCGCCGGCGGCGCTGCGCTGGTCGGTCACCCGGGCGAGTTGCCCGTCGGCGCAGTCGAGGGCGTACGCGACCTGCCAGCCGACCAGCGCGAGCAGCCCTACCAGCCAGGCCGGCACCTCCCCGGCGGCGACCCGCCCGGCGAGCGCCACCACGGTGACCGAGGTGGCCAGGCCGAGCACCAGGTTGGTGATGGTCAGCGCGGTCGGGCGCAGCCCGAGGCGCTGGGCGACCAGCGCGAAGGCCGCCCCCAGCCACTGGCTGACCGATTCGCTGAACAGCCCACCGCCCCGGTTGACCCGGTGGAAGTCGGCGACGGTGGGACGGGACGGCTCAGCCAAGGTGGTCGCGGATTGCACCGGCGTAGTCTGCCAGCCGTTCCCGCGTCTCGGTAGGTGACATCTCGAGGTGTTCGAGGATGGTGTAACGGTCCGGCCGGGTCCGGGGCGCGTACTGCACCGCGTCGACGAACTGGTCGTCGGTCAGCCCCAGGTCGGCCGGGGCGGTGGCGAGCCCGTGCCGGTGCAGGCAGCGGGCGAGCTGACCGAACCGCTCCGGGTCGCCACGGAGGAAGGTGCAGAAGAGCGCACCCAACCCGACCTGCTCGCCGTGCGAGCCGGTGCCGGGGAAGAGCCGGTCGATCGCGTGCGAGATCTCGTGGTCCCCGCCGCTGGCGGGGCGGGTCGACCCGCAGACCGAACTCGCGATCCCGCCCAGGATCAACGCCTCGGCGAGCGTGGTGAGGAAGCCGTCGTCGGTGATCTTCCCGGGATGGTTGATCAGCGCCTCGGCGCCGGTGCGGGCCAGGGTCACGGCCAAGCCGTCGATCGGCTCGCCGCGTACCTGGTGGGCCAGTTCCCAGTCCGCGCAGGCGCTCAGGTTGCTGACCGCGTCGCCGATCCCGGCCTGGGTCTGCCGGTCCGGCCCGTTCTCCACGAAATCCAGGTCGACCACGACCGCGATCGGGATGTGCACCCCGTAGGAGCCCTTGCCGCCCTCGTGGTCGAGGGAGGCGGTCGGCGAGGCGATGCCGTCGTTGGCCAGGCTGGTCGCCACCGTCACCATCGGGATGCCGTAGCGGGTGGCGGCGTACTTGGCGGTGTCGATGGTCTTGCCGCCGCCGATGCCCACCACCGCGTCGTAGTGGCGGCGGCGCAGTCGGTCACCCAGCTCGTTGGCGGCGTCGATGGTGCCGCCGACGACCGTGAAGACGTCGGCCGCGCCCAGGCTGGGCCGGCACAGCTCGACGATCTTCTCGCCCTGGCCGGGGCCCACCACCACCGCGACGTCGCCGCCGGCGGAGATCCGCCGGTCGGCCAGGAGGGCGCCCAGGTCGGCCACCGCCCCGCGTCGGACCTCGATCGTCAGCGGGGTGTTGACCGTGCGGGCTAGTAGCGGCACGCGATCTCCCACGCCCGGGCCAGGTCGGCGTGGTTGTCGACCTCGACCCAGGAGACGTCGCCGATCGGCGCCGCCCGCACCTCTCCACCCCGGTCGGCGAACTCCTGGTAGCCGTCCTCGTAGTAGAGGTTCGGGTCGCGCCGCCAGGTCGTCTCCAGCGCGTCGGCGAGCGCGTCGGCGACCTGCGGCTCGATCAGCGTCGCGCCGATGTACTCCCCGTACGCCTCGCCCGGGTCCATCAGCTTGGTGATCCGGGTGAGCTGGCCGGCGGCGTCGAAGGTGGTCTTCATCTCCTCCTCCGCCAGCGGCTTGATGGTGTCCACGGCGAGCAGGATGCCCGGGCCGCGCTGGGCCAGCAGGGTCTTCTCCACGCTCACCGGGTGCACGGTGTCGCCGTTGACCAGCAGCACGCCCCGGGCGAAGTGCTCCCGGGCCAGCCAGAGGGAGTACGCGTTGTTCCACTCCTCGGCCTTGTCGTTGTGCACGAGGGTGAGCGTGACGCCGTACCGCTTCTCCAGGTCGGCCTGCCGGTCGCGGACCGCGTCGGCCGCGTAGCCGACGACGATCACGACGTCGGTGAGCCCCACCTCGGCGAGGTTGCGCAGCGCGATGTCGAGGATGGTCGTCTCACCGTCCACCGGCACCAGCGCCTTGGGCAGGGTGTCGGTGTACGGGCGCAGCCGACGCCCTGCCCCGGCTGCGAGCACCATCCCGATCATTGATGCGTCCTCCCTCGTACGACTCCCGGTCACCGGTGGAGGATAGCGCTGCGTGACAGCGGGGCCGTGGCCAACCGGGTTCAGCCCGGCAGGGCCGCCAGGTCGGCCAGGACGGCCAGCCGCTCCCCGGCGGTGAGCACCGCGTACGGGCCGGCCGCCCGGCGGTCGGTTTCCAGCTCGATGGCGAGCCGCTCCGGCCCGTCCGGCAGCGCGGCGACGCTCGACGCGGTGTGCCCCGCGGCGGTCCACGCGGCGGCGTGCGCGTCGGCCCGGTGGTAGCGCAGCGTGCCGAGCCGGTTGAGCAGCAGCACCCCGGGCGGGGTGCCGTCCGGCTCGTACGGCGGCGCCATCGCCGCGAACGCCTCGCCGGGGCCCGCGTCCTCCTCGTCGGCGAGCACCAGCGCGCACGCGAGCACCCGGCCGAGCGCCTCCACCAGCCGGAGCAACCGGTCGTCGTGCCCGGCCCAGAGCTCCTCGGTCACCTCGGCGTGCACCTGCCAGATCTCGGCGAGGAAGGCCAGGCCCCGCTCGGTGGCGGCGAGCCCGCCGTCCGCGCGGCGGTGGATCATCCCGTGGGCGACCTGCTTGTCCAGCGCCCGCCGGCACTCGGCCGGGTCCCGGTAACGGGTGACCGCCGCGAACCCGGCCCCGTCGACCGTGCCGCCGGGCGCGGCGAGCCGGGTACGGAACTCCACCAGGAAGCCGGTGGCCGCCGGTCCGCCGTACCGCTGGCTCAGCTCGGCGCCGCCGCCGTCGCGGCCGGCGAGCATGCCGGCGACGAACGTCCGGTCGACGGCCGGAGCGACCAGGCCGGCGAACAGGTGCGGCGCCAGCTCGACGGTGTCGTTCACAGACCGATCGAGCGCAGGGCGGCGAAGCCTTCCTCCGCGATCCGCCGGATCAGGCCGTCGTTGACGTCCCGGTGCTCGTCGAGCAGGCCGATCTCGTCGGCGGCGAGCCAGCGGAACTCGGTGTGCTTGCCCTCCTCCAGTCTCGGCCGGGCCAGATCGCCGTCCACCCGGACCAGCCAGTCGCTCTCGACGCGGGCCAGACCGTCGTCACCGACGTACCGGTACTCGCCGACGGGGCCGAGCACGTGCGACACGGCCCAGCCGGTCTCCTCGGTCACCTCGCGGCGCAACGCGTCCTGGACGGTCTCGCCCGGTTCCAGGTGCCCCCCGACGATGTCCCAGCAGTCGGGAAAGAGGCGCCGGTCGGGCGACCGGCGCTGAAAGAAGAGGCGGCCGTCGTCGTCGACGATCAGCGCGCCGGCGCAGCGCAGAGGCTCGGTGGACACGTCACGACAGTAGCGAGCGGCCCGGCATCCCGGCGACATGCGGTCTTGTCCCGGAAACATCGGGGGCGGAACATGTCCCTACCGGATGCCACCGTCCCAAAGGGGTGATGCGTGATGCAGGTACGGGAAGCGATGTCCAGCCAGGTTCTCGTGGTCGGTCCGGAGCACACGCTCCGGCAGGCGGCCCAGATGATGTCGGCCCGCGGTATCGGGTCGGCGGTCGTGATCGACCCGGATTCCGAGGGGGTCGGCATCATGACCGAACGCGACGTGCTCAACGCCATCGGGGCAGGCCTGGACTGCGACGTCGAGCGGACCGGCGCCCACCTCACCTGGGACGTGGTCTACGCCGGGCCGGAGTGGACGGTCGAGGAGGCGGCCGCGGCGATGGCCCGGGGCGGCTTCCGGCACCTGGTGGTGCTCGACGGGCGCGAGGTGGCCGGGGTGATCTCCGTCCGGGACATCATGCGGGTCTGGTCGGCCAACCGGATGGTCAACACCGGCTGAGACGGCTGTTCCGTCGCGGGTGTACCGGCCCGATCGACGGGTAGGAATCCCCTGCGGGCGCGGACGGGCCGCGATCCGTGGGGGAGGTCCTCATGCGCGGCGCGGATCGACTGGTCGAACAGCAGTACGCGATGCTCCTGCGGCGGGACGTGGCCCGGCTGCCGGACCTGTACGCGACGGACGCCTTCTACGCCATGCCCGGGGTCACGGTGCGCCCGATCGAGCTGCCCGCCCTCCTGCGCACCTGGACCGGGGCCTTCCCGGATCTCCGGGTGGACCGGACCGGCTCGGTGCAGACCGCCGGTGGGGCGGCAGTGGAGCAGCGGCTGACCGGCACCCACACCGGCGTGCTGCACACCCCGTTCGGCACCGTCGCGCCCACCGGCCGGGCGGTCAGCTGGGACGTGGTGGACGTGGTCCGGGTCCGGCGCGGCCGGATCGCGGCGTGGCGGTCCTACTTCGACTGGGGGCAGCTCATCGCGGCGCTCGGTCTGCACGTGGAGGGGCTTTCCCGGGAAGCGCAGCACGACCCGCTCGGCCTTCCGGTCTGACCTGTCGCCGACCCGTCGACGCAGGTCACCCGACCCGGTGGCTCAGGATGCGGACATCGCCGTGCCGTCCGCGCGCACCCCGTCGCCTTCCGTACGCTGAACAGCCATGACCGCCGAGCAGCTGATCTCCTTCGCCCGTGGCGCTCCCTCGCTGGACATCGTCGATGTCGAGGGGCTCAAGGCCGCCGCCGTCCGCGCGTTCGACGCCGATCCCGCCGGTGTGACGGCGTACGGCACCTCCGTCGGCTACCTTCCGCTGCGGAAGTGGATCGCCGAGAAGCACGGGGTCACCGCCGACCAGGTGCTGATCACCAACGGCTCGTTGCAGGCCGACGCGTTCCTCTTCGACCACCTGGTCCGCCCCGGCGACGCGGTGGTGGTGGAGCGGCCGACGTACGACCGGACCCTGCTCAACCTCCAGCGGATGGGCAGCGAGCTGCACGGCGTCACCATCCAGCCGGACGGGCTCGACACCGCCGAGCTGCGCAAGCTGCTGGAGTCGGGGGTGCGTCCGCGGCTGGCGCACGTCATCCCGAACTACCAGAACCCGGCCGGGGTGACCCTCTCCCTGGAGAAGCGGCGTGAGCTGCTCGACCTCGCCGCCGAGTACGAGTTCACGATCTTCGAGGACGACCCGTACGCCGACATCCGGTTCCGCGGCGAGGCGCTGCCGTCGATGCTGTCGCTCGACACCCGCGGCGTGGTGGTGCACGCCTCCAGCTTCACCAAGACGGTCTGCCCGGGCGTGCGGGTCGGCTACCTGGTCGGCCCGGCCGACCTGATCGCCGACATCGCGAAGAAGGCGACCAGCCTCTACATCTCCCCCGGCATGGTCTCCGAGGCGATCGTGCACCAGTTCTGCGTCTCCGGCGACATCGACCGCTCGATCGAAACGGTCCGGGCCGCCCTCGGGGAGCGGGCCCGGGTGCTCGCCGAGTCGCTGCGCCGGCACATCCCGGAGGCCCGGTTCGTGGAGCCGGACGGCGGCTACTTCCTCTGGGTCGAGCTGCCCGAGGACGTGCTGGTCGACGAGCTCGCCCCGGCGGCGGCCGAGCGCGGGGTCGCGGTGGTGAAGGGGAGCGACTTCGTCGTCGACGGCGGCCGGCACGCGCTGCGGCTGGCGTACTCGGCGGTCACGGCCGACCGGATCGACGAGGGCGTCCGGCGGCTCGCGGAGGCGATGGCGGCCGTACGGGGCTGATTTCTGTCGGGTTTCTGACAGTACGGCGATAGCGGTCGTTCCGGGTCTCCCGCCGGGGCGGCCGACGGCCCACAATGCTGCGAGCGTCACTCACCACGTGTAGCCGAAATCACCTCTGGGCGTCGGTTCCTTCCGCGCCCGGCGACGGGCCCGCCCCGGCCCTCCGGCGACACGTGGAGCGGCGCGACCAGCACAACCCCCGCCCCCACAGGGCGCCGGGTGGGCCGTGCCGTCCCCTCACCCCCCGATACGGCCCGGCCCACCCGGCGCCACCCCCTCGCCCGCTCGTCACCCGCGGTGATCATTCGCGTCGGCGTACCCTGCAAGCCGCAGCGGAGCGCGGGAGGGGGCGCGATGACGGACCGGGTGGAGCGGGGGCGGACGGCGTCGCCCAACGGCGGGTTGCTCAGGCCGCGGGACTGGGTGGCGCCGGTGCGGGCGATGACCCGCCGGCTCAACGCCGACGGCTCCCCACGCACCGCGGCGCCGATCGGCCCGCAGCGCAGCGCCGTCGTCGACTGCGCGCTCTACGTCGACGGCCGGCGGCAGCCCGGTGACCGGGACTACGCCGAGGCGCTGGCCGCGGCCCGCCGCGAGGAGCACGGCTTCGTCTGGCTCGGGCTGCACGAGCCGGAGCTGGACGAGATGTCCGCCATCGCCGCCACGTACGGGCTGCACGAGCTGGCGGTCGAGGACGCGGTCAAGGCCCAGCAGCGTCCCAAGCTGGAGCAGTTCGGCGAGGTCAGCTTCCTGGTGCTGCGGACCGCCCGGTACTGCGAGCACGTCGAGCTGACCGAGAACTCCGAGGTCGTCGAGACCGGCCAGGTGATGCTCTTCATCGGCCCGAACTTCCTGATCAGCGTCCGGCACGGGGACGCCTGCCGGCTCGCCCCCGTCCGGGCGGACCTGGAGAAGAAGCAGGAGCTGCTGCTCCAGGGGCCCTGGGCGGTGGCGTACGCGGTCACCGACCGGGTGGTGGACCTCTACCTGGAGGTCGCCGACCAGATCGAGGACGACCTGGACGACCTGGAGACCGAGGTGTTCGACCGTCAGGCCAGCGGCCGGATCCAGCGGATCTACCAGATGAAGCGGGAGCTGGTGGAGTTCAAGCGGGCGGTGACGCCGCTGCAACGCCCGCTGATGACGCTCACCGCGCAGATGAACCGGGACGTGCCGAAGGAGGTCCGCCGCTACTTCCGGGACGTGCAGGACCACCTCAGTCGCACCGTCGAGCAGGTCAACTCCTACGACGACCTGCTCAACTCGATCCTCCAGGCGCGGCTGGCCCAGGTCACGGTCGACCAGAACAACGACATGCGCAAGATTGCCGCCTGGGCGGCCATCGCCGCGGTCTGGACCGCCATCGCCGGCATCTACGGCATGAACTTCGAGGTCATGCCCGAGCTGCGAATGACGTACGGGTACCCGGTCGTGCTGGCCCTGATGCTGGCTATCTCGCTCGCCCTCTACCGCTGGTTCCGCCGCAACGGCTGGCTCTGACCCACCCGGCACGGCCCGTCACCCGCCGCGATCACCCGGTTGCGATGGGCCTGCCCGTGGCGGGCGGCGCAAGGCCACCAGGTCGCCGAAGCCCCTCGTTCGCGGCATTCGCGGCTTTCGTCCGGGCGGAAACTGCAAGATCGCGAGGGCGAGGGCGAGGGCGAGGGCCAGGGTGAGGGCGAGGGCTGGGCGCGCGGAAGCGCCGGCGGTACGGGGGTGAGCCCGCCTCGCCGGCGCTTTCCGTCGACCTTGGATCAGCGGCGACCGTTGGTGCGGGCGGTGTCCTTGCCCAGCGCCTTGGTGAGGTCGTCCGCCGGACGGCCGGAGACGTCCTTGGCACCCTCGGCCACCGACGGCACCTTGTCCGTCGCACGGACCGTGGACTGCTTGCCCGGGCTGGTGGTGGAGGCGCTGTCGCCCCCGGCCACCGCCGAGCTGCCGGCGCCGGTCGGGCCGCCGGCCACGCCCGAGCCGCTGGACATGGTGGACGAGTCGGGCACCTTGGCGCCGCCGGCCGACGGCGTCCTGACCTCGATGCTCTCCACCTCGTCGCGCATCGGCTCCAGCGTGCGGGTCGGGTCGTACTCGCTCCACTCCTGCTGCTCACGACGGCGACGCATCGCCATCGCGCCGGCCACACCGGCCACCGCCCCGGCCGCGAGCAGACCGGTCAACATGGACCCGCCCCGGCGGGACTTCTTCTTCGACGCCTTCATGTTCTTCGCCTTGACCTTCCTGGCCACCGCGGCCTGTTTGGCGGAGGCGGCCTTCCGGCTGGCGAGGGCCTTGCCCGCCGCCTCGGCCTGGGCGTTGCGGACGACCAGGGCCAGCGGCGCCAGTGCCGCCACCGTCGACGCGAAGCCGCTGGACGCGCGGTCCCGCACGATGACGGCGGTCGGCGCGACCGCACCCCGGGCCGCCTGGACCCGCGGCCCGACGCTGGACCCGGCACCCTTCGCGGCGTACGTGGCCGCCTGCCTCAGGTGACCGATGCCCTGGTTCAGCTCCGCCTTGGCCAGCTGCCCCTGGGTCTTGCGCCGCCCGATTCCAAACACGGTCCCACCTCCTGGGAGTTGTTCCTTCGTCATCCTCCACCTTCGGATGCCTCCGCACTGCCAGATCGGGCACATGGGAGGATCCGCATGGAACTGACCAACAAGTGAGGAGTACCCGTGGCCGAGGCTGTCTACGCCACCTTGCACACCAACGCCGGCCCGATCCGGCTGGAGCTCTTCCCCAACCACGCTCCGAAGACCGTCCGCAACTTCGTGGAACTGGCCGAGGGCACCGCGCAGTACACCGACCCGCGTACCGGCCAGCCGGGGAGCGGGCCGTACTACGACGGCACCATCTCGCACCGGGTGATCAGCGGCTTCATGGTCCAGATGGGCGACCCGACCGGCACCGGCCGGGGCGGCCCGGGCTACCAGTTCGGTGACGAGTTCCACCCGGAGCTGCGTTTCGACCAGCCGTACCTGCTGGCGATGGCGAACGCCGGGCCGGGCACCAACGGCTCGCAGTTCTTCATCACCGTCTCGCCGACGCCGCACCTGAACAACCGGCACACCATCTTCGGGCGGGTGGCCGACGAGCAGTCGGTGAAGGTCGTCGATTCGATCGCCAACACCCCGACCGGCCCGAACGACCGGCCGCTGCAGGACGTCGTCATCGAGCGGGTCGAGATCGAGCGCAGCGCTTCCTGAGGCAGGTGCGAGGTACCTTTGCCGACATGATTGAGCGCTCCGGAACCGGGGATCGGCTCGTGGGCCGCGTGGCCCCGGGCGGAAGGCGGGCGGCGTGAGCGAGTCCCCGCCGACCACACCGGTCTGTTACCGGCACCCTGGCCGGGAGACGTACGTCCGCTGCACCCGCTGTGACCGGTCGATCTGCCCGGACTGCATGCGGGAGGCGTCCGTCGGGTTCCAGTGCCCGGAATGCGTGGCAGAGGGACGCCGTAGTGTGCGGCCGGCGCGTACCGCCTTCGGTGGCGGTGCCGCCGGCCGGCACGGCTACGTGACCAAGGCGCTGATCGCGCTGAACGTGCTGCTGATGGTCCTCTCCATCGCCTCCGACCGGGGCGGGGACGCCGCCGTCGGCGGCTCCGGCTTCGGCGGGCTGATGGGCGGCAGCACGCCGCTGACCGACTGGGGTGCGGTGCTCGGCGGCGCGCTCTTCCCGGACGGCACGGTCGGCGGCATCGCCGAGGGCGAGTGGTACCGCCTGGTCACCGCGATGTTCCTCCACTACGGCGTGATCCACCTGCTGCTCAACATGTGGGCGCTGTGGGTGCTCGGCCGGTCGCTGGAGGCCAACCTCGGGCCGCTGCGCTTCGCGGCGCTCTATCTCGTCTCGGGCCTGGGCGGGAACGTCGCCGCCTACCTGTTCAGCGAGCAGAACCGGCTCACCGCGGGCGCCTCGACCGCCATCTTCGGTCTCTTCGCCGCGCTCGTCATCATCGAACGGAAGATGGGGCGGGACATCTCCCAGGTGCTCCCCATCCTGGTGATCAACCTGGTCTTCACGTTCACCGTCCCGGGCATCTCCATCCCCGGCCACCTCGGCGGGCTGGTGGTCGGTGGGCTGATAGCGCTCGTGCTCGCGTACGCCCCGCGGTCCCGGCGCACGCTGGTGCAGGTCGCCGGGGGCGCGGTCATCGTGGCGGCGCTGCTCGGGCTGGCCCTGGTCCGCACGGCCGTCATCCTCGGCGGCTGACCACCGCCCGTGGCGAGCGGGCCGGCCGCCGGCGTCCCGATAGGGGCGCGCCGGCCGTCCCGGGGGCCGGCGTCAGGCCGGGCGGGCGGCGTGCAGGGTGTCGGCGACCTCGGCCGGTTCGGCGCCCAGGTCGTGCCGGCCGAAGAGGTGCAGCGACTCCCCGGCGTCGATCTCCAGCACCTCGCTGGTCAGGCCCATCCGGGCGCGGCGGTCCACGGCGATCGCCTCGATGCTCGACCAGGGCAGCCGGCGGCGGCCCGCGAAGCCACTGATCACCGTGACCCCCTCGCGGTCCACCGCGAGCCGCACCGGCGCGACCAGGTCGCGGGCCGCCCAGCCGGCCAGCGCCACGGCCGTGACCACGGCCAGCGCCAACTGGACCAGATCCCCCTCGTAAAGAAGCAGCGCGAGCGCGGCCAGCGCGACCGCGCCGGTCAGCTTGAGCACCGGCAGGACGGGCGACACCCGCCACTGCCGGGCCGGGGACGGTTGCGGATGCATCCGTCCAGGATGCCAGCGCACCCGGGGGAGGACGACCGGCCCGCCGAGGACGTAGGATCGGGAACAAGCCAGGTTACCGGGGAGTAGTCATGAGTGACGCAGTCATCGTCGGCGCGGTACGCACCCCGGTCGGGCGGCGCAAGGGCAGCCTGGCCGCCCTGCACCCGGTCGACCTTTCGGCGCACGTGCTGCGCGCCCTCGCCGAGCGCACCGGCATCGACCCGGGCCAGGTCGACGACGTGGTCTGGGGCTGCGTGTCCCAGGTCGGCGAGCAGTCGTGGAACATCGCCCGCAACGGTGTGCTGGCCGCCGGCTGGCCCGAGTCGGTCCCGGGCACCACGCTCGACCGGCAGTGCGGCTCCAGCCAGCAGGCGCTGCACTTCGCCGCCGCCACCGTGCTCTCCGGGCAGGCCGACCTGGTCGTCGCGGGCGGCGTCGAGTCGATGACCCGGGTGCCGATGGGCTCCAGCGTCGCCGGCGGCATGCCCTTCAGCGACCAGCTGCGCGACCGCTACCGGGGCGTCGAGGGCTTCGCCGCCGACGCGCCGCTGCCGTTCAACCAGGGCGTCGGGGCCGAGCTGATCGCCGAGCGCTGGCGGTTCTCCCGGGCCCAGCTCGACGAGTTCGCGCTGGCCAGCCACGAGAAGGCCGCCGCCGCGCAGGACGCCGGCGCCTTCGACCCTGAGCTGGCCCCGGTGGCCCTGGCCGACGGCGGCAAGTTCGCCGCCGACGAGGGCATCCGGCGCGACACCTCGCTGGAGAAGCTCGGCGAGCTGCCCACCCCCTTCCGGCCCGACGGCGTGGTCACCGCCGGCTCCGCGTCGCAGATCTCCGACGGGGCGGCCGCGCTCGCCGTGACGACCAGCGAGTGGGCCAGCCGACACGGGCTGCGCCCGCTGGCCCGCATCCACACCGCCGTGGTCGCCGCCGACGACCCGGTGGTCATGCTCACGGCGCCGATCCCGGCCACCGCGAAGGCGCTGCGCCGCGCGGGGCTGGGCATCGAGGAGATCGGGGTGTACGAGGTGAACGAGGCCTTCGCCCCGGTGCCGCTGGCCTGGCTGGCGGAGACCGAGGCGGACCCGGAGCGGCTCAACCCGCGCGGCGGCGCGATCGCGCTGGGGCACCCCCTCGGCGCGTCCGGCGCCCGGATCATGACCACGATGCTCGGTCACATGCGCGACAACGGCATCCGCTACGGCCTGCAGACCATGTGCGAGGGCGGCGGCATGGCCAACGCCACCATCGTCGAACTCCTCTGAGCCCGCCCCCTCCACCCCACCTGGGCCGTCCCGCCTCCGGTCACCGACCCGCGCTGCCGGTGCCGATCCGTCACGCTTCCGGTCGCGGGCACGTGGTGCCGGTCCGTCGCGACCGTGACCGTGCCGGGGACGGAATTGCGGTGGTCCGGCGGTGCGGGGGCGGCTAGGTTGCCCGGCGTGGATGGGGATGCGGGTGGCGGGGCCGTGGCGGTCGGGTGGGACGAGCCGGGCTGGCGGGCCGAGGCGCTGGACTGGGTGACCGGGGAGCTCGCGCGGCAGGGGCGACGGGTGACCGGGCCGGTCGAGGCGCGGGTGCGCCCGTGGTCGCTGGTCTGGCGGGTGCCGACCGACACCGGGGACACCTGGTTCAAGGCGAACAATCCCGGCACGCTCCACGAGGCGGGGCTGCTGGCCGCGCTGGCCCGGCTCGCCCCCGGCCGGGTGCTGGACCCGATCGCGGCGGACCCCGGGCGCGGCTGGTCCCTGCTGCCCGACGGGGGCGGATCGCTGCGCGACCTGCTGGCGCGTGAGGGCGACCTGACCCGCTGGGAACGGATCCTGCCCGAGTACGCGGACCTCCAACGCACCGTCGCCGTCAGCGCCGACGAACTGCTCTCCCTCGGGGTGCCCGACCACCGGCCGGAACGGCTGTCGACGCTGTTCGCGCAACTGCTTGACGACGAGGAGGCGCTGCTGATCGGCCGGGAGGGCGGGCTCACCGCCGAGGCGCACGAACGGTTGCGCGCCCACCGGCCGTCGTTCGCCGGGAAGTGTCGGCGACTGGCGGAGTCCGGTATCGCCCCCACCATTCAGCACGACGACCTGCACGACGGCAACGTCTTCGCCGCCGCCGACGGGTACCGCTTCTTCGACTGGGGGGACGCCTCCGTCGCGCATCCGTTCGGCAGCCTGCTGGTCACGATCAGGTCCGTCGCGCACACCTTCGAGCTGGGCCCCGGCGACCCGGCGCTGGGCCGGCTGCGCGACGCCTACCTGGAGGCCTGGACGGACCGGCACGACCGGGCGGCGCTGCGCGAGACGGCCACCCTGGCGGTCGACGTCACCAAGGTCAGTCGCGCTCTGTCCTGGCGGCGCGCCCTCGACACCCCCGACCCGGCCCGCGTCGAGTACGCCGCCGCGGTGCCGGGTTGGCTGGAGGAGCTCTTCGCGCCGGACCCGCGGTGAGTGCCGACCACCCGGCGATGCCGGGCTACCGCCGCGCCCCTGCGGGCGATGCCGGGCTACCGCCGCGCCTGCCGGCGCTGCGCCAGCAGGTCCGCGGCGGACCGGGAGGAGGAGAGCACCCGGGCCAGCCGGTCCTGCCGCACCCGGCGCCGAGCCTGCCGGCGGTGCGCCTCGACCGCCCCGGCGCGGCGTGCCGAACCACCCTGCCGGGTAACGCCGCCGGGATGATCGACGCTTCAACGGGTGGACGCCGGCGACGTCCACTGCGGACGGCGGTCGTACCGCCGGCCCGGTAGGCCGTCGGCGCCCCGGCGACGGGCACCCCGCCGCCGTCCCGTCAAGGAAAGGCCTGCATGCAGCGCATTCGCTCCACCCGTCCGGAGATCCGCGCGCTCCGCGCCGGAACCGCGGTCCTCGCCTTCACCGCCGCCACCGCCGGGCTCGCCTCCGCCCCGGCGGCTGCCGCTCCGGCGCGCCCCGACCTCGCCGTCACCGTCTCACCCGACCCCGCCCGGCTCCCCACCGGCGGTCAGGTGGTCGGCGTCGGGGTCGGCCTCGTCAACCAGGGCCGCGCCGTCGCCGACGGCGTGACCCTCACGTTCCAGTTCCCCGACGGCGTGTCGCCGGCCGGCGAGGGTGGCATCCCCTCCGACAGCCCGTGGCGGTGCGTGCTCTCCGTGCCCGTCACGACCTGCACCCACCCGGCCCTCGCGGCCGGCGAGGCCGCCGCCCCGTTGAAGCTCCGGATCACCCTCCCCGGCGGTCCCGACGGCACCTCGGTCACGGTGCCCGTGGCGGCCAGCACGAGCAGCCGCGAGACGGCCACCGGCAACAACGCCGCGAACGCCGTCTTCACGTACGACGCCAGCATCGTCATCCCGGAGCCGCACGGCTCCGACCTGCGTTTCGTCAGCCTGGACACCCGCCCCTACTGGGTGGTCGCCGGCGACCGGGTGCGCAACGTCTTCGAGTTCGAGAACGCCGGCGACCAGGTGGCCGAGGACGTGGTCCTGCGCGTCACCCTCGATCCCAACCTGCGGCCGGAGCCGGCGGAGAGCGCCACCTTCCCGTGGCAGTGCGTCACCCTGGCCGACGGTTGGGAGTGCCGGCACGAGCCGATGGCCCCCGGTGAGCGCGACCTGATCGGCTTCGACTCGACGGTGACCGGCGGCGTCGCCGGTGACCTGTTGAAGGTGGAGGGCCTGCTCAGCACCTCCACGCCGGAACTCAACGACAGCAACGGCATCTGGAACCACCTGGAGTACGCGGACACCAGCACGGTGCACGGGCGGCTCTGGCTGGACACGGACGTCGACGGCCAGCGGGACGCCGACGAGCCGGCGGTGGACCCGACCACCGGGAACGTCTCGGTCCAGTTGGTGCCCACCTTCGAGGCGAACGGCCCCGCGATCAGCGTTCCGGTGAACGCCGACGGGACGTACTCCGTCGAGGCCAAGCCGGACGAGTACGTCGTCGAGGTGCGGGTCGCCGTCGGGGCGTACGACTTCACGGTCACCGACCAGGGCGACGACGCCGCCGACTCGGACATCTACCGGTACACGACGGAGGGCGAGGAGCGCGTCGGGCGCAGCAGCGCCACGTACCTGTACAACGGCACCGAGCTGGTGGTCGACACCGGCCTGGTCCGGGCCGCGGCCTGAGCCACCGGCGCGCCCCGATCCCGCGGCGGGGGTCGGGGCGCGCCGGGATCGGACAGGCGGTGCGACGCGGGCGCGTGGAAGTTCCAAAAACCGGGCGTGACCCACGTCACCCCTGAATGCCCGTCGTTGGGCAGAGCATGGACGTCTTCTCCCGAACGTTCCTCCCGGCCGCCTCCGAGGCCGGCCTGGCGGTGCAGACCGCCACTCGACACATGCCGGTCTTCCGGCGCTGCGTCGGCTCCGGCGACGCCACCATCCTGGTCACCCGGTGCAGCCGCCCCGACCGCCCGATGTCCGGCGAATACCTTCTCCTGCTGACCCACCGGCGGCTGGTGGTCACCCAGCAGACCCGGGTGCTGCACCGCCTGCGCCTGCACCTCAACACCGAGCTGCGGGAACTCAGCAACGTCACCTGGAGCCCCGACCCGCGGCTGCACTCCGTGGAACTGGCCGCCACCGCGATCGACGGCATCCGCGAGCGGTTCCTCGTCCGGACCCACCACCCGAAGCAGGTGTGGCAGCTCGACGCGCTGCTCAACCACGCCTTCCGCACCCGGCTGCGCACGCCCCGGGAGCGGATCGTCGCCACCATCGGCGACGCGCCCGCCTCCGCGAGGCCCGCCGCGTTCCGCCCCGCCGTGCTGCACTGACCGGGTCCTTACCGAACCCGAACACGCGCTGACGTTCCGCACGTCGTCCGGTCGGCAATCATGGGCCGGTGACCGTCGACGCGCAGCAGCGCGGCCTCGTCCTCGTGGTCGAGGACGAGCCCGCCATCGCCGACCTGGTCCGGCTCTATCTGAGCCGGGACGGGTTCGGCGTACACCTGGAACGGGACGGGGCGGCCGGTCTGGCCGCCGCCCGCCGGCTGCGCCCGGTGGCCTGCGTCCTCGACATCTCGCTGCCCGGCCTGGCCGGCACCGAGGTCTGCCGGCGGCTGCGCGAGGGCGGCGACTGGACCCCGGTCATCTTCCTCACCGCACGGGACGACGAGGTCGACCGGATCGTCGGCCTGGAGTTGGGCGCGGACGACTACGTCACCAAGCCGTTCAGCCCCCGCGAGCTGGTCGCCCGGGTGCGGGCGGTGCTGCGGCGCACCGCCGGGGTGCCGGCGGGGACGGACCGGCCCCGGGTCGTCGGCGCGGTGATCCTCGACCCCGCCCGCCGCACGGTGACCGCCGACGGCGCACCGGTCCAGCTCACCTCCACCGAGTTCGACCTGCTCGCCCACCTGATGGCCCGGCCCGGGCGGGTCTTCACCCGGGAGGAGCTGCTCGCCGGGGTCTGGGGCTACGCCGCGCACGCCGGCACCCGGACCGTCGACGTGCACGTGGCGCAGGTCCGCGCGAAGCTCGGGGCGGCCGGCGTGATCCGCACCCACCGGGGCGTGGGGTACGCCGCCGATGGCTGAGCCGACCGTCGCGCTGCCGGTGATCGGTCCCCGGCCGCCCGCCCCCCGCCCCCGCGTCGGTCGGACGCTGACCGCCCGCGCGGTGCTGGTGACGTGTGCGGTGGCGCTGGTGTCGGTGCTGGTCACCGCGATCGT